>JAAVHL010000133.1 GCA_014799735.1 Ruminococcus sp.
CTCTGTCCTTATGTCGGATACAAGCTCTGTGCGCTTGAATTTTTCAAAATCCTCGGAATAGTCTCCCGTCATGCTTTCCTCTGCGTCAAGAAGCAGAGGGTGCTTCACGTATTCAAAGGAGGGCTGTGTAGCCGAGCAAAGCACAACGACCGCGCCGCATATCCGCGAAAGAAAATTCATTGCAAGATTAAAAAGATGTACGCACTTTATCGGCAGAGACTGCGCTTCGTCGATAATAATAACCGCATCTGTCAGCCTGTGAAATCTTCTGACCGAGGACATTTTTCCCGAAAAAAGCGTGTTCAGGAACTGCACCGCTGTTGTGGCAATAACAGGGTCTTCCCAGCGCTCACATCTGCGTTCGTACTCGTTAAGCTCCTCTCCGCTGTCGGTCTCGGAAGCAATGTTTGAATGATGCTCAAGCATTGCGCCGTCCCCCGCAAGAGCTCTCAAAACGTCGCTGTTCTGATCCAGAATAGACATAAACGGAGCAATATAAATGATTTTTTTCTTCCCGAATTTTTTGCAGTACCTGACCGCAAATCGTAAAGATGAAACGGTCTTTCCTCCGCCCGTCGGAACGATCAGACGGCATATTCCTCTTTCGGCTTCCGCAAACGCCGCGCACCTGTCGGAAATATCCATACGCCTGCGGGAGATCGCGTCCGTACTCTTTCGGAACTCCGCATTCATTTCCTCTATTTTGCCGTGCATATTTTCCCAAACCGTATTCAGGTCAAATTCCCGCGGAGTTATCCCGTCCATAAATTCCGCCGTATCCGTTCTGTCCGCGTCAATAAGTACCGACTCCGCAAGCCTTTCAAGCAAACCCATATAAAAAGAATATCTCTTGCTGTTTTTTTCGCACAAACCGTATATTTTATTTTTCAGTATGGTATATTCTTCCGCAGCTGATATAAGCATTTTCCTAAGCTCGTCGTCGCTGACCATATCATTTATTCCCGAGCATATCTCGTCATAACGCTCATTTTTATCTGTACGGAGCTTCAGATAATCCTTGTACTCCTCGTCTATCCAATCGTGCAGACCGTGGTGGGAAACAATTATACGCGCAATAAAGCAAGCCGTCTCCGAAATATTTTCTCCCTCGGTATTTTCCGCAAGCTTCGTTATGTATTTCGCTCCCGCATAGCTGTGGTCTATATCACCTCTGCGGAAATTCGTTCCGCCCTTGATATATTCGCTGAAATCGCTGTTCAGCTTTCCTGCGTCGTGCAGGATTGCCGCAAGCCGCAGAATATTAGAAATACCAAGCCTTTCGGAATATTTTTCGGCATATCTGCGCACTCCCTCGCTGTGTTCGGCAGCGGTCTGGACTGCACCGTCGGCTTCCCTTATATGTGCAATATACATACAGATCCCACCCTTATTATCATAGTGCATTCGGACGGTAATGCAAATCTTTTTCAAATGTGCATACCTGTCCGATCTTTCGGAAAAATGCATTTTAATAAAAAAATGTGCAGACTTTTAAACCGCACATTTTTCTAAATGCATTTAATCAAAAATTATCGTTTACTCAATCCGACGATCTCGTCACTTGAAAAAACGTATTTCTTGTCGCAGAAGTGACAGCACACCTCTGTGGTATCCTGCTCCTCCGCCATTTTGACAAGCTCCTCTCTGCCGAGACTTACAAGAGCCCGTTCGACACGCTCCTTGCTGCAATCGCACTTGTAGCCTACGTCAAAGGAATCCATGACCTCGGGTTCAAGTCCGTCCAGAACGCTTCTGGCAATATCCTCCGCGGACATTCCCGAATCAAGCATTGTCGTCACGGGCGGAAGCTTGTTTACGTTCGCTTCAAGCACGTCTATGCAGCTCTCGTCGGCAAAGGGCAGAAGCTGTATCAGGTATCCTCCCGCGGCCCTTACCGTAAGGTCGGGATTGACCAGCACGCCAAGTCCGCACACAGTCGGTATCTGTTCGCTTACCGCGAAATAGCTTGCGATATCCTCGGCTATCTCGCCGGACACAATGGGTACTTGTCCCACATAAGGCTCTTTAAGGCCCAAGTCCTTTACCACGGAAAGAGTGCCGTCCTTTCCGACCGCGCCCGAAACGTCCAGCTTGCCGTATTTGTTGAGGGGAAGCTCCACTATGGGATTTCCCACATAGGACTTGACGTTTCCCCTGCTGTCGGCAACGGCAATGAGAATGCCTGTAGCTCCGCCGCCGTTCATGCGTATCGTAACCGAATCGTTCTCTCCCTTTAAACCGTTTCCTATCAGGGACGCGGCAATAGAAAGTCTGCCCAGCGCGGCTGTGACAACCGCCGACGGCTTGTGTATCCTCTCTATCTCGGACACCATATCAAGCGCGTCTATTGCCGATGCGACAACGGACGCGTCCTTTGAAATTGTTCTTACTATTTTTGCCATAGCTTTACTTCCTGTTTCAATTTATCTTTTCTGCTGTTTTCCGGCGCGTTTTAATTTCGGCATTGTTAATTGATAGCTCATATCGAGCAGACCTTTTATTTGCTCCTCGTCAGCCGAACCGTCAAGCATAATGCCTATCCAGTTTTCCTTGTTCATATGGTACGCCTGAAAAAAGCCCTGCTGCATACACAAAGAACCGATAAGCAAAGGGTCGCATTTAACGTCCAGAATATCGACGGTTTCTTCGCCGTCGAGACCTATCTTGCTTTTAGGTACGTCCATTACAGCTCCGTACCACTTACCCGCGCTGTTCCGCAGCACAGCATAATTCGGATACTTTTTCCACAAATATTCGGGTTCAGTGCCGTACTGTCCATACACCCAATCAAGCAGCTGTTTACGATCCAACAGTATCACTCCACAAAATATCAACGGTCTGCTTTTTTAGCTGCGTACACCAGCTTTTCGCTGTTCGCCCTCGGCGGGTCAAAGGAGTCGTAATCGTACTTCCCGACTATCTCAAACCCGCACTTTTCAAGAAGTCCGTCGATAATATCCTCATCAAAAGCTATCTCGGAAAATCCGTCCTCATAACGGGTATAATAACCGTTTTCTCCCCGTTCAAATAAGTCAAGGGACATCTCCACGCGGTTACTTTCTTCGCTGTAGGAATTCTGCCAGACGCAGTAAACGTCGTCAAAATCATAAACGAAAGTATTGTTTCCCAAAATATTTTTATGCTTATGAGGAGTGTTTATATCAAAGAGGAACAGTCCCTCAGGCTCGCAGAAAAGCGAGACCCGCTCAAAGGTCTTTTCGATATCCGCAAGGCTTGACAGGTGGTTTATGCCGTCCAGCGCGCACACGGTAACGTCTATCGTGCCGAACATATCAAGCTTTGTCATGTCCTGACAAAGGTACTGGATATTGTGTCCGCTGTCAAACTTCTTGTCGAGAGCGGCGTTCAGCATTTCCTCGGAGCTGTCCACACCGATAACGTCGTACCCCATTGCGCTGAAAGCCTCGGACAGGCTTCCCGTACCGCAGGCAAGGTCAAGCAGAATATTTTTTCTGCCGCCGTGCTTCTTCACCAGCGCGTCAAAATATTCTGCTCTTTCGCGGTATGAAATATTTTCGGTAAGTATGTCGTAAAACGAAGCGAAGCAGTGATATCCGCTCATTCTCCGGATTCTTCCTTCATGCGGTCAAACACAAGCGCGTAGCCGTCGCTGCCGTAGTTGAGGGTTCTGTTCACACGGCTGATGGTAGCGGTGCTTGCGCCCGTCTCGGCAACGATATCGCTGTAGACTCTTTTCTGCACCAGCATAGTTGCCACCTGCATTCTCTGAGACATAGCCTTAAGCTCCAGAACGGTGCAGAGATCCTCAAAAAACTTATAGCACTCCTCGGTATTTTCAAGCGTGAGAATAGCCTTAAAAAGCGCGTCCATATGTTCGTCTTTAAGCTTGTTATTCATATTGAATGTTCCTTTCTTGTGTAAGGTAACAGCAAAAAGCTTGCTTATTGCTATTTTAACATATTATAGTGAAAAAGTAAAGAGTTTTTTTCAATTTTGGTGTCAACGGTTCACATAAGATGATTTTTTCTTACTGCCGCGACTGCACCGTTTTATATTTCCGTCAAACTTCGCGGGCGGCTTTTCTGCGTTTCTTTTCCTCGTACATTAGAACGTCGGATTTTTTCACAAGCTCCTCAAAGTCAGGCTTTTCGCCATTGGCGGTAATGTAGATACCTATGCTTGCCGCAACGCTGTAGGGCTTTCCTGATTTTGCGTTGTACTCGTCCAGATGCTCGCAGAACAGGGTGCGGACGTCTGTGCCGTCCGCCTTGTACGGAAACACCGCCATCATTTCGTCTCCGCCGAAGCGGGTGCATATCGCGTCTGCGGGACAGACGTCCTTCAGCGCGGCAGCCGCAGTATGTATAGCGTTATCGCCCTCCTCGTGACCGAAGGTATCGTTTATGTATTTCAGTCCGTCAAGGTCGCACATTATGACTGCCAGCGGCTCGTCTCCCAAGCTCTTCAGAAGCCTGTCATATTCGGAGCAGAAGCCGCGGCGGTTGTAAAGCCCCGTAAGCACATCAGTTCCGGATATTCTTTCTATCCTTTTCATAAGATAGTGCTTGTACCGCAGATTAATATAACCGCCCAGCGCATTGTTCAGCATACCTGTGGTCTGCGGTATTTTATAGTAATTGCCCACGGCAAAACCGTTGAAATGAAAGCAAAGATATCCGAACGTAACTCCGAGATAATTCAGCGTTGTAAAAATAAAACAGCGGCAGTTGTCAAGATAAAAATTAAGTCCGGGAATAATATCTTTTTTGTCCATATAGTATGGCGTGAAGTCTTCATTGCTTATTTTTTCTTTGTTTATTTTATCGCTGTCGTACAAAACAAAAAGTCCGCCGTCTGACGCACAGACACTTTCAAGCTCAGGGTTTACAGATTCATCTGTATACTCCCGTTTTAAAATGCAGCACATTGCGTACATGAGATCGTCTTCGCGCATTATATAATCTATATCCTCAAAGCTTTTTCCCTTTTGTATTCTTGCGGCTGTTTCTGACAGAATAATATTTTCGTTCTGAAAACGATTGAACATATTTGTCTGTTCGTTGAATAAATATGCTGCGTCCAGTCTGCGGGAGGCTTTACAGCCGCAGAATTCGTTGAACACTATCTCAGGGCAAGCATTAATGACGCCCTCGCGCTTTCCGCCGCCGAAAACATCGGAAAGGATACCGCATATCGTTTCCGATAAGGCCTCTTTTTTGATACACGCGGTGGTAATAGTCGGTGAAGAACTGAAAACAGTGTCTATGCAGTCATAGCCTGTGACAGCAACGTCCTTAGGTACGGATATTCCGCGGCTTTGCAGAAAAAATGATACCGCAATAGCCATATGGTCGTTGGCGCAAACAAATGCCTGCGGAAGCCTGCCCTCGTCCAGAAGCCTTTCGGCAGCCGCTATTGCAGGTTCAGACCAGAAGTCGCCGTAGCTGACCATATCGTCGTTAAATGGAATATTCCGCTTTTGAAGAGCCTTTTTAAATGACTCTATTCTTTTATCAGAAAAGATATTGCCTTTAGTTCCCGCTATCATATGAAAATCCGAAATACCGTGCATATCGGCGAGGTGCGCCACAATGTCCTCTATGCCTCTGTAGTGCTCGTAGGAAATATTGATACAGCCGTCAAAGCATTTTCCCAGCGAAATGACAGGCAGCTTCATACCCAGAGCGCGGCCGATTATTTTTTCGCACACAGCGGTGTTTCCGATATGGTCGGAGTCTACGATAACAGCGTCGGCAAAGGAAGCGTCGAACATCTCATAGACCGATGTCTGCGGGTCGTTTTCCTCTACATCTTCATCAAGACGCGGACTGCAGTTATATACAAAAAGACGGAGGTCGGTTTCGGAAAACCTTTTGTTAAGAACATTAACAAATTCACAGCATTCCCTGTCACGAATACGACAAGTCATCAAAGCAATTATTTTATATTTTCCGATCATACCGCACACTCCGAACATCTTATTTTATTATTACCCATTATAATTATATAGCATTTGATTTTTAATGTCAACATTTATTTTAGCTTTGATGCTGCGGCCAGTTTATTTGAAAAAGCTATGAGGCCTCCGTAAGCCTGTCAGCGGCAAGGGACTGCTGCAATTTCAGTATTGCGGCAGTCCCCGATAATTATTATTCGCTTTTTGACAGATCGGTATTTCTCACCGCGTCCCTTACTTTCAGAACAAATGTGGGAGACACCGAAAGCTCGTCAATTCCCATACGCAGGAAGGTTTCCGTCAGCGTGATATCCGCCGCAAGCTCTCCGCAGATACCTATCCATGCGCCGTGCTTGTGAGCGTTTTCCGCGCTCATTCTGATAAGTTCAAGAATTGCTTCGTGGTGGGTGTCCACAAACTGCTCAATGTCGGGATTTTGTCTGTCGCAGGCAAGAGTATACTGAGTAAGGTCGTTTGTGCCCACACTAAAAAAGTCCACCATTTGGGCAAGCTTGTCGCTGATTATTGCCGCCGCAGGTGTCTCTATCATAATGCCAAGCTCAACGCTTTCGGAGTATTCAACTGACTGGGCTTCAAGCTCCGCCTTGACCTCATTGCATATCGCAAGAATTTTTTCAAGCTCGGAAACGCTTGTTATCATGGGGAACATTATTCCCAGATGTCCGTAAACCGAAGCGCGGTACAGCGCTCTTAACTGGGTCTTGAAAATTTCCGGACGGGTCAGGCAAATTCTTATTGCACGGTATCCGAGAGCGGGATTTTCCTCTTTTTTAAGATTGAAATAATCCACCTGCTTATCCGCTCCGATATCAAGAGTACGGATGATTACCTTTTTGCACGCCATGCTTTCCAGCACCTTTTTGTACGCCGCAAACTGCTGCTCCTCGGTAGGATAGTCGGAGCTTTCAAGGTACAGGAATTCGCTGCGGAAAAGTCCGATACCGCCCGCGTCGTTGAGAAGCACAGCGCCGATGTTATCAACACTGCCGATGTTGGCGTAAATGTTAATTTTCCTGCCGTCAATGGTGACGTTTTCCTTGCCCTTAAGCTCCTGCAAAAGACGCTTTTTATCCTCGTCCTCGGACTGCTTTTTCATAAGTCTTTCTCGGGTCTCGCTGTCGGGACTTACGAAAATTTCTCCTGTAAAGCCGTCAACGATAGCTTCGTCGCCATCTTTTATTTTGGAAAGAAATTCGTCTCCCGCGCCGATTATTGCGGGAATGTTCATATTTCTTGCCAAAATTGCGGTGTGGGAATTTGACGAACCGTGCGCCGTTACGAACGCTAAAACCTTGTCCTTGTCAAGAGCGACGGTCTCGCTGGGAGCAAGGTCGGAAGCGCAGATTATTACCTTTTCCTCCGAGGAATTTCCCTTTGCGATATCTCCCGTCAGGTTGCCGATAATTCTGTTTGAAATGTCGCGGACGTCCGCCGCGCGCGCTTTCATGTAAGCGTCGTCCATGGAGCTGAACATCTCCGCAAAATTGTCCGCGGTGACCGCAACGGCATACTCGGCGTTGACGTTCTGGGTCTCGATAATATTGTTTATAGAGTCGTTGTAATCCTCGTCGTCAAGCATCATCTGGTGTATCTCAAAAATGGCGGCATTTGCCTCGCCGACTTCTTTCAAAGCCTTTTGATAGATCTCACCCAGCTGTTCTATGGACGCTGTTTTCGCCTCCTCAAAGCGGCGTTTTTCGCTTTCGGTATCGATAATGTGTACACGCTTGACCTCCGCGTCCCGCTTTTTGAAAACGGAAATTTTTCCTATAGCGACAGCTCCGTAGACGCCTTTTCCCGTATATTTATCCATACTGCACACCTCCGTTTATATGTAAGGCGGAGATTTACTCCGCCTTGTAGATGTTCCAATTTTGGTATGGAGTTTTCGTATTCATTCTCCAAAGCCGCTTTCAAACATTGCAGCGATCTCGTCAAGTACAGCTTGTTCGTCTGCACCATTGCATACGATCTCGACCTCGTTGCCGCACTTTATGCAAGCCGACATTATCTGCATGGGAGCTTTTGCCTTGACGGTCTTGCCGTTTGCGTTGAGAGTTACCTCGCAGTCGGGGTGCGCCTTAACTGCCTTTGCAAGCTCTCCTGCAGGACGCATATGCATACCCTGTTCGTTTACTACCTTTACTGTTTTTGTTACCATAATTATCTCTCCTTATATAAATTTTGATAAAAACTTTGTTTTTTAATACCGTTAAGTTTTACGCGTCGGTTCTCTTCTTTTTAAGAAGCGCAAGCATAAGCATACCGATAACCGAACCTACTGCAAGGGAAACCAGATACATCGCCCAGTTGCCTACAACCGCGAATACGAATATACCGCCGTGAGGTGCCATAAGCGTACAGTTGAACGCCATTGAAAGTCCGCCCGAAACTGCCGCGCCTACGAGACACGAGGGGATAACTCTAAGCGGATCGGAAGCCGCATAGGGAATTGCTCCTTCTGTAATGAAGCTGAGACCCATGATATAATTTACCGCACCGTTCTTGCGCTCGTCCTCTGTCCACCTGTTTTTAAAGAACGTTGTTGAAAGCGCGATAGCAATGGGAGGTACCATACCGCCTATCATAACAGCCGCCATTATATCGTAGCTGCCCGAAGCGATCGCCGCCGTACCGAAAACATACGCTGCCTTGTTGAACGGTCCGCCCATATCAATGGACATCATTCCGCCGAGGATACAGCCGAGAACGATCTTACTGCTGCTGCCCATGCTGTTCAGGAAGTTTGAAAGTCCCGTGTTTATCATACCCGTAAACGGGTTTACCGCGCACATTATGATTGCTATAACTCCAAGACCCGCAAGAGGATATATCAGTACGGGTTTGATACCGTTAAGGGCTTTCGGCATATTGTCGCAAAGCTTTTCAATGCCAAGCATAAGGAATCCACCTGCAAAGCCCGCAAGCACAGCTCCCAAAAATCCCGAGGGAACGTCTCCCGCAACGTTTGCAAAGGTCGAGCCTGTGGTTGCAAGGTAGCCGCCCACAAGTCCTACCAAGAAGCCGGGACGGTCTGCAATGCTCTTGCCGATATAACCCGCAAGGACGGGCACCATAAAGTTGAACGCATAGCCGCCTATTGTCTTGAAGAAAGCCGCTGCCGCCGTATGCGTACCGAAATCACTGTCCTGCGGCGCGCCTGCAATGCTGTCGATAAGGAATGCAAGCGCAATGAATATACCGCCTGCAACCGTGAACGGCAGCATATTTGAAACGCCGTTCATAAGGTGTTTGTAGATTTTTCTGCCGAAGCTTTCGCCGTCGTCGGAGGACTCGGCAGCCGCCGCGCCTGTGTGGTGATAAACGGGAGCGTCTCCCGCTTCAACGCGGTTTATGAGTTCCTCGGGGATTTTTATGCCGTCCGAAACCTTTGTGATTATCACCTTTTTGCCGTCGAAACGAGCCATTTCAACGTTCTTGTCCGCGGCAACGATAATTCCGTCGCAAGCGTCGATTTCGGCCTTGGTAAGTATATTTTTTGCGCCGCCCGAACCGTTTGTCTCAACCTTGATCGAAATGCCCAACTTCTTGCCCGCCTTTTCAAGAGCCTCCGCAGCCATGTAGGTGTGGGCAATACCTGTGGGACAGGCAGTCACCGCAAGCACCTTGATAGTGCCGCTGTCTGCGCTTGCTCCGCTTGCCGTTTTTTCCTGCGGCTCGTCGGGATATTTTTCAGATTCCATATCGTCGATGATTTTCAGGAAATCGTCCTTGTCCTTTGCGGAAAGAAGTCTTGCGCGGAAATCCTCGTCCATTAAAACCGTCATAAGACGTGCAAGTACGTCAAGGTGAACGTCGCTTCCGCCCTCGGGCGCGGCTATCATAAACAGGATATTTGACGGCTCGTCGTCCAGAGCCTCATAGTCAACGCCGTCGGGAACAGTCATTGCCGCAAGAGAGGGAGCCTTAACGCCCCTGTTCTTTGCGTGAGGAATTGCAATTCCCTCGCCTACAGCGGTTGAGCCGTGCTCCTCGCGGGCAACGATACCCTTTTTGTATTCCTCCCTGTCGGAAATGTTTCCGCCGTTTACCTGCAAGTCCACAAGCATATCAATAGCCTCTGATTTGCTTTTGGGAGCGGCATTCAATTGGATACTTTCCTTTTTCAGTAAATCAACTATGCGCATAAAAATACCTCCTATCAAATTTTATTTTAATTAAAGCTGTTTAAGAAGTTCGTCTATCAAAGCCTTTTCCGCAAGACCGTCCGAAAATGCCGTTGCGCCTCCCGCGGCAGTTCCGAGCTTTAAGGCGTACTCGTAATTGCCCTGCTCCGAACCCGCAACAAATCCCGCGACCATTGAATCTCCCGCGCCCACGGAATTTTTCACCGTGCCTTTGCATACTCCGCAGATATGAGTTTTGCCGTTCTCGTCGAGAAGCAATGCACCGTCCCCTGCCATTGAGACCAGTACGTTCCGTGCGCCCATATCCTTCAGCTTTTGGGCGTATTCCGCAATTTCCTCATTGGTTTTCAGCGTTACTCCGAACATTTCGCCAAGCTCGTGATTGTTGGGTTTTATCAGGAACGGCTTGTATTTCAGCACGTTCATAAGCAGGTCTTTTGTCGCGTCCACAACAGCCTTGACGTTTTTATTTTGCAGACGTTCAAGAATTTTTTCGTAAATATCCGCAGGCATACTGGAGGGTATACTTCCCGCAAGGACGAGCGTGTCCCCGTCCGAAAGCTTGTCGAGCTTCTCAAAAAGCGCGTTCAGAGCCTTGTCGTCAATTGTTGGCCCCTGACCGTTAAGCTCGGTTTCCTTTTCGGACTTTATTTTCACGTTAATTCGTGAAAAGCCGTTTTCAAGGTGAACGAAATCCGTTTCAACACCCTTTTCGGCAACGCCCTTTTCGATAGCGTCGCCCGTAAAGCCCGCCACAAATCCCAGCGCTTTGGACTTTACCCCAAGCTCGCTGAGAACCATCGAAACGTTGATGCCCTTCCCGCCGAAATAGATGGTCTCGCTCTTTGAGCGGTTCACGCCGCCCACCGCTATCTCGTCGGTGTGTACCACGTAGTCCACGGCAGGATTGAAAGTTACTGTGTATACCATTATAAAACCTCCTTGACCGACGCTTCCGAAAGATATTTTTTATCGGGAACTTTATCGGTAATTATTTTTCCCCAATTAAGCTCGGAAAATTTAACGGAAAATATTTTTCCGAATTTTGAGTGATCGCCAAGAATGAAAACCTCCTTGCTCCTTGAAACGGCAGTTCTTTTCACGGCGGCTTCGCTTTTGTCGGGAGTGGAAATTCCTCCCTTGACTGAAATTCCGTTAACGCCCATAAAGCATTTGGTGAAATTGTAGCACATAAGGGACGCTACAGCCTCCGAACCGACGATAGCCTCTGTGGACGGCTTGACCTCTCCCGCAAGGATTATTACCTTGAAGCCTCTTTGTGCAAGCTTTTTAGCGTTTATGAAAGCATTTGTCACAAATGTGACAGATTTTGACGGAATGTATTCTATCATTTTTTCGGTGGTAGTTCCCGCGTCGATGTAAACGAAGTCCCCGTCCTCCATAAGTGAAGCAGCATATCTGGCGATGGCTTCCTTTTCGGCGGCGAACAGACCCGCCTTTTCCTCGACGTTCGGTTCAGCGGCGGTAAAGCTTTCGTCAGCAACAGCGATTGCGCCGCCTCTGACCTTTACCAGAAGTCCCTTTTTGTCCAGCAGACTAAGGTCTCTGCGCACCGTTGATTCCGACGTGTTCAGCAGTTCGCACAGTTCACCGAGCTCAACATTTTTGTTTTTATTTACCGTTTCGAGAATAATGGAATGTCTTTCCTCCGTAAGCATTTTATCGCCTCACTTTGAAATATTTTGGAATATTTTGATTTATCTTGATGTTATTGTATCACAAGCCTTTTAAAATTGCAAGAGTTTTCTGTCAAAATCTATCAAAAAATATATTTTTTGTATATTTAAACATTATGTCGGGTCATTTTATGTTTATTTTAACCAAATACTGCCTTGTTGTTGATACGTTTTGTTGGCATTGAACAAAAATCAATCGCATTATGATACGGCCAATCATGTGAATGATGTGCGAATTCCATGTAAATTTTGGACGGGGCTTATTGACAAAAATCTGAAAACGGACTATGCTAATTATGAGTATATTTTCAGACTGAACGGAGAACGCGCACATGGATATAAAAAGATACACTGCCGACGGAAGAGAAGCAACCCTTTATATGGCGGATAAGGAAAACCTTCCCCTTGTCATACTGAACAATTATTCGGGAGACGGCAGCTCTGTTGTGAAAGCTCTTGAGGAAACAGGGTGTCCCGATCTTAACCTGTTATGTGTCGGAAATCTGAATTGGAATCATGACATGACGCCTTGGCGCTGTCCCGCGCTTTCCCCCGACGATGAACCCTGCACGGGAGGAGCGGACGATTACCTTAAACTGCTCGTTTCGGATATTCTTCCAAAAGCAAAAGAGCTTGTGATAGGAGCGCCGTCCCATATCGGTATTGCGGGATATTCGCTGGGAGGTCTTTTCGCCTTATATGCCTGCTATAACTGTGATGTATTCGACCGTGCGGCAAGCGTGTCGGGCTCGCTGTGGTTTCCCGATTTTAAGGATTATGTTTTCGGCCATTCCATGAAAAAAATTCCCGACAAGGTATATCTTTCCTTGGGAGATACGGAAGCAAAAACAAAGCACCCGCTGCTGAAAACAGTGCAGGATAACACGGAGGAGATCGTCGGCTATTACAAAAAGCTCGGACTGAATGTGACGTGGGAGCTTAATCCCGGCAACCATTTCAAGAATGCGGCTTTGCGTAGCGCAAAGGGAATAACGGCAATTCTCTGAAAGCTTCGATAAGCCGTCAAAAATGAAAATTAAGAGCAGCAAGGAGGCTCGGCAATGTCAAGATTTGTTGCATTTGACGTTGAAACGCCTAATCGGCTGAACAGCCGCATGAGCGCAATTGGTATAACGGTAATAGAGGACGGAGTGATCACGGAGGATTTTTATTCTCTTGTAGATCCCGAAGCTCACTTTGACTATTTTAACACCAAGCTGACGGGAATAAACGAGGATACTGTCAGGGACGCTCCAACCTTTCCAGAGCTGTGGACTGAAATAGAGCCGCTGATGTCAAGCGGCATTTTAGCAGCTCATAACGCGGTGTTTGATATGGGAGTTCTGAAAAAATGTCTTAATGACTACGGCGTTTTCTGGAAGCAAAGCGCACGGTATCTTTGCACGGTTCAGATGGGTAGGCGTGTCCTGCCGGGAATGAGCCACAAGCTTAATGTGCTGTGCGACTATTACGGTATCTCTCTCGACCACCATCATGCCGCAAGCGACAGTCATGCGTGCGCAGAGATACTGCTGAGGTACATAGATGCAGGAGCAAACGCAGGGCAATATATCAGAACTTATTCATTAGTATGAGCGAAGATCGGGATTTATCCGAAAGCGAGGTGACCTTCTCTGCACGATATATGGAATCCGTGGCATGGCTGCAAAAAGTGCAGCGAGGGCTGCCAGCACTGTTATATGTATTATCTTGACTCCCTGCGGGACAAGGACGGCGGAGATATTTACAGGACAAAAGCGGGTTTTCGTTATCCGCTTTCAAAAGACCGCAGCGGTCGGTACAAGGTAAAAAGCGGAGAAACGCTGCGGGTCTGCATGACGTCGGACTTCTTTCTGGAGGAAGCCGACCCTTGGCGGGACGAGGCATGGGAAATTATCAAACAGCGTCCGGATGTAAAATTCTTTCTGCTTACAAAGCGTCCTCAGCGGGTCGCGGAGCATTTGCCGCGGGACTGGGGCGGCGGCTGGGAGAACGTGATGTTCAATGTTACCTGTGAAAATCAGCGGCGTGCGGACGAACGCATTCCGATACTGCTTGAGCTTCCGTTTAAGCATAAGGGAATAATGTGCGCGCCGTTTATCGGAGCGGTATCTATAGCAAAGTATCTTCCCAGCGGACAGATCGAACAGGTGCTTTGCGACGGTGAGAATTATGACGGCGCACGTCCGTGTCATTATGAATGGGTGAAGTCCCTGCATGACGAATGCGCGGCATATAATGTTACCTTTGTTTTTTGCAGTACGGGACGCAGGTTCGTCAAGGACGGCAAGCTGTACAAAATCGAAAGCAGCGTTGTACGCAGTGAGCAGGCATATAAATCGGGATTGAGCTTTCGGGGCAAGCCGATAGAGTACAAGCTTACCGATGAATGGGGATACCCCATCTCGCAGGACATGGCGTATAAACCGCACTTCGGCGAACGGTGCAAAAGCTGCGGAATGCGTCTGACCTGCAACGGGTGCAGCAGGTGCGGCAAATGCATATAGGCGCATTTTGATTATTCTTCGCACAGAAAAAACCACCGGCTTAGGCAGGCAGCGATATATAAGTTTTCAAAAAATATCGTTAAGAGACAAATGCAGCAGCCATTTTGTTTACCATTATTTGATAATACCTTATTAAACAAGTAATGAAAAAAATAAGCACAATGCTTCCGATACTTCTGAAAAATATTCAATAAAAAGCACTGACAAATTCAGCAAAAAAAAGATATTACATTTGACGGATATTTAGCATCAGCAAATACTATTATTCGGGCATTTACAGTTCAGTTCATTTTTTAATTTATTTCGTATGTTTTGTGCAAATGCTTGATTATAAATTATATATCAACATTTAAATAAAACCCCTTAAATCCAATCTAAGAAAGGATTTAAGGGGTTTTACCATGGTGAGCCATTGGGGATTTGAACCCCAGACCCTTTGATTAAAAGTCAAATGCTCTGCCAACTGAGCTAATGGCTCATCATAATCGTATGCAATTATAGCCACACGGTTACAACGCTTAATTATTATACCAAAATAAGCGGCCATTGTCAAGTTGTTGGCAAATATTTGTTTGATTTAACAAATGTCACGAAATAAAGATTTTTATTTTGTGCATTTTTCTAATAATTACCCAGAATAAGTCTGACCGTCAGTGCGCTTACGATAAAGCCCGTAAGGTCTGCGGTAAGGGAGGATACCACGGCGTGACGTGTTTTCTTTACGCTTGTTATGCCGTAATAGACCGCTATAGTGTAAAAAGTCGTCTCGGTAGAGCCGATAATAACACTTGCGACCCGTCCCGCAAAGCTGTCGGGGGACACGTCGTTCAGAATTGATTCAAACACCGCAAGCGCACCGCTTCCCGAGACGGGACGTATTATCGCCAGCGGTATACATTCTTCGGGGAAACCGAAAAATCCCGTTATCGGCGATATTGCCGCGGAAATAACCTCCAGCGCGCCCGAAGCCTTGAACATTCCAATCGCCGTCATCAGCGCGATCAGAGCCGGAAGCACCTCAAAGGCGGCTTTCAGGTTTTCCTTAGCACCCTCGGTAAATTCTCCGAAAACGTCAACACGCTTGATAAGTCCGATCACCATTATCAGAGCAATGAAAAATGGGATAATAAAATCGCTCATTTCCCGCCTCTTTTCGTCAGTCCGTCAAGTGCATAAGCGGAAATAAGCCCTGCTGCAAGGGCGCACGCGGAGGTTATCAGCACGCATGGAAAAATATCCATAGGCGCGGCGGAACCGTGCTTCAGACGCATTGAAGCGGCCGTGGTGGGAATAAGCGTTATTGAGGCGGTGTTGAGAATAACAAAGATTATCATATTGCGGCTTGTGGTATCTCCCGGCTTTTCCTCCTGCTCGAGACGGCGCATGGCTTCGAGACCAAGCGGCGTGGCGGCATTGCCAAGTCCGAGAAGATTGGCGGTAATATTCATGCAGATGGCGTGAAAGGCTCTGCCGTTCATGTCAAGTCCCTTGAAAAGCCGCCTGAGCAGCGGTCTGAACAGGTCGGCCAGCATATCGGTAAGCTTTGCTTTTTCGGCAATACGCATAAGTCCGCCCCACATACACATTCCTCCGAGCAGATACAGAAACAGATCTACGGCTTCAACGCAGGAATTAAGGGCTGCCGCTCCGACCTGCGGCATATTTCCCGTGAAAGCGCCGAATATGACCGATACTATAAGCATCAGCGCGAATATCCATTTTATCATTTTTGCTCCTCCTTATGTGATTTTGGCTGTGTCCCAACAAACGGCCGATATTTGCTTGATTTCGGTACGAAACCAGATATGCAGGGCAGAAAACCTGTCCCCTGCAAGGTTTGAGAACAATTATAAAAATCAGCCGCGTGTCGGACAAAACGATGATTTTTAGTTTGGCAATTATTAAGGAAATAATTGTAAATCTATGTTCATAATTTTGTCATTATTATTAACACAATGTTTTTTGACAAATATAGACAATTAATGCTATAATACTATTAATTTAGAATTTAGGAGGTTGTTCTTTATGAAGGCAACAGGTATTACAAGAAAAATTGACGAGCTCGGCAGAATTGTCCTTCCCATCGAACTCAGACGCGGTCTTGGCATCGGCGAAAAAGACGCCCTCGAAATTTATGTTGAGGATGAAAAAATTATCCTTAAAAAGTATAAGCAGGCCTGCGCTTTCTGCGGCAGCGACGAAAATATTGTTGAGTTCAAGGGTAAATGCGTTTGCGCCGAGTGCATTACTCAGCTTAAAAAGTAACTGCCTGTCTGATACATAATATGCCGCGGGTAGGACTGATATTCTTACGTTTTTTGCGGCACACTCAAAAGGACTGCAACAGGCAAAGGGTCTCCGAAAGCAATTCCGGCAGACCCTTGCATCATTTTTCCTTATAGGTTTTTCCGCATCGCTTTGCGGCAAATTACAGTTTTTAAGGAGTTGACAGCAATTTGGTTTTTGTAAGATCAGAGGAGCTTCTCGCCGGAATGTGCCTTGCAAGGGATATTCACTTTTACGATCCCTCGTCGCAGTCGGCAACGGTGCTTAAAAGAGGGCATATGCTTACGGATATGCAGATCACGCAGTTTTGCAGCGCAAATCTGGACGGCGCATACATTGATACCGTCCGCAGCGAAGTGCGCGTAGTATCCTCTATCAATCAGCAGATACGCAGGGAGGCTATCTCAAATATCCACAACCTTGCGGACAATTTCATAGACAGCAGCAAGGGCGTCCAGAAAAGCGACGTTGAGGCTATAGGCAACACCACTCAGGATCTGATAGACAGTCTTTCGTCACACAAGGACATACTTATCAATATCGCCGACATAAAAATGTACGATGACTATACCTACCACCACAGCCTGAGCGTTGCGATAATGTCAATTGCAATAGGTATCGAGCTTGGTCTGAACAATCAGATGCTCAACGAGCTGGGTCTTGCGGGACTTCTGCACGATATCGGCAAGGTGGCTATCCCTATTGAAATAATTACCAAACCCGACAGGCTCACGCGTGAAGAGTTTGATATTATCAAAATGCACCCCGTTCATGCCGCCACACATCTCCACGAACGCAATCTGGTAAACGAAAATATTTTCCGAGGTATCGTCGGTCACCATGAAAAGCTTGACGGTTCGGGTTATCCGAATCACCTTAAAGGCACGGAAATTCACCCGTACGCAAGAATACTTGCGGTGGCGGACGTTTACGACGCGCTGACGTCCAACAGACCGTACCGTATACCCAATCCGCCCAACGAGGCTATTGAGATGATAATGGGCAGTATGGGAACGCATTTCGACGAAACGGTCGTTAAAGCTTTCCTGAGAAAAGTCGCTCCGTTCCCCACAGGCTCAAATGTCAAGCTCTCAAACGGCGAGACGGCTTATGTAATGAAAAATTATCCCGACCACCCGCTTCGGCCGCTGGTTGCGGTAATAGGCGCCGACAGGGTCTACGACCTCTCGCTTGATCCCGCCTGCCTGAATATCGTGATCGAGGCGATTATTGATGACAGTACGCTTAACAAGACCCTTATAAATATGTAGCTTAAATATCGGAGGCATCGCTTCCGATATTTTTTGCTTATTTTACGCTCAATAAATAATTGTGCTATAAAATAAAATTATATCCGTTATTCATATTATGTATTTGAATTATATCATATTTTATGGTATAATTCATGTATAAGATAATATTTTAAATTTTTGAAAGGAATGATTTTTGCTATGGCAATGACAATGACTCAGAAAATTCTTGCCGCACACGCAGGTCTCGACAAGGTCGAGGCGGGACAGCTTATTAGATGCAAGCTGGACATGGTTCTCGGCAACGACGTTACAACCCCTGTTGCAATAAACGAATTTGAAAAGGCAGGCTTTTCGGGAGTTTTCAACAACGAAAAGATCTCTATGGTAATGGATCACTTTACTCCCAACAAGGACATTAAGTCCGCTGCTCATACAAAGCAGTGCCGCGATTTCGCTTCTAAGCTGAAAATTAAAAACTACTTTGACGTTGGTGATATGGGTATCGAGCACGCTCTGCTCCCCGAAAAAGGACTTGTTGCTTCGGGCGAATGCATTATCGGCGCAGACAGCCACACCTGTACCTACGGCGCATTGGGAGCATTCTCCACAGGCGTTGGTTCTACCGACATGGCGGCGGGTATGGCTACCGGCGAAGCTTGGTTCAAGGTTCCCTCCGCTATCAAGTTCAACCTTACGGGCAAGCTTAACAAATATGTTATGGGTAAGGACGTTATCCTCCACATTATCGGCATGATAGGCGTGGACGGCGCGCTCTATAAGTCTATGGAATTTTCCGGCGAGGGTCTGAAAAATCTTTCCATGGACGACCGTCTTTCCATGGCAAATATGGCTATCGAAGCGGGCGCAAAGAACGGCATTTTCGCTGTTGACGAGGTTACAAAGGCTTATCAGGCTGACAAGGTAGACAGAGAATACACCGTTTACGAAGCCGACCCCGACGCTCCCTATGATGCGGTTTACGATATTGACCTTTCCACAATCAAGCCTACCGTGGCTTTCCCGCACCTGCCCGAAAATACCAAGACTATCGACGAGGTTGGCGATGTCAAAATTGATCAGGTAGTTATCGGTTCATGCACAAATGGCAGAATGGAAGACCTTGAAATGGCTGCAAGCATAATCAAGGGCAAAAAGGTACACGACGGCGTGCGCTGCATTGTTATCCCCGCAACACAGAAAATATATCTCGAAGCTATGAAAAAGGGACTGCTTGAAATATTCATCAACGCTGGCTGCGCTGTTTCAACGCCTACCTGCGGGCCTTGTCTCGGTGGTCATATGGGTATTCTTGCCAAGGGCGAGAGAGCCGTTGCTACCACAAACAGAAACTTTGTCGGACGTATGGGACACCCCGAGTCTGAGGTATATCTGGCTTCACCCGCTGTTGCTGCTGCTTCCGCAATTACAGGCAAAATAAGCGGCGTAGAAGAAGTTCTTTAAGAAAGGAGATAAATTGTTATGAAAGCATTCGGTAAAGTACACAAATACGGCGACAACGTCGATACGGACGTTATCATTCCCGCAAGATACCTTAACTCCGCAGACCCCAAGGAGCTTGCACAGCACTGTATGGAGGATATTGACAAGGATTTTGTGAACAATGTTAAAGAGGGCGACATTATGGTTGCCGTTCAGAATTTCGGCTGCGGCTCGTCCCGTGAGCACGCTCCCCTTTCCATTAAGGCAAGCGGTATCTCCTGCGTGATCGCTTCCACCTTTGCGAGAATTTTCTATCGTAACGCAATAAATATCGGTCTGCCCATTCTTGAATGTGCTGAGGCTGCCGAAAATATTGAAAACGGCGACGAGGTTGAGGTTGATTTCGACACAGGCGTTATCACCAACAAGACCAAAAATCAGACCTACAAGGCACAGCCTTTCCCCGATTTCATGAAAGACATTATCAATGCGGGAGGACTTTTAAAGTCGCTTAAAAAATAATTCAACTAAGTGACATTATGTAAAAAGCTTTTAATTTTAATGGTGACATTTATTACAGCTTTTTTCAAATTTCCCGAATAATACAGCATTTTATATATGATGTTATATAACACATATAACATTTATGCAGCCGTTATATAACATATGAGATTTAACAAGAAAGGATTTTTACCATGAACAAAAATATTGCAGTTATCAAGGGCGACGGTATCGGTCCCGAGATAGTGAACGAGACCATTAAGGTCATGAATAAAGTGGGCGAAAAATTCGGTCACACATTCAATTTTACGGACGTCCTCATGGGCGGCTGCGCTATCGACGCAACAGGCGTTCCCCTGCCCCAGGAGACAATTGACATCTGTCTCAAATCCGACAGCGTTCTGCTCGGCGCGGTAGGCGGTCCCAAGTGGGATACTCTCCCCGGAAATCTCCGTCCCGAAGCGGGTCTGCTCGGTATCAGAGGAGCTTTGAAGCTGTTTGCGAATATCCGTCCCGCAAAGCTGCTTGCTCCCCTTGCGTCCGCCTGCCCTCTTAAAAAGGAAATAACCGATTCGGGTCTTGACCTTGTTATCGTCCGTGAGCTTATCGGCGGCGCATATTTCGGCGAGAGAAAAACCTATACCGACGATAAGGGCGTTAAGCACGCAAGCGACTCAATGGCATACGCAGATTACGAGGTAGAGAGAATTTGCCGCGTTGCTTTCGATATGGCTAAGAAACGCCGCGGAAAGGTACATTCCGTTGACAAGGCAAACGTGCTTGATTCCTCACGTCTGTGGAGAGAGATTTCCCACAAGGTAGCTGCCGAGTACCCCGACGTTGAATTCAGCGACATTCTCGTTGACAACTGCGCAATGCAGCTTGTAAGAAATCCGGGACAGTTCGACGTTCTCGTTACGGAAAACCTTTTCGGCGACATTCTTTCCGACGAGGCTTCAATGATAACAGGTTCGCTGGGTATGATACCCTCCGCTTCATTGGGCGAGACCTCTCTTGGTCTGTACGAACCTATTCACGGCTCCGCTCCCGACATTGCGGGTCAGAACAAGGCTAACCCGATCGCAACAATTCTTTCTGCGGCAATGATGTTCCGCTACTCATTCGACATGGCTGCCGAGGCGGACGCTGTTGAAAATGCTGTAAACTCCGCACTTGAAGAGGGCTACCGCACCTCCGACATAATGTCCGACGCAGCAGGTCTCAAATGCGTTTCCTGCACCGAAATGGGAGACATTATTGCGGCGAAAATATAATATGTTCAATAAAAAATTTACCCGAAAAGAAAGCGCTCTTTTCGGGTAATTTTTTTTAATCGTAATATACAAGACCTTTACCGAATACATCAAAAAGCATTTCGTTGCTTTCCTCTTCGTCAATGTATCTGTAAATATAAGATCGAATCCACCCTGTTGTACCGTCCTCCGCAACAAGATATATCCATTCGCAAAGCCCGTCATCGTATGCAGCGGGATTCTCAACAGGGTACGGATATTCTGCGGTAAAATAAACTCTCTGAGGAGCAAGTGTTACTGTCTCGGAACTTAAGTTAGGCTCTTTGTAAAGCTTTATCTCATCTGAAGTTTTTGGCAGCGGACGCTCGGGTACAACGTCAGGAATATAATATTCCGATGTAAGCTCCATTGCCATGTCAAAGTTATCAATATTCTCATAATAATACGGATAAACAGGCTCACAGACGAGAGAAATTTCGCCGCTTTCGATGTCGTAAACGTAATGGCTGTATGCAAGCCATGTCTGTGCATCAAGCCGCCTTGCCGCTGTAATTACACCGCTGCCGTCAGTAACAATGGGTTTTCCCGTTACCGAGGCGTTCATTTCATCCATAAAATTTCCGACTTCACCGTTTCCGTCGGGAGTATCGTAGTAAATATCAAAAATACGGCGCAGCTCTCCGTTTTCGTATCTGTAAAATGATGTATTAAAATCGTTCGTCAATATTGAACGGTTGCAGGCAAATTCGATATAATTATCCGAGGAATCAATATCGCAGGTGAAAACCTCGTTCGGCATATTTGCATAGCCTAAGTCATAATCAATTTCGTATATCGCTCCGTTTATCTCAATACAGAGAAACCGCCAATCTTCTCCAAATTTCTCCTCCGAAATTGAAATTTCCTCCTCAACGCCGTCGCCGTCCAAATCCATTGTAAATGTTTCACCGAGAGAATGTTTTTCCATATTTGTTAGGGCAAACAAATCGGTTTCGGGAGTTATATCCTTTAAGTCAATAGTAAATTCCATATTTTCGGGAATTATGGCGTATGGTGTTTTTCTGTCATTCGGAAGTTCTAATATGTCTGGAATATATTCAAACGAAAATTCCTCTGCTGTTTCAGAAGTTTCCGACATTTCGGAAACGGTCTCCGTTTCTGTAGCTTCTGCCGCTTCAGAAGCTACTGTACCCTCTGTCCGCGAAACAGTGCCGCTTTCCTGCAAATCGACCTTTGTCTCTCCGCATGAGCATAACATCAGCGTGGACACGGCTGCTGCAATTATCAGTTTGCTTTTCAAAATGAACCCCTCCGTTTATTTTACTTGTCAGCTCAATTATACCATGCCAAAAAGCGCTTGCCAATAAGTATTACCAAATTGTAACTCATTTTGCTAAACTGTAACCCGATCGTATTTTTCGGGAGAGAAGTACCGTACTTGCAATAACTTGACAAATCCAAATCTTTAAAGTATAATTATAATGGATTTTTATATGCATAAACCGCACAAGAAAAGGAATGTCACAAAATGGTTATTTCACTTGAAAATATAAGCAAATTCTACAACGGAAATCAGGTTCTGAAAAACGTTGCGCTGACTATCGAGGACAGCGACCGTATCGGTCTTATCGGCATAAACGGCTGCGGAAAGTCCACCCTGCTGAAAATTATCACGGGACGCGAAGAGCCGGAGACCCAGCCCGAACCAAACGTTGCTCATATCGCCCTGACAAAGGGCACGACTATCGGCTTTCTGGAGCAGAATTCGGGTCTTGACCGAAGCAGCACGATCATCGAGGAAATGCGCTCGGTCTTTTCGGGACTGCTCGAAACCGCCGACCGTCTGCGGGAGCTTGAAGCTCTCATGGCTGAACCCGACGCTCACAGCGACGAAAAACGCTTTGCGGAGATCTCCGCGGAGTACGACCAGAAAACTGCTTACTTTGAAGCCAACGACGGATACCTTATTAATGTAAATATCACCAAGGTACTGAACGGCATGGGCTTTCCCGCCGAGACTTACGACAGGGTGATTTCCACCCTGAGCGGCGGCGAAAAAACCCGTCTTGCGCTGGCAAAGCTGCTGCTTGAAAACCCCAAGCTGCTTATTCTGGACGAGCCTACCAACCACCTTGATTTCAACACAATTATGTGGCTGGAGGATTATTTGCAGGACTACAAGGGCGCGCTTCTGATAGTTTCCCACGACAGATATTTTCTGGACAAGCTTACCACCTCCACCTGCGAGATAGAGCGGGGTGTGCTCAAACGCTACAAGGGAAACTACTCCGCGTTTGCCGTGCAGAAAAAGGCGGACACCGAGCGTCAGCTTAAAGAGTACGAGGCTCAGCAGGAGGAAATCGCAAAGCTACAGGATTTTGTGGACAGAAATTTAGTACGTGCTTCAACGTCAAACATGGCGAAAAGCCGCATCAAAAAGCTTGAAGCTATGGAAATTATTGAGAAGCCCGTGCTGTACGAAAAGTCCGCAAAGATAAAGTTTGAGTACGACATCACCCCGCCGATAGACCTGCTTACGGTGAAAAATATAGACGTTTCCGTGGGCAGCGGCACGGAGCGCAAAACTCTTGTGGACTCCCTTTCCTTTGAGGTAAAGCGGGGCGAAAAGCTTGGAATCATCGGCTCAAACGGTATCGGAAAATCCACCCTGCTGAAAATTATCCAGCGCATACTCCCCTGCTCCCACGGAATTATCGAATGGACGAAAAACGTTAAAATTTCTTACTTCGATCAGGAAAACGCTCAGCTCGACCCGCGCAAGACCGTTATGGACGAGGTACATTCCCGCTACAGGACAATGTCCGACAGGGAGATACGCTCGCTTTTAGGCTGCGTGCGGCTTGTGGGAGAAAATGTTTTCAAGCAGGTGGGCGTTATCAGCGGCGGCGAGCGTGCAAAGCTTTGCTTCGCCATAATGATGCTGGAGCGTGGCAACGTCCTCATTCTGGACGAGCCTACAAACCATCTTGACATTGACACGAAAGAGGTTCTGGAGCAGGCTTTGTGCGAATTTGACGGGACGATAATTTTCGTTTCCCACGACCGCTATCTGCTCAACAAGCTTGCAACGAGAATTTTCGAGATAACGGAAAATTCCGCGGAAAGCTTCAACGGCGGCTTTGACGATTATATCACCGTAAAGCGTGAAAAGGAAGCGGCGGAGCAGCAGATAATCGACCGCGAAAAGCAGGAAAAAGCAAAGCAGACTGCCGAGGAAAAAAGCGTTAAGGCGTACCGTTCCAAGGAACAGCGCGCCGCGGACGCTAAAAAGCGTAACCGCATCAAGGAGCTTGAAAACGAGATCGCACGTCTTGAGGACGAAATGTCGGTCATTCAGCAGGAGCTTGCCGACCCCGACGTGTGTGCCGATTATCAGCTTATGCAGGAAAAATGCGCGGCTTTGGAGGACATGAAGAAACTTTGCTCCGACTATGAGGAGGAATGGCTTGCTCTTTCCGAGGAGCTGGGACAATAAAAATACAGCCCGAAAGCGGTTTGGATGAACCGTTTTCGGGCTTATTATTTCGCTTATATAAATGGGAAAGCTGCCGCCTTAAAACTTTGATTTATCGTAATTATAGGGAATACTCGTTCCCACAACAACATCTTCGATTTTTTCTATTATCAGCCAATCGTCCATATTGCCTTGATGGTCAAAAGCAAGCGGGGTTATTTCTTTAACGTTTTCAAATTCCACTAAACACAGACACTTCTTATGCCACCGCTCTTTTTGTTTATCGGACAAGTTCAGCTTGTTCTGATTATCCTCAAGTGTTTTTGTAATTTCTTCATCAGACAGTTTTACATAATTCTGAACTGCTTTTACAGCAGCGGTCGCCGTTATTGAAGAGCTTCCTTTTTCCATGAAGTAAAGCTGTTCTCCCTCGAAAACTCTGCTGTGGGGAATTTTTCTTCCTGCTGCTCCGCGTACAACCATTGTCTTTGTTCCCGCTAAAATTTTATCTAATACTTTTTCGCCTTTCTTTCCTGTGTTATCGCAATATACTAAATGCACCATTTTAATATCCTCCTAATTGTCTGTTATAAATCCCAATATATGTTATGACAATTATACATCAGGGCTGTTGATTTGTCAAGCATAATGTCATAAACAGTAATTCAAAAAAATTTTTTCTCCAAGTATAAGTACGAGGGGGTCATACTCTCGGAGGAGTTGTGATAACAAAAACGGTAAGTTTTATTGCAGTTACCGTTTTTTAATATGAGGTTTTCAGCTCTTCAACAACTTCTCCGATACCGATGACTTTGCCCATATTGTATAAGTATATCCTGTCAGATGTGTTTTTAGGCTGTTCGCCGAATTCCAGCAGTTTAAGGTCACATTCAAAAAGTCCCTTTCTCCACCTGCCGTCTTCAATTCTTACGCAGCAGGGAAGCGATACCGCCTTTCCCGAATTATCAATAAAAACTATGGGGATTATCATATCATTTTCTAACATGATTTTCCAATGCTTTAACTTTAATTCCCAATAGTTAGGATACAATTCTATTTTTACAGTGTATCCCTTTGTGGGCATTGGCTTGTCTCTGCTTCGTATCATGGGAGAACGATATACATCAAATATAAAATAAATACCTGCAATCCAAGATGCCAAAATTAAATGCTCTGTAGCCACAAAAACAAAAACAAAAGGAGTCAAAAACATAACTGCAACAGGAAGCAGTCTAATCTTGCAGGTATAATTATAGTGGCAGTACGGACATTCTTTTTCATTACGACCGCCTCGTGACGGGACAACCCTTTCAACAATATTTCCGCACCACGGACACCTGTACGAATTGTCTTTTAAATTCATTCGCGCTCCCCCTTTTAGATAAGTATACCATAGCGGCTGTTAATTGTCAACAAAGCAAAATTTTGTCGGAAATGAAAGTGCAAAAAATTTTTTTCAAATATGTATTGACAAATGATATTATATGATGTATAATAATATCAAAGTTAAGAAAACTGTTTAAAAAACATTTTCTGACATATATTGCCTTTAACATTATGAACACCGCTTTAAAATGTTAATTCAATATGCAAAAATATAAAGGAGGGCTAATATGGTTTTTCCGGTCAGCGCCGCTTTGCTTGACGCGCTTGTGCTTTCCGTTGTTGCAAAAGAGGACACCTACGGCTATAAGATAACTCAGGAAATACGCGAAGCCATGGAAATGTCGGAATCAACGCTTTACCCCGTTCTCAGGAGACTGCTCAAAAGCGAGTGTCTCACCACCTACGATCAGGAGTATCTTGGACGGAACAGGCGTTACTACCAGATAACCGACAAGGGAAAGGAACAGCTTAAACTATACCGCGAAGAATGGCTTGTCTACAGGGATAAGATCAACAACATAATCTCTGAACAGGCACAGTCCGCAAAATCTACAGACGAGGAGGTCACTTCATGACGCGTGCAGAATACTTAGCGGAGCTTGAGTCAAATCTTGTTTCTCTTCCGAAAGAGGAGCGGGACATGGCTGTAAGCTTCTATTCAGAATATTTCGACGAAGCCGGAGAGGAAAACGAACAGGCCGTTATCGAGGACTTAGGCAAGCCCTACGCTTTGGCAAGAAGCATTATCGGCGAGACCTCCGCTTACTCACGAAGCGAAGTTTACCTTAAATACAAGGAAAGCAAGCCTATGCCCCAGAACAGCACGGGGGTTTTCGCTTCGCTGAAAAAGCCCGGCGAGGACTTGTTCAATACGCCGAACGACGGGGATTTCCACGCCGCAGGCACACCTTTTGAAAACGCACAAGAGGACAACCGTACAAACGAAAACAATGCAAACAAAGGTATGTTTGACGACTACTACCGGAACGCGGGACAGCAGGACGCCGCTCCTCCCCCGCCTCCAGAATATAATAAAAAATCCATGAATCCTTGGCTGATAGTTCTTATCGTGTTCGCGGGAGTTTTTGTGGGTATCCCCGTTTTGTGCGCGGTTATTCCCGCAATTCTTGCAATAATTGCTGCGGCTTTCGTAGTCGGCGCGGCAGCGATATGCTGTCTGGTAGCTGCGATTATCGCTTTCTTTGTGGGAGTTGTACGGCTTTTCACCGCTGTTCCCGCGGGTCTGGGACTTATCTTTATGGCAATACTCAGCGCAGGTATCGGCATGGTGCTTCTTTCGGGAGCGCTGGCGTTCTTCTTTAAGCTTCTGCCGTTTATAGTAAAAGGAATAGCAAGGCTGTTCAGAAAAAGGAGGGCTGCCTGATGCTTAAAGCGTGTGTAAAACTTCTTACCACAGGAATAATTATGATACTTGTGGGAGTAATAGGAATAGGCGTTCTTGCGGGAACAGGCATGATCGACGACGACGATCTCTCGATCAATTTCGGAAGCTCTTCAAGCAGCACCTATGCCTACGAATCGGCGGTGGACAGCAGCTACTACGACGGTGACGGCTTCTACTTCGAAGTTATAGACACCAATGACGCAAATATCACAAGCCTTGATATTGACATAGGCATGGGTTCTTTCACGCTTGTTAAGGGTGATGATTTCAGTATCTCCGCTGATAATGCCAAAAAGGATCAATTCAGCTACGGTATACATGACGGCTGTCTTTATGTCAAATATTCGCCCCAGATCAGCATAATGTCCCTTGACTTTTCAGCATTCGGCACCGATGCGGACATCATTCTTACAGTACCCGAAAAAACATTTGACAGCGTGACGCTCAATATGACCGCCGGAGAGGTCTCCGCTCAGGAGATCAGCACAAACCGTCTGACAACAAAGGTCACTGCGGGAAGTATGTATCTGGGTGAAATTTACGCCGAGTCCGCAACCTTTAAAATATCTGCGGGAGACTTCAACGCTACAAACAGCACGTTCAAAAACGCCTCGATCGCAATGACCGCAGGAGATATGTTCTTCGGCGACTGCAAGCTTTACGGCGGCAATAACATTAAAATGACCGCGGGAGAGCTCCAGATGTGTCTTATCGGAGACAGAGCGGACTATAAGATAAACATTGACAGGGCCTTGGGCAACGTTTATATTAACGGCATGGATATGAACGAGTACGCAGAAACAACTTTTGCGACTACTGTTCTCACCGAAGTAGTTGTTACGGGAGGCGTTCTCAGCCATGATGACGGAATTGCCGTGGGCGAGATCGTTGAACAGGAGGACAGCAGCTCCGATAACGAAAAGCCCAACGGAAGCATAGATATAAATATGACGGCAGGAGACTGCTACATTGAATTTTTAGGAGGAGAATGATTATGAATAAGCTGATGAAATGTGAGTCCGACAGAAAGATATGCGGAGTATGTTCGGGAGTTGCCCGTTACCTCGGCGTAGACACCACGGTGGTACGTCTTATATGGGCTATACTCTGCTTTTCGGGATTTGGTATCGCGGCGTATATCGTTGCGGCTCTGATAATGCCCAGCGATAATCAGATCTGACCCATCGGTCTAAAACACAAAACGGCTGACCATAACGTCAGCCGTTTTTATTTTGATCAGTCAAGCA
>JAAVHL010000134.1 GCA_014799735.1 Ruminococcus sp.
CGCAAATGTAACAAGGAGGGGCGGTCGTGTTCGCCCCTCCTCGAAATGACTGTCGTCATTTCTCACCTCCTGCTCCGTTTGGAACGAAAGGGGATTTCGCGCTCCTGCTCAAACTGACCTTCGGTCAGCTGCGACCAAAGGGCTCCCGCCCTCTGGACTTCTGCCAGCTGGGCTCAGCTGGACCAGCTTGAGTCGGCGGCTTCGCCGCCTAAAGGTTTGTTAGATAGTGCGCTAAATCAAAATTTAAGCTTGAACCCTGTCGTCCGTCCCCGCCGCGAAGCAGTACCATTTTCCGTCCTCCTACATATTATATAAGGGAAACTAATGAAACCACATATCTTTGATCCGCTCGCAAAGGCGGGCGGGAAAGGAAGTTTGCATATGAACAAAACATTCTTGATCGCAGGCGGCGACCTGCGTTTTGTAACTCTTGCCGAAAGACTTGCCGAGGACAACAGGGTATACGCGGCGGGCTTCGACGGAAATGTCGCCGTGTCGGAAAAGGTTCAGGTCGTTGACAGGATTTCAGACGTCAGGGAAAGGGCGGACTGCCTTATTCTGCCGCTGCCCGCTTCTCCCGACGGAGTGACTGTCCGCACGCCCTATTCGGGCAGAAGCATTTCCCTTGAAAGCCTTGTCCCTGCCGTAAAGGAGGGCGGGGTCGTTTTCGGCGGACTTGTCTCTCCCGAAGTCAAAAGGATATTCAAGAGCGGAAAGGCCGACGTTATCGACTATGCCCTCCGCGAGGAATTTGCAGTACTTAACGCCGTAGCCACTGCCGAGGGAGCGGTTCAGGTCGCCATGGAGGAGCTTGCAACTACCCTTTCGGGAAGAAAGATTCTCATTCTCGGCGCAGGACGGATCGCAAAGGTACTTATAGACGCCCTGTCGGGCTTCCATACAAAAATAACCGTCGCCGCAAGAAAATGCTCCGACCTTGCATGGGCAAGAGTATACGGCTGCGAATCGGTGCATATCGACAAAATGGACGCTCTGCTTGACAGCTTCGACATAATCTTCAACACCGTCCCCGCCGTTATCCTTGACGAGAAGCGGCTGAAAAAGACCCGTCCCGGCTGCCTTGTGATAGACCTTGCTTCAAAGCCGGGAGGGGTCGATTTCGAGACCGCCGGTATGCTTGGGGTAAAAACCGTATGGCTGCTGTCCCTGCCGGGAAAGGTCGCTCCCGTCACGTCGGGAGAGGTCATAGCCGAAACGGTCAAAAATATTCTTGCCGAAAGGGGGGAGCTTGATGGCTGACCTTAAAGGCAAACGTATCGGCTTTGCAATATGCGGCTCGTTCTGCACCTTTTCAAAGGCTTTTGCTCAGATAGAACAGCTTATAGCCGACGGCGCGGAGGTCACGGCGCTGATGTCCTTCAACGCGGCATCTCTGGATACCCGCTTCGGCAAAGCCGCCGACCATATCGCTTACCTTGAAAAGGTAACGGGCAGAAAGGTGATAAGAACGATCGAGGACGCGGAACCCATAGGCCCGAAGAGAATGTTCGACGTCCTTGTCATCGCTCCCTGTACGGGCAACACAATGGCAAAGCTTGCCGCGGGAATAATCGATACTCCCGTAACAATGGCGGCGAAATCGCATATCAGAAACGCATATCCGCTTATTATCGCGCCCTCTACAAACGACGGTCTTGCGGGAGCGGCAAAAAATCTCGGGGCGCTGCTCAACTATAAGAGCGTGTTCTTCGTACCCTTCGGGCAGGACGACTCCGAAGCAAAGCCGCGGTCTCTTTCGGCGGATTTCGCAAAAATACCCGAAACCATAGAAGCCGCCCTCGGAAGAGTACAGCTCCAGCCTATGCTGCTCTGACCGCCTTTCGGCAAAAAACAAAAACGGAACGCACTCTGCTTTGAGAGCGTTCCGTTTTTTAGTAACGATACTAAAGCTTGTATATTACCGTGTGAGCCTTTTACTTTACCTTTTTCCCTGCGTGCTTTCGCATGAACGATACGAAATCCGATTCGGGTATCGGCTTTGAATAGTAGTAGCCCTGAATATATTCGCAGTTCAGTTCGGTGAACTTCTTTACAAGGCTTTCCGTTTCGATACCCTCAACAACGATGTGCATATTCATGTCCTTGAGCATTTTGATAGTGTTTTTCAGCACTATCCACATTCTGGGATTGTCCTCGCTGTCCACAAAGGTTTTGTCCAGCTTGACGATCGTGATCGGCAGCGAAGCAACGCTCTTGATGTTGGAGTATCCTGTTCCGTAGTCGTCCAGAGAGAACGAGATACCGGCCTGCGTAAGCTTATCAAGGTTTTCCATCATTATATTCTGAGAATATGACGCGGCGGTCTCGGTGATCTCAAGATTGATCTTATCGGGCGTAACGCCGTATCTTTTCATGATCTGGAGTATATTGTCCGCAAGATCTGCCTGCATACACTGTGCGACCGAAAGGTTTATCTCTATGTATTCCAGACCAAGCTCGCTGAACTCGTTGCTTGCGATAAAGCTGCATACCTTTTCAATCACCAGCTCGCCGATCCTGTGTATCGCTCCGTTTTTCTCGGCGGCGGGAATAAACAGGTCGGGAGGGATAAAGCCGTACTTGTCGTGGTGAAGCCTCAGCAGAGCCTCCGCGGAAGTAAAGCTGTCAGTGCCTATGGAATAGATAGGCTGATAGTAGACCTCAAATGACCTGTTTGCGATAGCGTTGTCGATTATCGCGTCCAGCTCGTTGCTGAGGCGGAAGCGGTTTTCCTTTGCGATATCGGCAGTCTTGATGACCCTGCCGGAATAGGGCATATCGTTGAGCTCGTTTCCGAAAGCCATAAGTGCCTCGAACTCGGTTATCTCCTCGGGGCAGTAAGCGATGCATACGTAAGCGATAAGGTTCAGGGACATTTGGTTGAAGATGATATTCTGTTTAAGCTCTTTGTTGATCTTTTCGGCGGTCTGCTCTATTTTGTCCCAGTTTTTTTCGTCAACGACAAAACGGTAACGTCCCCTGTCCAGATAGTACAGTCCCGCCCGAAGCTTTTCCTCCTTGTTTATAGCCACAAGGCGGTCGGCAATATTTTTCAGCATAGCGTTAAGATTGTCAAAGCCGAGAATAGCGTGCATGGAGGAATAGTTTGAAATATTTATAAGGATTATGCCCACGCGCTTTTCGTTGGCAAAATTTCTTTTCATATCAACGCCGTAAGCGCCGTATTTGTACAGACCTGTCAGGGAGTCCAGAAGCTCCTCGGGGCGCTGTATCGTTATTATGATAAGCAGCAGAGAGATCGACGAGGCGAACATTTCCACCAGCAGACCGGAGAATACCCACTGCACAGCCAGCGAGATTATTGTAAGCGGGAAAATGGCGCCGAGGGACAAAAGCTTTTCCGCCGTGAACAGCTTTCTGTATCTGATCACGTATATACAGCCTACTGCGAGGTAAAAGAACGAGCAGACGTAAAGCACAGGCATTGCGGAACCTCTTGTATAGACTCCGTTTTCGTCGAAGTAAAACACATCATCCGTAAAGGCATCCGAAATAAGCATGGCGATTATCACCATATACGGGACTATCATACACAGCTTGAAAAGGATATTCTTTTTAAGCTTATGCCATGTGTCCGTAAGACTTATAAGGTAGAAGATATATACGGGAGCCATAGTATTGCGCAAAGCAAGGTAGGCATACTGAAGCCCGTTGCACACCACGTTCATTATGCCGCCGCTGCTGTAGGGAACGACCACGGAAAGGATATCGGAAACCGTCGCTGCAAGCGTAACGAAAGTAAGTACAATAAACAAACGGTTTGACATACCGACCGTCATTTTGCGGGAGGATACAGAAAAAATAATCATGCACAGAACCAGAACCGCGCATATGTCAAAGTAGATAACCAACCGCTGTTCACCCCTCTCTGCGGTTCGGAATTTATATGAAACGGCCAACTGAACAAAGTTCAGTCAACCCTTTGCCGCCGTCTGTAGTGACAGCGGAAAATTTTGTTTTCGGGACTTGAAAAAGCTTCTGTATAGAAACTGCACGAAAACTGTCGGGTTTTTCCATTCTTTACTATACATAATAACATATTATCAAGCAAAAGTAAAGAGTTTTTTCAAACTTTATTAAAAAACCATATGATTTTTTCTTACAAAACGGCGTAACGGCCTGCACGGCTTCAGCATGACGTTTCCGTTATCCGGCGGTGCGAACCGAAAACAGTTACGCCTATGGGAAATAGTTGTAAAAAATTTTTAAAACCTATTTTCAAACGGAATTTTTTATGCTATACTGTAATTATATTACAAAGTGTTCCGCCGCGTATACCATGTCATGCGGCAAAATAAACCGAAGCAGTCAGCCAAGTCCTGACCAAATACGGATATGGAGGTTATTATTATGAACGAAACAGAGCTTTACTCCCTTTGGTGCGAAAAAGCCACCGACGATCCCGATCTTCAGACCGAGCTTAAATCCATTGCCGGCGATGCCGACGCGATCACGGACAGATTTTACCGCGACCTTGAATTCGGCACGGGCGGTCTGCGCGGCGTTATCGGCGCAGGCTCCTACAGAATGAACATCTATACTATCCGCAGAGCCACACAGGGTCTTGCAGATTATGTAAACGAAGCCTTCCCCGCAAATCCGTCCGTGGCTATCGCTTACGACAGCCGTATCAAGTCCGACGTTTTCGCCAAGGAGGCTGCCGCTGTTCTGGCTGCAAATGGCATTAAAGTACACATCTACAGCGAGCTTATGCCTACGCCTATGCTTTCCTATGCCGTAAGAACTCTTAAGTGCAGCGCGGGTATCGTTGTTACCGCAAGCCATAACCCCGCAAAGTACAACGGCTACAAGGTTTACGGCTCCGACGGCTGTCAGCTTACTCTGGGAGCTGCCGAGATCGTGCTGAAAAATATAAATAAAGTCCCCATGTTCGGCGGAGCAAAGGTCATTCCCTTTGAAAAGGGTCTTGAGGACGGCACTATCGAGTACATTCCTCAGGAGGTAATAACCTCTTATATCGACAAGGTTGCCGAGCAGGGTATCCATACAGACCTCTGCGCTACAAGCGGTCTTAAGGTCGTTTATACTCCCCTTAACGGCACTGGAAACAAGCCTGTACGCATGATACTGA
>JAAVHL010000135.1 GCA_014799735.1 Ruminococcus sp.
GTCGCATTTCTCACCCCTTTCACCGTTTCGGACGAAAGGAGATTTCGCCGCCTGCGGGCGGCGACCAAAGGGCTCCGCCCTCTGGACTTCTGCGAGCTGGGCTCAGCTCGACCAGCTGGTGTCGGCGGCTTCGCCGCCTAAAGAGTTGTTACTTTGTGCGTGATGCGCTAAATCAAAATTTATCGCCCTATTCTGCAAAACGGTTGAATATAAACCAAAATTATGCTATACTTAAAATAAAAAAGCAGGTGATACTATGCCGCTCACAATTGCCATATGCGACGACAATGAGGAGCAGATATCCGCGCTTCGCTTATTGCTGGAGGAATGGTCTGCGGACAAGCCGTTCGCTCTTATGATTGACGAATACATCAGCGCGGAAAGCTTTTTGTTTTCCTATCCCGACAAGCCATGCAGTCTGCTTCTGCTGGATATTGAGATGTCCCGCATGAACGGCATGGAGCTTGCAAAAAAGCTTCGAGGAAACGGAGATATGCTTCCCATAGTTTTTATCACGGGCTACGCCGAGTATATGAACGAGGGGTACGAAGTTGAGGCTCTGCACTACATTCTTAAGCCTCCCGCTAAGGACAAGCTTTTTGCTGTGCTGGACAGGTATATAAAGCGTCACACTCCGGAAAGCGAGATAGTGCTTGAAACCGAGGACGGCGTGCTGCATACATCTCCCGACACTATCACGTACTGCGAGGCTATGGGAAAGAAAACCCATGTACACCTTTCGGACGGCAAAACCGTTCTGTGCGGTACCGGAATAAGCGGTATGAGAAAAATTTTCGGGGAGGACTTTGTGTCCTGCCACCGTTCGTATATCGTAAATCTGCGGTATGTGCGGAGTATCGGAAAAGCCGAGATTTTCCTCGACAGCGGCGAAAGCATACCTATTTCACGGCGGCTCTATAAGGAAATAAACGACAAATTTATCGGTTTCTATACAAGGTGATTTTGTGCATAATGACTGTTGACCGCAACGTTACGTAATAGTATATACTGAGGAAGTACTGATTAATCCGGCACGCATCTGCGAAATGAACTTGTTCATTTTGCATATATTCTCGTCATATTGCACCAAAATTTTTTGACATACGGAAGTATGCCTGCAAAATTTTGGCACAATCTGACGAAAAATCTGACTGCGCAATATGCGCACCGGATTCAATCAGTACTCCCTAAAAAACCGAAAGGACTGGTATATATGAAAATGCAGATAAGCGAGATCGCGGGTATTGCGGGAGTAAGCGTGCGGACGCTCCAGTATTACGACAGCATAGACCTGCTGAAACCCTCCGAGACCGATTCAAACGGGTACAGGCTGTACGACGAAAGCTCTCTTGAACGGCTTAACAGAATACTTTATTACCGCAGTCTGGATTTTTCCCTGAAGGATATCTCGCAGCTCCTTGACCAAAGGGAGACGGCTCTCACATATAAAATGCTTGCGGAACGGCGCTTGGCTCTTGTCTTTCTGAAAAAGCGCGCGGAAAGGATGATAGAGGAAATAGACAAAAGCCTTTCCGAGCCGGCGAAGATCGCCCCGTGGTTTGATAAGGTCCAGGCGGACTATAATTACAGCGGTCTTACCTATTCAAGCGACTTTTTTTTCACATGGGGAAAAGCCGACCACGAAAAAAATACGCCCTATACCCTTGACAGCAGATTTGCGTTCGGCTGGGTACGGGAACTGTTTTCGATGTTTTGCGGCATTGAATTTGAACGGCAGGGACTTTCCGACCCCGATACCCCTGCCGAAAGATATTTCGGCGGAACTCTCCTTGAAAAAATAAGCGGCAAACCTCTTGAAGAAATTTTTGAGGAATATATTTTCACTCCCTTTGGAATGGATAATACCACCATCGGCGGACACATTGACGTTGTCGGTTTGTTCGGAAATGATATCTGCGAAGATCCGCGTGAGATCGTCACTACGGCTGCCGATCTGAAAAAATTTACGGACGTTATTCTGAGCAGAAAATCGGAGCTGAAAAAGATGATATGCTACTGTCTCTGCGACAACGGGGAATTTAGAGTATACAGTGAATTAGGCGGCGTTCATGCGGAATTATATATTGAGCCTGATAAAAATAAATATTTTATTACCGTGTGTCAAAGCGATGCTGTTCCCGACAATGAGGAAAGGGTCATGTACTATCCCATAGCGGGAAGCGATGACGGGTACCTTAAATTCGAGGTCTGGACAGTGGCGAGCGGTGCGGAATTTGAAGTCAGATCAATTAAGCTGTTCGATAAAAACGCTGTGGAATTTTTCTCGGAAGAGAACGTTGGCATACACGTCCTGAACAACGGCGAAGAAAAAAAAAAAAAAAAGTTTATGTCCCGCGGGAAATATTACCGTGAACTGAATCTGCGTGATATTCTCGGAGAAAAATTCGATACAAAAGAGACTTACATCGCCGAAGTGCGCGCCAAAAGTGAAACAATGAGAAGCGGTCAGATGGGTATGATATATATGCATGACGGCGAATGGCAAAGCAGAGTATTCAACGTTTTTTATCCGCAGAACGCATATGATAAATACAATCTGTTTCTTGAAGCCCTGAGAACGGCTACGTTACATGAAAGAGAGAATGAGTAATATATGAAAGTATTAATTATAACAGCGGCGGTAATTTTAATTCTGTGCGTTCTGGGACGCGTAGGCTTTGTACTTATCCGCCGCACCCTGTACGATATGATAGACCGCCGCATAGAGCGTTTCCAGAGCGAGCTTATCGAAAAGCAGGTGCTGGAGATACAGAATATGTACCGCCAAGTGCGGGGCTGGCGGCACGATTACCGCAACCACATTTCCAATATGAAAATATGGCTTTCGCAGGGCAATTACCAAAAGCTTTCCGACTATCTGGACGAGCTTGCCGACGACCTTGACACCGTTGATACCGTCATAAAAACGGGAAACATTATGGCGGACGCGATACTGAACAGCAAGCTGGGCACTGCGGAAAAGCTGGGCGTTAAGCTGAACGTCAAGGCAAGCGTTCCCGAGGGGCTTGCCATGAGCGACGTGGAGCTTTGCTCGGTGCTGGGAAATATGCTTGACAACGCCGTTGAGGCCTGCGCTTCTCTGCCCGAGGAGGAGCGTTTCATGCGGGTCTATATAGGCAGGCTGAAAGGAAATCTTTATCTGTCGGTGCAAAATTCCGCGGGAAAAGTCCGCAAGGAAAACGGCACTTATCTTACCACCAAGGAAAATCCCTCCGAAAATATGCACGGATACGGACTTTTCCGAATTGACCGTGTTGCGAAAAAGTACGGCGGATACGTAAACCGTCAGAACGAGGAGGGCATTTTTGCAACGGAGTTTATGGTACCGTTAAATATGGCAAAAGCCGCGCAGTAGTAAAACAGACATAATTTTTGCTCGGCGGAGATGTGACAAAAATGTAAGATTACGGAGGGAAAATGTAAGCCGAAGCTATGGCGGACATTTTCCCTTTCGGCTATACTATAGGTACAGAAACAAAAACGGAAGGAGAACTTTTATGCCTGTGCTTGAAGTAAAAAACGTCAAAAAAGTATACACCCAGCGCCTCGGCTCAAACAAGGTGGAGGCTCTGAAAAATGTCACGTTCACCGCTGAGAGGGGAGAGTACATCGCCATAATGGGAGAGAGCGGTTCGGGCAAGACCACTCTGCTGAACATTTTAGCGGCTCTCGACAAGCCTACGGGAGGAAATGTTGTTCTGGACGGAACGGATTTTTCCAAGATAAAGGAAAAGGACGCCGCCGCGTTCAGACGGAACAATTTAGGCTTTGTCTTTCAGGACTTCAATCTGCTGGACACCTTTACCGTCCGCGACAATATCCTGCTGCCGCTTGTGCTGGCGGGGACGGGTTATAAGGAGATGTCCCGAAAGCTTGAAGCCGCCGCTGAAAAGCTTGGTATAACAATGCTGCTTGACAAGTACCCCTACGAGATTTCGGGAGGTCAGAAGCAGCGCACTGCCGCCGCAAGAGCAATGATAACCGACCCGAAAATGCTCCTTGCGGACGAGCCTACGGGAGCGCTTGATTCCAAAGCTGCCGACGAGCTTCTGTCGCTGTTCTCAAAGCTCAACGCCGAGGGACAGACTATACTTATGGTTACCCACTCCGTAAAAGCCGCAAGCCGCGCAAACCGTGTCCTGTTCATCAAGGACGGCGAGGTTTTCCACCAGCTTTACCGCGGTGACTGCGGGAACGACGAGTTCTACAAGCGTATATCGGATACCCTTACACTTATAGCTTCGGGGAGGAATGCGCAATGACAACCTCGTTTCTCTATCCAAAGCTCGCGGCGGGCGGAATTAAGAAAAACTACCGCATATATCTGCCGTACCTGTTCGCCTGCGCGGGAATGATAATGATGTACTACATCACCTCGTTCCTGTCGGTAAGCCGCTTTGTGGCTGAAATGCGGGGCGGCGAGATAATGCAGACAATGCTTATGCTTGGCTGCTGGGTACTGGCTGTATTCTCGGCAATATTCCTGTTCTACACAAATTCGTTTCTGATAAGGCGCAGAAAAACCGAGTTCGGTCTTTATAACGTCCTCGGCATGGGAAAGCGGAACATAGCGCGTATCTTGTTCTGGGAGACCCTTATCGTGTACGTTTTAGCTGAAGCGATAGGTCTGGGCTGCGGGATATTATTCTCAAAGTTTGCGGAGCTTCTGCTGACAAGAATGCTGGGGAACGAAGCCTCCTACAGCTTCACCGTCGAGCCGAAAGCCGTAACCGACTCGCTTATTTTCTATGCGGTGATATTCCTGCTGATACTTATAAACGCTTTGCGGCAGATACATCTGTCCAATCCCGTGGAGCTTCTCCACAGTGAAAATGCGGGAGAGAAGCCCCCTAAAGCAAACTGGTTTCTTGCGGTCATCGGAGCGGTACTGCTGGGTATCGCATACTATATGGCGGTAACTATCGAAAGCCCGCTTGCGGCAATTTTCACGTTCTTTGCGGCGGTGCTTATGGTCATAGCCGCGACCTATCTGCTGTTTATTGCAGGCTCTGTGGTAATGTGCAGAATGCTCCAGCGGAACAAAAAATACTACTATAAGACCAACCATTTCGTTTCGGTATCGCAGATGACCTACCGCATGAAGAGGAACGGTGCGGGACTTGCCTCAATATGCATTCTTGCCACAATGCTGCTGGTAACGCTTTCCTCCACCACCTGCCTTTTTGTGGGAATGAACGATATGCTCCGTCAGCGTTATCCCCGCAACATCATTATTGACAACTACACGGTCGACGAGGAATTTACATCCGCCACTCACAGCGCGGCGGAAAAGGCTCTGGAAAAATTCGGGGAGACACCCGAAAACGTTCTGCACTACAGCTATCTCGACATCAGCGGCGGCGTGATTGGAAATACAGTATATCTTTCTCCCGAAAAGCGGGATATGTTTGAAAATTCTCTTGACCCCGATATAAGACAGCTTTACATCGTCACAGTGGACGACTACAACCATCTTATGGGCAAAAACGAGACACTTTCCGACGGTGAGATAGTTTTGTATGTAAACGGCGGCAGCTTTGACTACGACACGCTTACTATTGACGAGTACGGCACATTTACCGTAAAGTCAAGGGCAGAGGACTTCGAGACAACGGGCTCCGATGCAATGATGAGTATGATAACTTCAATGTACATTTTCGTAAAGGACGAAGCTGTTGTCAGGGAGCTGTACGATCTCCAGCTTGGCATATACGGTACTGCGTCCTCCTATATGCACGATTATTACGGCTTCGACCTTAGCTGCAATGACGAAAAGCAGCTTGAAATTTACGAGGATATATATTTTTCTGTCGCGCAGTTCCAAAAGGATCTTGCCGACGCGGGCAGAGAGGGCGAATGGCGCGGCGTCAGGATCGAAAGCCCCGCAAACGACAGGGCGGACTTTTTTGCCCTGTACGGAGGACTGTTTTTTCTCGGCGTTATTTTCGGCATGGTATTTATATGCGCGGCGGCTCTTATAATGTACTACAAGCAGATATCCGAGGGCTTCGAGGACAAGTCAAAATTCGGCATACTGCAAAAGGTGGGAATGACCAAGGCAGAGATACGCAAAAGCATAAACTCGCAGGTGCTGACGGTGTTTTTCCTGCCCCTCGGCGCGGCGGGACTGCACATGGTGTTTGCGTTCCCAATAGTGTCGCGGCTCCTGCTTCTTTTCGGACTCAGCAACACCGCACTTTTCTTTTTTTTTACGCTGTGCTGCTTCGGAGCGTTTTCTCTCGTCTACACCGCCGTATACCTTATTACGTCAAGAAGCTACTACAAGATCGTAAGTACTGACAGGGATTGATTTTATGAAGAAAGCGGCAAAAATTATGTTTAAAATATTAAGACTGATTTTCGCGGTACTTGTGCCGATCGCCGCCGCGGTGATTGTCGTGTCCGCGGTTCGTGGGTACAATATGCACAGGAACGCCGTGGAAAAATGTCCTCCCGCGCAGATGGCGCAGCTGCTTCGGGGAGAGGGTTTCGTCCGAATGGAGGAGCTTCCCGAATTCTACATAAAGGCGGTAATTTGCGCCGAGGACAAACGGTTCTACACACATCGCGGAGTTGACCCAAAGGCTGTTTTGAGAGCGGTCGCCCACGACCTGAAAACCATGTCCCCCGAACAGGGCGGCAGCACCATTACCCAGCAGCTTGCAAAGAATTTCTACTACACTCAGGAAAAGCGTCTGGAGCGGAAGTTCGCTGAGGTTTTCACCGCCCTTGATATCGAGGAGGAATTTTCCAAGGACGACATTTTCGAGCTGTACGTGAACAGCATTTATTTCGGCGAGGGTTATTACGGGATTTCCGCGGCGGCTGAGGGCTACTACGGAAAAGCTCCCGCAGAACTTACCGATTACGAGTGTGCAATGCTTGCGGGGATACCAAACGCGCCCAGTGCGTATTCTCCTGCTAAGAATTCCGACCTTGCCGAACAGAGGTTAAAGCAAGTCCTTGACCGAATGACAGAGTGCGGCGAGATAACCGAAAAGCGGGCGGCGGAAATTGCCGCGGAAAACTAAAAAAACGCTTTGGGAAGCCTTATCGCTCCCAAAGCGTTTTTGCTGTTATCAGTAAACGAATACCATATCGTCAAGCCGTCTTCTGCGGACAATGCGGTATCTGCGCTTTTTGCCCGAACGCTTGAGCACAGCGGGCGGGTACGCCTGAGGAATTCCGGGAATGCTTGCGTCGGGCATTCCCGCGTCGAACGGAACGGAGAAGTCCGCCGCTCCCGCGCCTGAGGAAACGTCCTCCACAACAGGCTCGCGGGTGAATATCACCGCATACTCAGTGGTTTTGTCAATTACCGTAAATTCAAGGGATATCTTTCCGTTTTCCGCGGTATTGCTTGTGCAGTATTCGGGATCTCCCGCTCTGTCCTTGCCGTAGAGGGAGGAATAATAGCCGTTATAGCGGTCGTTGAGACCGATCGTCAGCGAAGCGGTAAAACCGAACTCGCCTCCGCTTGAAAGCTTTATGGGAACGGCTTTCTTTTCGCTGCCGAGGCTGTCCGCCATGTCTGCGATACTCTTTCTCGGAGAGGTGGAGACCTCCATGTTTACCGTTTTGGGAGCTGTAACATCATTTCCGTTTATCGTCCATGTTAAGCCGTTTTCCATTTTCAGGACGAGATCAACGTTCCTGTTTTGGATACACTCCGTCACCTCTTTGGGAAGCTCGGTGGTATCGTTCATTTTTACAGTAACGGTTTTTCCCTCCTCAGAAGCCGCTATCTCGCTGCAAACCGCGTTCCAGCCGGACTTTTCGGGATCTCCCGCAACGCATGGCTCAACAGTGCCGTTTGAAGCGATGACAGGCATTTCGGGAAGCGAAACAGGCACAGCCTCCTCTGTATCTGCGGGTGAGGTTTCTGTGGCCTCCGTAGCAGACGTATCCGCAGCGGGAGTATCAAGCTCCTCCTGACGTACGAATGTAACGGAGTAAAGCTTTGTATCAACGCCGTTTTCCGCCGTTACCTTAATGACCGCGGTGTTCTTGCCGTCGGCAAATCCCTTTGCCTGCTCCACGTCGGAGGTGGAAAGTCCCGAAGCCGTTACCGTTCTTATTCTCGGAATGCTTCTGCCGTAAGGAACGTACACCGTATAGTCGGTTATTTCGGGACTGAATTCGGGCGTAAGCTTTCCGCTTGAAACGGTCAGTCTTGTAAGCGAAGCGTCATTTCCGGGTATCTTCACGCTGACGGGACTTGACGGCTCAGAAGCGTTTACCGACGCAGTTTCCGCGGCTCTTGCGAACACATAGTAGGTTTTTCCCGCCGCTTTTCCCGTGACCGCCGCGCCGCCGTCAAGGCTTGTCCATACCGCATTTTCGGGTATCGTTCCGTCCTCGGAGACAATATACTCATAGCCTGCCTCTGCGGCAAGAACGAAGCCGTCCGCAGTTATCTGCGATACCGAGGGAGACCTTACCTCTCCCGAATGATCCGATCTGCCCGCTTTCAGCGTATTGGACTTCACAAGCCCCTTGCAGTTGAGCGCGGCAACGGTTACCTGCATTTCGCGTCCGAGAGCGATATCCTCCGCCGTGACCGTGTAGCTTTCAGCCAGCGCGACCGAAGGCTCAGCCCAGTCCTTTGCGCTCCAGCAGTATGTAAATTCTCCCGCGGTCTTAGCGTCGAAGCCCTCTCTGTAGGTTATAACGGGGGACAGCACAGCGCCCTCACCGCCGTTCGTTCCGATCGAAACGCTTTCGATAACGTCCGAAATATCGTACTTGGAGGTGATTATCTCCGCGGGCGCAGAGACATTCTTATCTCCAGATTTTCTCTGGTATACATAATATGTTGTGTTGGGCTTAAGCTCCTTTGCGCTTTTGCTTTTGTACCATTTAAAGCCCTTGAAATCGTCGGTTTTCGTTTCCGAGTAGGTGTACTCGTATCCTGCGGGAAGCTTGATCCTGAAGCCCGAAACGGACACGTCCGTGATATCGGGAGCGGGAGCCTTATCGGCGTAAGCAGAGGTATCAGTCAGAGCCTCGGTATCCTCCGCAACGGTTATTTTTCCGCCGTCAAAAGCAAGCTCCACATCTGTAAACGGGTCATCGGAGGTAAAGTCGGCAATAAAATTTTCGCCCTCTCTTGTGTAGACCTCCACATCATACTCGCCCGCAGCGGCGGTATCCTTTATCCTGAACTCGATAACGGCGACAGTTCCGTCGCTTGTGTTGGCCTTTTGGCTGTTTGTCCAGCCCAGTCTTACGGGACTTTTTGACAGTTCCTTGGGAGCGTCGAAAGCGTCCGCGCCGAATTTGCCCTTGTCGGAAATACTCACGGGTTCAAGGACGTCGGGGTCGTATTTCAGCCACACCGCCATTGCGTTAAGACCGCGGTTTCCTTTCAGCGACAGCCTTACCGATACGGTTTCGCCGGGCTTTCCCGCGGCGTTGCCCACCGAGACTATCGTTTCCGCGGACTGCTCCGCGCTTGCGATCACCGCAGCTGCGGGAGCCGCCTGCATAACGCTCATTGAAGCCGCAAGAAGCCACGCTATCGGTTGTTTGTTCATGATACAAAACTCCAATTCATAAAAATTTTACACATTTGATCAGTTCGCGGAAAGACGGTTTTTCAGCAGTATCAGATCCTTGTTGTCGATCTTTCCGTCGCCGTTCATATCCGTCAGACCCGACTGCTTGTCCGCATTGTCCTCTGCAAGAGCGTCACGCAGGATAATAAGGTCGTTCTCGGTGAACACGGGTTCGCTGTCGCTTTTGCCGTCCGTATTTTTATTCGGCGTGCTGCCGACAGCGATAAGGTACGTGCCCGAAACGCTTGCCGTAAAGCTCAGCGTGCCGTCCTCGGAGCTGTACTCGGCGTTCATGTCCCGAAGCGTTCCGTCGGATTTTACCCGCAGGACGTGTGCCGACGCCCCGTCAGCGCCCTTGGGCAAGGGTATGGACGTCTTGAAATTGCAGCCCGCCTTAAGCTTCGCCGTGCCGTCGGTAAAATAAATCTCATAGGCTCGCAGAGCGGTAAGTCCGTTCCCCGCCTTTATTCCCGAAATATCTGCGGGAGCGGCCGCAAGCCTCAGCGCAGGGTCGAGAGTTCCGTCAAGTGTTGCAATGGTTATGCCTGTTGACGCGTGCTTCAGAACGGTGCTTTCGCAGATCTTGTCCGCATATCTGCACACCTTGCAGGCGCGGTAGTTGTACAGCTTTCCGCTGCGGTCGTTTATCTGGTAAATTTTGCTGCCGTAGGAATGGGCTTCCGTTTTGGTCTTTTCGCCGCAGAAGCACTGCCTGTAGTGTCCGTCGTTTGTTTCGCGGTCGCATTTCCACTCAAATTCATGCGCGGAGTGGTCTTTAATGTCCAGCGCGGAAACGGTGAATTTCTTAACAAAGTCCGTACCGTCGGCGTTTCCCTTTTTCACGGTGAGGGTAAATTCATAGTCGCCCGCCTCTTTCGCAGTAAGAAAACCGCTGCCGTCAACGGTCAGCGCGGAGCTGCCGCTTACCGAAAAATCGTAGTCGGCATTGCTTGCGACAAACTCGATGCCGCCCGCCTTGCTTACCGCCTCGCTTGACGGCGTGCCGGTGATACCCGTGGAGACATTGAAAATATCGGTGGGACGGTTTGTTATAAGCTTTGAATACTGCATATTCACGTCGGTGACGTAAGCCTTGTAGCCGCTGTAGTACTGCACGCTGTAGTCGCAGGTGGTCATTGCGGACTTGTCGTAAAGCTTCAGCTTGCTTTCGCGAGTTATGTAGTTGTATCGGCAGAAAAGGGTTTTAAGCTCGCGGTTGCTTCTCAGGTCGAGGGAGGTCAGCTTATTATTGGAGCAGTACAGCCTCGTCAGGGCGGGATTGCCGCTGAGATCAAGCTTTTTCAGACTGTTGCTGAAGCATTCAAGCTGCCTGAGATTTCCGCAGCCCGTAACGTTCAGCTCGGTAAGACTGTTGCCGCTGCACTTGACGATCTCCAGCTTGGGACAGCCGCTCAAATCAAGCTTTTTTAATTTGTTGTACGCGCAGCTCAGGTTTATCAGCTTTTTGTTTTTGCTCAGGTCAAGCTCCGTAATATTGTTTCCGTAGACTGTGCCGTCCTTTGCGGTCATGCCCAGATCGAGGTTTTCCAGCTTTGTATTGCGGCTCAGGTCGATCTCCGACAGCATATTGCCGCTTACCGAAAGGTAAATCAGCGACCTGTTAGCGGAAACGTCCAGCTCGGTAAGCTTGTTGTCGGAGCAGAGCAGGGATGTAAGCCCTGTAAAATATCCGATACCCTCAAGGCTTGATATGCCCATGCCGCTGACCGAAACAGACTTTACCGCGGCAAGCTCGTCGGAGGACAAAACAGAGTTGCCGTCCGCGTCAAGGCTTTCGGAAACATACCTGCGGAAAGCGGGGTCGGGGAAATTCACATCGCTGACCGCAACGCCGTTTCTTTCGGCGGAATACACCGTTTGAGAACAGCATACGAACAGGGCGAACGCAGCGGCAGCCGCACCGTGCAGAATTTTTCCCGATCTCATCTGAATACCTCCCGTGTAACCGCCGAAAAGCCGACGGATAA
>JAAVHL010000136.1 GCA_014799735.1 Ruminococcus sp.
AGTCCCTATGCGGAATGTGCGCAAACGGAGGTTATTTGCAATATAGCACGCCATAGTTTGCTCCGTCTAAAACGTCACACTGTGACGTTTTAGAGATATACTTTGCCGCGTACCGCAAAAAGGGGGAGCGGTCGTGTCCGCTCCCCCTCGGAATGGCTCTCGCCATTCCTCACCCCTTTCACCGTTTCGGACGAAAAGGATTTCGCCCTCTGCGGAGGGCGACCAAAGGGCTCCTCGCCCTTTGGAAACCTCGCCAGCTGGGCTCAGCTGGATCAGCTTTAGTCGGCGGCTTTGCCGCCTAAAAATTCACGTTCAGACCCTATAGTATCCCGCAAAGCAGGGCGGCACGGTTATTCTGCCGCTGTCCTCCGATATCTCTCCGCCGAACGAGTACAGCTTTTCCTTGGGAGAATATCCGCACTCAAATGCGACCTCTCTGTCGGCGGGATTTATTACCACAAGAATTTTTTCCTCTCCCGCGCTTCTCAGGTACGCAAGGGGATAGGCGTTCTTTTCCGCGTACAGGAACTCAATTTCCCCCTTGCTCTGCAAAGCAGCGTAGGACTGCCTTATCCCGATAAGCTTCTTTATTTCATTGCACAGAGATTTTTCGTCAGCAAGCTGTGCCTTTACCGTAGGACGGTCGGAACTTTCGTCCTGACGGATATAAAGCTTTTCCGCAGGAGCGGTGCTGAAGCCCGCATTGACGGTATCGTCCCACTGCATAGGCGAGCGCGAACCCGTCCTGCCGTAGCCGCCCTCAACCGACACAAGTCCCTCCACGTACCGCATACCTATCTCGTCGCCGTAATAGATAAAGGGCGCGCCGGGCATTGACAGCAGGAATGCAAATGCAATTTTAAGATTGTCACCGTGAATACCGCGGGCAAGTCTGTCCATATCGTGATTTCCCGAGGGTATGCAGATAAGTCCCTTTTTCTCGGACTTTTCATAATTCTCCACGTACTTTTTCACAAACTCGGAAACGTCTCCCTTGCCGCGGCTTGAGAAAAACGGTTCTTCACAGCGGAACAAATCGTTGTAATGTGACGGCCCAAAGTGAAGCAGAAAATCCATGTGGAAGCCGCCCTGCAACGATTTGTCGGGCTCGCCCCACTCGGAGACCATTGCCGCGCTCGGGAATTCCTTATCGAGAAATTCGCGGACGTTCTGCCAGAGCTTTATCGTACCCTTGCCGTCCTCGTCATGCTTTACCAGCGAGCCCGCCATGTCCACGCGGAAGCCGTCGCAGCCCATTTTCAGCCAGAAGCGCATAACGTTTTTCAGCGCCTCAAGAGTAGCCCTTGCTCCCTCGCTGTCCGTGGACTGCTGCCATGGACGGTCGCACTTATAGAAGCCGTAATTCAGCGCGGGTTGGTTGGAGAAAAAATTCACCGCGCAGGAACCGTCCCTGTCGGAAATGCCGCGGATACAGCCCATGCCCTGGGGTTCTTCCCAGATGCTGTCCGTCCAGACATAGCGGTCGGTGTACTCGTTTTTCTCCGCCTTCATAGACTCCTTGAACCACTTATGCTCCACGGAGGTATGTCCGGGAACAAGGTCGAGGAGAATGTGCATATCCCGCTTGTGGACTTCCTCAAAAAGCCGTTTTAAGTCCTCATTAGTGCCGTATCTGGGGGCGGCGGAATAATAGTCCGAAACGTCGTAGCCTGCGTCACCGAAAGGCGATTCAAAGCAGGGATTCATCCAAATGGCATTGCAGCCCAGACCCTTTATGTAGTCCAGCTTGGAGATGATACCGTTAAAATCACCGATACCGTCTCCGTTGCTGTCGCAGAAGGACTGGGGGTATATCTCGTAAAAAATCGCGTTGTCAAGCCACGCGGGCTGTTTTGAAGTACTCATAATAAAGTTCCTTTCTCACTGTTTTTGAAGAAATCGGGACGCTTGTCTCCGTATGAGTAATATACTATAAACTGCTGCAAAAATCAAGAAAAAAATATATTTATAATATTATTTTTTTGTAACAATGCGGAGCATTATTTTCTGACAAAGAGATTACAGCGCACCGAGGTTTATTACAGTTTGGAGATTTCTGTTACAAAGCGGTAAATCCTATTGAAATAATTTGCTGAAAATGGTATAGTTAGTTATAGTAACAAGCAAGGGGTGGTCGTATGAAAAAACGTATTATAGCATTGGCGGCGCTGTTTATTATTTCGGCGGCACTTAGCGGCTGCAAGGAAAATCCCGAACAGGAGGGCGGACAGTCCGAAACTTCGGCGACTTCCGCGCAGGTAACAGAGGCGGCTGAGACCGCAGGCACAGAAGCAGCCGAAGCTGCTTCGGAAACGTCCGAGGCGGCAGCGGAAAGCGCGGAAGATGAAGCCTTTAAAGTCGATTTAACCGGATTGAATGTCACTATAAGAAATGAACTTCTGGATAAGCTTGCCAAGCTGAAGGATGAGGACGGAAACGATTATTTTGTATCTAATGCCGACGGCTCGGTGTTCCATGTTATTTCCGGCGATGAGATCAGCGTCGGAAGAACGTCCACGCAAGATGCTTTTGCCGCAGACCTGTACAGAGAATCAACCACCATGCTATGTACCGACGAGGCGCAGTATGAATCGTTTTACGCGGCTGCGGACGGCATGAAGCGCAACAGATATGCCGCACAGCTTTCACATCTCGATGTCAATGAAAGACAAACCATTCTGAAAATTTCTTACGATGAAAATTATGACCCCGTCATCGAGAACATCACCTGCAAGTACGCACTGGACGAAATAAGCTTCTTTGGTTTTATATGCGAGAATAAGGACGGTACATACGAAGTCATTATCGACCCTGCTTATATGTACGGTGTTCCCGTACCGCTTAGCTGCAAAAGCGAATACACCATAAACGGGAAAAAGGTTTTGATGGATTCGGTTTCATTCTCCGTTAAAAAGCTTCCGGGTAATAAATTCGGTTACAAGGATTATGTGTACGCGAACATAACTGCAAAAGACCTTACCGTTTCATATGATAAAAACGGCGACAATTTTTCGACGGCAATGAGTATTTCCGACTTTGAATTAATTACCGAGGACGCCGCGGAAATTCTGGACGGAGGCTTCCCGCTTGCCGAAAAATTTGAGGAAAAGGACGACGGAGCGTCTGAGGTATATAAGACGCTTATTGATAATATTGACATTTTCATGGGCGAGGACGTTGTGGGCGTAAACCTTATCGACCTTGACTTCGACGGCACGCCCGAGCTGCTTGTCTCAAAGCAGGTGCTCCCCGAAGATGCAGAAGTCGGCGATTACGGTGCCGAACACTGCGACGTTGATATCTACTCTGTAAAGGACGGCGAACCCACATACATAGATACCCTCTACAATTCAAAAGCCAACGTATACTTTAACGGAAACGTTATAGGTCTCAAAAAGACCGACAAGCTGGAGAAAAAATGGTTCTATATGAGCCGCAAGGATCTGGGCAGCGGAAATCTTCCCGAGGCAAGCGACTGCAATTATCTGTTCAGCCTTGAAAACGGAAAATTGAACTACACAGAGGTATTCAGCGCAAGACTGAGCACCGATTCGGAAACGGAAAACCCTGCAAACGGATATTATTTCTACGGTGAGAAGATAGTTCCCGAAGTGACCGTGGGCGAGGGCCCTTACGAGGGCGAGGACGAATGGGAATACCACTCATGGAACGGGATCAACGCCACTTTCGGAATGTGGGAGCTTTACGGCTTTATCAGAGCCGAATACTGCTCTGACATCACGCAGGTATTCGATCTTTACAGCGACTGGCTTTATAATGCCAATTTACAAAACGGCTATAACTACACCCGTATCGGCCAAAAGATCACCGTTGGCGAACGTACCATGAAGTATAAGCTTGCGTACCTTGTTGACGCGTACTATTACGGCGAGTACGACCCCGACGAGCAGGGAAACAAATACTGGTTCTTAGGCGACTACGCAAAGCCTGTTATCTATCTCTACCCCGAAGAGAAAACCGACGTTTCGGTAAAGCTCGATCTTGACGGCGATATCACCTGCGCTTACCCCGATTATCGGGACGGCTGGGAGGTCACTGCTTATCCCGACGGTACAATTATTGACAAATATGACGGAGAGGAATACTACTGCCTGTACTGGGAGGGCAGGGGCGCAGCGGACTGGGATATGTCCAAGGGCTTCGCGGTAAAGCGGGAGGATACCGCGGACTTCCTGAGAAGTAAGCTGAAGGAGATAGGTCTCACTCCCCGCGAGAGCAACGAGTTTATCATCTACTGGCTGCCCGAGCTGCAAAAGAACGAGTGCAATTTCATCACGTTCCAGACGGAGGCTTACGAAAAAAATGCGGGACTTGAAATTTCTCCCGCACCCGACAGTATGCTGAGAGTGTTCATGGTCTATGAGCCGTGCTCAGAGGATTTCGCTCCCGAGCCGCAGGAGTTTGAACCCTTTGAAAGAAACGGCTTCACCGTTGTGGAGTGGGGCGGACAGAAAAATTAACTGCGGCTGAATAAAACAAAAACGTGCGGACGGTTTGAACCTGTCCGCACGTTTTTATACTATTTCTCTTTCAAACTGTAGACAAAGTCTACAGTTTGATTCAGCCGTGCAAGGCACGGCCGTGGCGGCAAAGCCGCCGAGAAAGCCGTTCAATACTAATCCTGTCAAAATCTTTGATTTTGACAGCCGCCTTTCAGGCGGTATCAAACTATAGACTTTTGTCTATAGTTTGATAAGGAATTAGTATTATTGGTTATTGATTATCTTTTTAAGCTGTTCGGAAATCTCCGCAAAATTTTCAAGCATAAGCTGTTCGGGACGGATGTTTTCGGGAAGTCCCGCCGCCTTTATCGCTTCCGCCGCCGCGGACTTGGGTATTCCAAGCGCGGAGGACAGGCTGTTGCAGAGGGTTTTCCTGCGCTGTGAAAATGCTCCGCGAACCACGCTGAAATAAAATTTCTCGTCACTTACCGTTACGGCAGGCTCTTTTTTTATGTCCAGACGGATAACGCAGGAATCCACATTCGGCGCGGGTATGAAGCTTCCACGCGAAACATTGAACAGCATTTTCGGCTCGGCGTAGTATCTTACCGCCGCCGTGACCGCTCCCGCCTCCCGCGTGCCCATCTCAGCGCACAGACGCGTCCCCGCTTCTTTTTGAACCATTACCGTAATACACTCTATCGGCAGACGGCTTTCCAGCAGATTCATTATTATTGGGGACGTTATATAGTAGGGCAGATTTGCGCAGACGGCGACTTTAAGTCCCGAAAAATGCCCGGCGATTATCGCCGCAAGATCGGCTTTTAGAACGTCGTCGTTTATAACGGTGACGTTTCCGCAGTCGGCAAGGGTCTCCTCCAGCACGGGGATAAGCCTGCCGTCTATCTCCACGGACACAACCTTGTCCGCACGAAGAGCAAGCTCGCGGGTGAGAACGCCAACTCCCGCGCCTATTTCAAGAACCCCCCAGCCCTTTTGGGCGTTTCCCATTTCGGCTATTCGGGGACACACCGAGGGGTTTATAAGAAAATTCTGTCCCAGAGCCTTGCTGAACGAAAAGCCGTGTTTTGAAAGAACGTCCTTGATAACGTTTATGTTGGTTAAATTATCCATGATGATTTCCTTTTCCGAGATGATTTTTCAGCCTTTAAAGCCGCTTGCCCATGATTATCTCAAATTCCTCCCCGAAAGGCGTGAAGCCGCCGAGGTCACGATATTCCATCTTTCGGTAAAAATGCTGTGAGGCTTCGTTCGCCTGCGTCGAGGTCATTACCGTATCGTAACCGTTCTCCGCCGCAAGCCTTTCCCATTCGCGGACAAGAGCCGTACCTATGCCGTTTCCGCGGTATTCTTCAAGCACGAACAGCATATTCATAAACGGTATCCCGTCCCAGAACAAGCCGTACCGAAGCCAGCCCGCAAAGCTGTCCCCGCTGAAAGCGGCAAGCACAAAACCGTCGGAAACAAGCTTCTCCATTCTCTCACGCGGGACGTGCCTGTCCGCTTCGGCGAGAAGCTCCGCGTCCTCGGGACGGGCGGGTCTGACAATTATTTTCACGGCTTTATATCTCCTTTTCAAGTGCCGAAGCCAGTTCGCTGACTATGCGTGCAACATTTCCGACGGTTTTTTCCGTGTAAAGCTCCGCAAAAAGCCTGTCAAGGTTTTCCCTGAAATTGTCGGGGAGAAGTCCGCATTTATCCTCGCATATCTCGACAAGACGCTTTTCTCCGGGGTGCGTGAGACGGTTGGCGGCAAAAATAACGTTGAAGTAGCTTGCCAGAAATTCAGCCGTTCGGTGATTGATGCTGACGAGATCGTCCCTGCTCACAGCCTTTTTGATCTGCATATCATAGGACGGCAGCGCGCCGCTTAAAAGCTTCATGTTTCTTTCGATAATATTTTTCCGCAGGGCTTCGGGGTAGGGGACGTCGTAACGCTTCCGAAGCTTTTCGAGCCTGCCGTTTCGATCAAAAATAATTTTGCAGTTCAGAAGATTGTGCCACATACAGGTGGTGTATCCGTTTGTCGCCTCGCACCTGTCAACGACCGCGGAAATTCCATCCGCAAAATCATCAAGGCTTCTGTAAATAATATCAATATCGACGCCGTCGTTAAGAGTGCAGTTGTCCTCGGGTTCCCAGTAGCGGTTGCCGATCTCGGTCACGCGGCAGTATCGGGACAGAAGCTCCCGCCGTGCGGCTTCGGGGATATCCTCCGAAACGTAGACGTAAACGTCGTAATCCGAGGACTTGTCGTTCAGTCCCGTTGCCCGTGATCCGCCGAGAGCGATTGTCTCCGTTTGTGGAAACTCTTTTAGCTCGTTAAAAATTTTATCTGTATCGTTCACTTTATTTTTCCTTTCGGCAGTTATTGTTTTGCAAATCAATTATACCATAGACGGGAAATTACGTCAAGGAGACAAAGTAAAACGCAGAAAATTAGTAATTTGGCACAACTCAGGCGGCGAAGCCGCCGACATCAGCTGGTCGAGCTGAGCCCAGCTCGCAGAAGTCCAGAGGGCGGAGCCCTTTGGTCGCCGTCCGCAGACGGCGAAATCCCCTTTCGTTCCAAACGGAGCAGGAGGTGAGAAACGGCGAGAGCCGTTTCGAGGAGGGGCGAACACGACCGCCCCTCCTTGTTACGGTACAAAGCTCAGTAACCCTTGAAAACAGTCCAGTGGACTGTTTTCAACGAACAACTTTATTTGGGGCTCAAAGCGCAACTATAAG
>JAAVHL010000137.1 GCA_014799735.1 Ruminococcus sp.
CCTATCGCGGGTACAATAGGCAGAGGCGCGACCGAAGCCGAGGACAAGGCTTTCGAGCAGCAGCTTCTGAACGACCCCAAGGAACGCGCCGAACACACAATGCTTGTTGACCTTGGCAGAAACGACGTTGGAAAGGTCTGCGCTTTCGGTACGGTAAACGTTACGGACTTTATGCGGGTTGAACGCTACTCGAAGGTAATGCACCTTGTTTCGGACGTTCAGGGCAAGCTTGCGGACGGCAAGACCGCTCTCGACGCGCTGATGTCGGTGCTTCCCGCAGGTACGCTTTCGGGCGCGCCCAAGGTAAGAGCCATGGAAATAATCGACGAGCTTGAAAACAAGAAGCGCGGCGTTTACGGAGGAACAATGGGATACCTTGCTTTCAACGGAAATATCGACACCTGTATCACCATAAGGACAGTCCTTTTCCGCCACGGAAAGGCTTACGTTCAGGCGGGCGCGGGTATAGTCTATGACAGCGTTCCCGAAAAGGAATACGAGGAAACCAAAAACAAGGCTTTGGCTGTGGTAAACGCGATCGCCGAAGCAGCCCGTCTTTAAGGGAGGTCACTGATATGATTTTGATGATAGATAATTACGACAGCTTCACTTACAATCTTTACCAGCTTATAGGCACTCTTTACGCCGACATCAAGGTTGTCCGCAACGACGAGATAACCATTGAGGAAATCGAGAAAATGAAGCCCGAAGCTCTGATAATTTCCCCCGGTCCCGGCTATCCTGCGGACGCGGGAATATCGGTTGAAGCCATTAAGAGGTTCAGCGGAGAGATACCCATTCTCGGTATCTGTCTCGGTCATCAGGCTATTGCCGAGGCTTTCGGCGGAAAGATAATCCGCGCAAAAATTCCTATGCACGGCAAGGGTACGGAAATAAGCGTTAACACCGACTGCCCCATTTTTGCGGGACTTCCCGAAAAGATAACGGCGGCAAGATACCACTCGCTTGTGGCTGACGTAATTTCTCTGCCCGTATGCCTGAGAGTTACCGCTACGGACGGCGACGGTCAGATAATGGCTCTGAGACACAAGGAGCACCCCACCTACGGCGTGCAGTTCCACCCCGAATCCATTCTTACCGAACACGGCGCGGGAATACTTTCGGCTTTCCTGTGTGATGTTGCTGGTATCAAGAATGCCGACAGGGAAGTAATTTCCATGCCGAAAGAAAAGCGGACGGCTCTTAAAAAGTACATTGCCAAAGCCGCCGACGGCTGTCACCTTACCGAGGAGGAAGCCGAAAACGCCATGAACATCATAATGTCCGACGGAGCTACCGACGCGCAGATTGCCTCGCTGCTTACCGCAATGCGCTGCAACGGCGAGACTATCGAGGAAATTACGGGCTTTGCACGGATAATGCGCCGCAAGGCAAGCATTGTCCCCTCGGCAAAATCTGCGGTGGACATTGTTGGTACGGGCGGAGACGTAGCGGGCACATTCAATATTTCCACAACGTCCTCATTCGTTATCGCGGGCGCGGGACTTAACGTTGCAAAGCACGGAAACAGAAGCGTTTCCAGCAAAAGCGGCGCGGCGGACGTTCTCGAAGCCCTCGGAGTAAAGCTCAACCTTACTCCCGCAAAAGCTTCCGCCTGCATGAAAGAGGCGGGTATCGCTTTCCTGTTCGCCCAGTCCTTCCACAAGGCAATGAGGTTCGTTGCTCCCGCACGCCGCGAAACAGGCATAAGAACGGTATTCAACATTCTGGGACCCCTTGCAAACCCCGCTCTTTCGGACTACATTCTGCTTGGCGTTTACGACGAACGTCTGCTTGAAATAATGGCTAAGGTGCTTATGAACCTTGGCGTAAAGGGTGCAATGATCGTTTACGGCGGCGGACTTGACGAGGTTACGGTCTCGGGCGTGACAACGGTCTGCGAGCTTCGGGACAGGAAGCTTATCAAGTACGAGATCAACCCCGAGGACTATGGCATCAAGATCGCTCCCAAATCCGAGATCGTGGGCGGTTCTCCGGAGGACAACGCAAAGATCACCCTTGACATTCTCACAGGCAAGGAAAAGGGCGCGAAGCGTGACATTGTTCTGCTCAACGCGGGCTGCGCTATCTACTGCACGGGCGCGGCGGAGTCCATTGAGGACGGTATCAAGATGGCGCGGAAGTCCATTGACAGCGGAATGGCATATGCTAAATTTGAAAAGATGAAAGAATTTACCAACAGAGCCTAATGGCTTTTGAAAGGATAATTTTATGATACTTGACGATATTGCGGAAAAGCGCAGGGAACAGCTTTCGCGGGACATGGCAGCAGTTCCTTTTGCGGATGTTCGGTCGCTTGCGGAGGCGGCGGCAAAGCAGCCGTCAGGACGAAGCTTTAAGGCGGCGTTAACGTCCGCGCCGAAGCCTGCCGTTATTGCGGAGGTCAAAAAAGCATCCCCGTCGAAAGGGATAATCAGCGAGGATTTTCGTCCGACGGAACAGGCGGCGGCTTACCAAAAAGCAGGCGCGGCTGCAATTTCCTGCCTGACCGAGGAATACTATTTTAAAGGCTCGGCAGAATATTTCAGACAGATACGCGGCACGGTAAATATCCCCATGCTGCGAAAGGATTTTATCATTGACCCCTATCAGCTGTACGAGGCGAAAGCAATGGGCGCAGACGCGGTTCTGCTTATCGCGGCGATACTTTCCGAGGAGCAGATGAGGGAGTACCGAATTATCGCGGAGGGTCTCGGCATGGACGTTCTTGCGGAAAGCCACGACGAAAAGGAGCTTAAAGCGGTCATTGCCGCGGGGTGTTCCATTTTCGGCATAAATAACCGTAATCTGAAAACCTTTGAGGTGTCCCTTGAAAACACGAAGCGGCTTGCAAAGCTTGTCCCCGACGACGGCATCCTCGTTTCGGAAAGCGGCATCAAAACCGCCGAGGACATGAAGCTCCTTGCCGACCTTGGCGCGGACGCGGTGCTTATCGGCGAGACGCTGATGAGAAGCGGCAGCGTGGAAAGCTCCATGAAAGAATTGAGGAGCTTATTATGACAAAAACGTATTCTACGTTTGTAAAATTCTGCGGTATGCGCCGTGTTGAGGATATCGGGTACGCCAACCAATGCCGTCCCGATTACGCGGGATTTATCCTGTCGGACGGTTTCAAAAGAAGCGTTGATTTCGGTACGTTTTACGAACTAAACACATACCTTGACAAGGATATAAAGCGCGTGGGAGTTTTCGTCAACGAGCCGCTTGAAAACATTCTGCACTGTGCTTATAACGAATCCTTGGACGTTATCCAGCTTCACGGAGACGAAGATGAAGCTTATATAGAAAAGCTTCGCGGGGTCTTTTCGGGAGAGATATGGAAAGCCGTTCGGGCGAAATGTCCCGAGGATATCGAAAAGGCAGGACGCCTGTCCTGCGATAAGCTTTTGATAGACAGCTTCAGCGAAAACGCCTACGGCGGCACGGGAAAGCGTGTCAATACCGAAATTGTGAAAAATGCAGAAATTACCAAGCCGTTCTTTATCGCGGGAGGTATTACCGCGGAAAATATTGCCGAAATTATTAGGGAAGTCTCGCCCTGCGGCGTTGACCTTAGCAGCGGCATTGAGACGGACGGTTTCAAGGACTTTAATAAAATGAAAAATATCATGCGAATTTTAGAGGAGGAAAATTTGAGATGAACGAAAAGAAAGGACGCTTCGGGGATTTCGGCGGACAGTACGTTCCCGAAACGGTCATGAACGCTGTAAACGAGCTTGACGCGGCTTATGAAAAATACAAGGACGACCCCGATTTTATCGAGGAGCTGAAACGCTATTACCGCGATTATGCGGGCAGACCCTCCATGCTGTACTGCGCGGAAAAGATGTCCGCGGACTTGGGCGGAGCTAAGATATACCTCAAACGCGAGGACTTGAACCACACAGGCTCGCACAAAATAAACAATGTTCTGGGACAGATTCTTCTTGCAAAGCGCATGGGCAAGACGCGCATTATCGCGGAAACCGGCGCGGGTCAGCACGGCGTTGCCACGGCTACCGCCTGCGCGCTTTTCGGTCTGGAATGTCAGGTCTACATGGGCGCGGAGGACGTTGAAAGGCAGTCCCTGAACGTCTATCGAATGGAGCTTTTAGGCGCGAGCGTTATCTCAGTAAGCGAGGGCACGTCCACGCTGAAGGACGCTATCAACGCCGCTATGCGCGACTGGGCGGAAAATATTGCAACAACATTTTACTGTATCGGTTCCGTTATGGGACCTCACCCCTACCCTGCTATGGTTCGTGATTTCCAGAAGATCATTTCCGAGGAAATACGTTCCCAGCTTATGGAAAAAGAGGGTAAGCTCCCCGACTGCGTTGTCGCCTGCGTAGGCGGCGGCTCTAACGCAATGGGCGCGTTCTACGATTTTATCGGGGACGAAAGCGTCCGTCTCGTGGGCGCGGAAGCCGCAGGTCTTGGCGTTGACACCGACAAGCACGCCGCTACTGTTGCTCACGGAACAATGGGAATTTTCCACGGCATGAAGTCGCTTTTCCTGCAAAACGAGTTCGGTCAGATCGACCCTGTTTACTCCATTTCGGCGGGACTTGACTACCCCGGAATAGGTCCCGAACACGCTATGCTCCACAAAAAGGGACGTGCGGAATACGTTCCCGTTACCGACGAAGAGGCTGTATGCGCGTTTGAGTACCTTTCACGGGTCGAGGGAATTATCCCCGCGATCGAGTCCGCGCACGCTGTTGCGGCGGCTTTGAAGATCGCTCCGAAAATGGGCAAAGACCAGATCATGGTGATAAACATTTCGGGACGCGGCGACAAGGACGTTTACTCGATAGCCCGCTACCGCGGCAAAAACGTGGTTAATTCCTAAGGAGGTCAGGAAGATGAACAGAATTGAAAAAACTTTGGCGGAGCTTAAGGCCAAAGGCGAAAAGGCTCTGATAACATTTGTTACGGCGGGCGATCCCGACCTCGAAACCACCGAAAAGCTTGTGCTTGAAATGTTTGATAACGGCGTGGACATTGTGGAAATAGGCGTGCCCTTTTCCGACCCCGTTGCCGAGGGCAAGGTCATTCAGGCGGCAAGCCTGCGTTCCCTTTCCAACGGAACAAACCTTACAAAAATTTTCGGTACGGTGGAAAACCTCCGCAAAAAAACCGACAAGCCGCTTATACTTATGATGTACGTGAACACTATTTTCCGTTTCGGTACGGAGCGTTTTTTCAAGCTTTGCCGCGAAAAGGGCATTGACGGCGTTATCGTCCCCGACCTGCCCTTTGAGGAGCGGGACGAGATACGCTCCTTTGCGGAGGATAACGGAATTATCCCAATAAGCTTGGTTGCGCCCACGTCCCACCAAAGGATAGAGAGTATCGCCTCCGACGCCCACGGATTTCTCTACTGCGTTTCGTCCACGGGCGTAACGGGTACGAGAAGCAAGTTCTCCACTAACTTTGACGAGTTTTTCGGGGAAATCAAAAAGAGCTGCAAAGTCCCCGCAATGGTTGGCTTCGGAATTTCCAATCCCGAACAGGCTGCAAAAATGGGAAGCTACTGCGACGGCGTTATCGTTGGAAGCGCGGTAGTAAAAATTATTGCCGAATACGGCAGGGACTCCATTAAAAAGGTGGGCGAATTTGTCCGCTCACTTAAAGACGCGCTTAAATAGTACTTACAGCAAAAAATGAGACTGACCAGTAAAAAGGTCAGTCTCATTTATTTTGCACGCATTGACGTTCCCGCTGTGAAAATATGCAGCCGCAGTAATCCTGACGGTACAGACCGTACTCCTGCGACAGCTCGATACTGCGCTTGTAGCCGTCTTTTTTCTTGAAATCGGAGGGCAGGTGCTGTACGCCGTATTTCTCCGCAAGCTCCTCGCCTATCTCGTTGAGCTTTGCGGCATTTTTATATGGACTTACCGACAGCGTTGTGGTAAAGTAATCGTACCCGCCCTCGGCGGCAAGACGTGCTGTCTCCTCCAGACGCAGGCGGTAGCAGGCAAAGCACCTTTCCCCGCCCTCGCGAATATCCTCTAGACCCTTTACTGCCGTGTAAAACCGTTCCTGCTGCCAGCCATACTCCTCAAAGGACACGGGATTTTTACAGGGCAGCTCTGCAATAAGCCGTTTCTGCTCGGCAATGCGGTGGAGAAATTCCTCTTCGGGGTAAATGTTTGGGTTAAAGTACAGCACGGTTATGGAAAAATACTGGGAAAGATACTCCAGCACCGCACTTGAACAGGGCGCGCAGCAGCTGTGCAGAAGCAGTCTCGGCGGCTTGCCCGCGTCAAGGGTTTTCAGTATTTTTTCCTGTAGTATCCGATAGTTTATCTTCTGTTCCATTGCTATCATTTTCCTTTTTATTCTGACATTTGTCCGCAAAGGCGCAGCCCGAACAGCCGCCGCAGCAGCCTCCGCAGCCGTTTTTGCCGCGCTTTTTGAGGTACACGACCGCCGAAACAACAGCGGCGGCAATTACCGCAAGAGCGATGTAATCCTGCACGCCCAGCGAAGCGATGATACTGACCATAGTTCCTCCCCACCGTAAAATATGTAATTATGCCTATGCGGCGGCACGCGAAAATATTCTATCTGTAATCGTGAATATTGTTTTCTGTACGATAGCTTTCCGCGGGAGAGGTAATATCCACATAATATTTTTTGCGGTTAACGGGATCGGCGTAAACGGTAACTGACGTTCCCACAAGCCACGAAATGTCCTCCATAGTGTTCTCCGACCTGTAGAGATACCTTTCGCCGCTGTTGGGATCGAACACCTCGCAGTCGGCTCTGTAAGGGTGACGGCCGTTTATCGTCACGCAGAAATTTATATTCACCGCGGTTATTATACCCGTAAGCTGATCGCCGTTTGCCATAAGGCGTTTTCTGCGGACGGCTTTCAGTATCACCGGAAGAAGCAGGGACGCTCCGACTATTGCAAAAACCGCTCCGAAGAATATCATAGTATACATGTCAGCTGACGGGTCGGAAAACAGCGTCATCCCCAAAACCGCAAAGAAAATTCCAAATCCGATGAAAAACACCCCGATAATTACAATGATCGTTTTCATTCCGAATTTCATTTCGTCATCTCCCCGAACCTTTTTGCTAATTATACCGTGCCGCACCGCTGTTTGCAAGCTAAACAGCCCTCGTATACTTTTTCAGGAACTCCAGCTCGTCCCCCTCAAAATAGGGCGAAAGCTTGTCGTAAACCGTTTTATGGTATGCGTTGAGACGTTCTCTGTCCTTGGTTTCAAGCTGTGTCGGGTCAATGCAGTCCAGATCAATCGGGGCGTATGTTATCGTCTCAAATTCCATTATCTGACCGTATTCGCACTTCTCCGCCTTTTTGCAGAGCAGCTCGTTTTCTATGCGTATACCGTGGCTGCCCTCAACGTAGACCCCCGGCTCGTCGGTGGTTATCATGCCCTCTTCAAGCACCGCGCTCATGGGTCTGTCCTCGGAAAGCTTATGCCTGAAGCTGTTGGGACCCTCGTGTACGCTCAAAAGATATCCCACGCCGTGACCGGTTCCGCAGCGGTAGTCCAGACCCTTTTCCCACATGATGCCACGCGACAGGATATCTAAGTTTTCTCCACGGCAGCCGTGCATGAACCTTGCCGCCGCAAGATTAAGCATTGCCCGAAGCGTCAGCGTAAAGTGATACCGCACTTCGTCGGAAATATCACCAAGCGCAAAGGTGCGGGTGATGTCGGTCGTGCCCTCGAAATAGTGTCCGCCGCTGTCCACAAGAAGTATACCCTGCGGTTCAAGGACGGCGCAGTTCTCGCTGTCCGCGCTGTAGTGCATCATGGCGGCGTTGGCGTTATAGGCGCTTATAGTTTCAAAGCTGGGGGCGATATAGTGTTCACCGCCCACCTCGCGGCGCAGATTGTCGATAAAGTCCGCCGCGGACGCTTCGGTTATCTTAATTTTCCCGATATTGTTTTTGAGCCAGTACATGAACTTTGTAACCGCAATTCCGTCCAGCAGATGTGCGTATTTGGTATTTTCTACCTCCACGGGATTTTTCACCGCTTTCAGCAGTTCCGCGGGATTAGGCTCGGAAATTATCTCACAATTTTTTACAGCCTCCGCAAGGCGGTAATTCGCCCGCTTTTCGTCAAGCCAGACCTTTCCCCTCGACAGCTTTTCCGCGTAATCGTAAATATCATCATAGAGACGAAGCTCCGTGCCGTTTTTTTCAAGGTACTCAGAAACCTTTTCACTGCAGGCATTTTTGTCCGCAAAAAGAACAGCGGAGCTTTTGGTTACAGCCGCATAGGAAAGAACCATGGGACAGCTCTCGATACCGTCCGCGCGGATATTGAAAAGCCACGAAATTTCGTCCAGAGCCGTAATAATATGGGTATCGGCCTTTTTCGCGGACATTTTTTCACGCACCTCGGAAAGCTTTTCCAACCCGCTTTTGCCGCTGTATTTTTCGTCAAGCAGATAAACTTCCGTATGCTCCAGTGTGGGACGGTCTTTCCATATCCTGTCAGCCAAATCAATATCAACTATTCCGCCGTTTTTTTCCTCGGCAATTTTTTTGTACTCCCTGCCTGTTTCGGCAGTCACCACACGACCGTCAAAGCCGATATTTCCGCCATCGGGCAGGATATCCGAAACGTACTTCCGCACCGTGGGAACGCCCTCCTCACCCGATCTCATAAGTACTATCCCGCTGCCCCGAAGCTGATTTTCCGCCTGAATAAAGTACCGTCCGTCGGTAAAAAGAGCGGCATCGGTCTCCGAGACCACGAGCGTTCCCGCCGAGCCCGTAAAGCCGCTGAAAAATTTCCGCGTCATAAAATAAGGGCTGACATATTCGCTGTCGTGAAAATCCGAAGTGGGAATAATATAAACGCCGATTTTTTCTTTTTTCATTTCATTTCTGAGTGCAATAATTTTTTCCTTGGTATCCATAAAAATTCTCCTTTTAAAAATAAAAAATTTTTCAGAAATATTTTTTCAAAGCCACTGAATAAATGCGGTTTTATCATTTCGGTTATAGCCCGCGCGCTCGTAAAATCTGAGCGTGCTTTCCTCCTTTGAGCCTGTGAGAAGCATCATTTTGTAGCAGTTTTCTTTTCGGGAAATTTCCCGCGCAAAGTCAAGGCAGGCAGTTGCCAGACCGCGGCGGCGAAATTCTTTATCTGTGACAACATTTTCTATCAGCGCATAGGGACGCTGTCCGTGGGTAAGGTTCGGCACGATCACGCAAACGCAGGAGGAGACTATCTTTCCGTCCTCTTCGGCAACGATGATGTGGTGATTTTCGTCGTCCAGTATTTTTCGGCAAAGCGCGGAAAGCTCCGCAGTATCTTCGGGTATCGGGTTGCCGTGAAGCTGTGTATAAAGCTCAAAAAGACCTTTGAGGTCGCTCTCGGTGATTTCGCGCACCATATATTTTCCTCCCTTTTTTTCGGACTTGTCCGCAAATATTTTTACTGCTATAAGCATACCACATATTACCGAAAATGTCAAACAGGAATACTGAAAAATACTTCAAGTACACCTGTTACATAACATATATTATTTTAAAATTTATGTTATATTACATCTGTTATTTATAGATTTGTTCCTCAATTCTGATAAGCCTGTTGTATTTTGCGGTACGCTCGCTTCGGCAGGGCGCTCCCGTTTTTATCTGACCCGCATTTACAGCCACAGCAAGGTCGGCGATAAAGGTATCCTCGGTCTCGCCGCTTCGGTGGGAAATTATCGTGCCGTAGCCGTTTTCCTTTGCCAGCGAGATCGCCGAAAGTGTCTCCGAGACCGTTCCTATCTGGTTCAGCTTAATGAGGATAGAATTCGCGCAGCCGTTGTCA
>JAAVHL010000138.1 GCA_014799735.1 Ruminococcus sp.
GGGGCTGCCCGTGAATCAAATGCGGTTGGCAGACTTTTCAGAACCCCTTAAGGGGTAAGGGTCGTACCAAGCCCTTTAAGGGCTTTCGCAAACCACCCGTTTTACGGGTGGTTTTGATTGGTTATTTGGAAATCGCGGCGGCGATAATAGCCGCTGTGCCATCAATGCCGAACTTGTCGCTGTTCAAGGTAAGGTGGTAGTTCTCGTGGGCAGCCCATTTGCGGTCGGTGTAGAAGTCGTAGTAAAGCTTGCGCTGTTTGTCGTGCCGCTTCATCATCTGTATGGCCTGCTGTTCGGTGGAAACGTTCTCCCGCTCCAGAACACGTTTGACCCGCGCTTCGGTGGGTGCGTAGATGAAAACGTTCAGCAGGTCAACCTCCTCGTCCTTCAAGACGTAGTCGGAGCAGCGTCCCACAATAACGGCGTTTTCCGATTTGGCAATATCGCGGATTATCTGCGCCTGAATGGTATAGAGCGCGTCGTTTGTGGAGAGGTTCAGCCCGAAGCTTGTTTGTCCCGTCTGGCTCATTGCCGCGTACAGCCAAGGGTTGGCGGCTTTCTCGTCCGCGTCGGTAAGGACGGAGTGGCTCATTCCGCTTTTTTCCGCGGCCATTGCGATAAGTTTATTGTCGTAAAAGGCGTAACCTAACTTTTCCGCAAGCTTTTCGCCGATCTCGCGTCCGCCGCTGCCGAATTGTCTGCCTATGGTAATTATCTTGTTCATGAAATCGATCAGTCCTTTCTTTTGAGTAAAGCTGTTGCTTTACTATGATTATATACCTTTTCAACAAAAATGTCAATACAATGTTAAAAACATTTTAGCACTATCACGAATTGTTTTAGTAAATATGCACTTAGCATTTTTATTTTCCGAGAAAAAATATAAAATAATCTTGACTTTGACACCGTGTCGTACCTTATAATTAACCTTGAAAGGAGATTTGTCATGGAAAATCTTACAATAAGCCAAGTGTCGAAAAGCTTTGGAGTTACGCCGAGAATGCTGAGGCACTACGAAAAAATGGGACTGATCACCCCGATCCGCAGGGAGGGCTACGCCTACCGCACCTATGACGAGACCGCTGTAAGACGTCTGCAACAGATCGTTATACTGCGTAAGCTTCGTATCTCCCTAAAGGATATTTCCGTCATTCTCGACGACAGCAAGTACACAGCTACCCTTGAAATTCTCCGCAAAAGCATTTCCGAGCTTGACGAGGAAATAAACGCTCTGGACGTTATCCGCAGCATTATCAAGGGATTTGCAGAACGGCTTGAAGAAAACCGTCTTAAAGCAAATTTCGATCTGCTGGAGGACAAGCAGCTTATCGAACTTTCCGAGACGCTCTCCCTTTCAAAGAATACTTTAAAGGAGGAACGTTCGACTATGAGCGATCTTAATAATGCTAACGAGACCTTGACAAAGCAGCTTCCCGTGCGTATCGTCATGCTTCCGCCCTTTACCGTGGCTTCAAACCACGTTATCGGAAAAGATCCCGAGGAGACCGTGGGGGACGAGATAGACAAGTTTATCCGTGAAAAGAAGCTTTATGAGATAAAGCCCGATTCAAGATATTTCGGCTTTAACCATCCCAATCCCGGAATCCTCCCCAACGACGAGCACGGCTACGAGGTGTGGGTGACTATACCAGATGATATGGAAGTCCCCGCTCCCCTTACAAAAAAGCATTTCGACGGCGGACTGTTTGCCGTTCTTGCTATCAAGTTCCCCGAATTTCAGTATTGGGGCGAACTTGAAAGCTGGGTGAAGGAAAGTCCCGACTACGACCTGAATTACAGCGAGCTGGGCTTGGAGATAATGGGCGGCTGTCTTGAAGAGCATCTTAACTGGGTCTACAGCTCCCATATGGGCTGGCCCGAAAACGGCATAACAAATCAGCTTGACCTTTTTATGCCAATAAAAAAACGGGGTGAATAAAATGTCCGAAAGCGAACTCTACAGGCAGCAGCTTTCCGAGCTGGGACTTTGCGGCGGAGACGTTGTTATGGTACATTCCTCAATGAAAGCCATGCAGACCAAGCGTACTCCCGAGGAAATAATCGGGGACATAGAAGCAGTTATCGGCGAGGAGGGCACTCTGCTTATGCCCGCCCTGACATATGAGAACGTGACCTCCGAAAATCCCGTTTTCGACAGCGGGGAAACAGAGCCCTGCGTGGGGTTGATGGCAAAGACCTTTTGGCGTATGCCGAACGTCCTCCGCAGTATTAATCCGACACACTCGGTGTGTGCCCGCGGAAAGCTTGCTCACACCCTCACCGTGGGTCACGTTATGGACGACGTTGCTGTAGGTGTACATTCGCCCTTTATGCTCCTGCCCTGCTATAAGGGAAAAATTCTTTTTATCGGGGAAGTACTTAACGCGTGTACCTTTATGCACGGCATCGAGGAGATACTAAAGCCGCCCTATATCCGTCCCACGGAGGATAAACACTACACCGTCAACGGCGAAAAGCGCGCCTACAGGGGCGGGGACGCTTTCGGCTGGGGCTCGGAATTCCAGCGCATAGAGTGGATACTGGAAGAACCGGACATACGCAAAGGCAAGCTCGGCGAGGCGAAAGCGTACCTTATAGACAGCCGTGCCCTGCTTGCGGCGGCTCTGTTTAAAATGCGCGCAGACCCATACGCCTTTGTGACGGATATTTCCCCTTGGATATGACTGTGTAAAAAAAATAATAAAAACGGGTGCAGTTTTTCTGTACCCGTTTTATTATTATGTATTAACGATATAAAGCATTGGGATATCACTGCTCCGTCCAAAGCGAAGCAAGCGTTTATGTAAAAATATGCTGTTATAATTACGAAGCGCACTGAGCGTTGAGCCACTCTGCATATTCGGCTTCGGGAATTTTCTTTGTCATCACCGCAAACTGGAAGTCCTGAGCCTCCGCGATAAACTTGTTGAACGCCTGCAGGTCGCCGTCAAGCTTGTACTGCTCCTGCTTCTGCCTGTAAATTTTCTCATAGAGTAATATCATAACAGCATCTCCTTTAAAAACAATCTTTTGTAATTATATCATAAAAACGGACAGGTTTCTATAGCAATACTATACAAAAAACTTGTTCATAATTTGTTCTGTAAAGGCTTAATTCTTGCCCAAGGGGAAAACCTTGTCACCCGCTGCAGCTTCCATATTTTGTGTGGCGGCGGCAATGTCGTCCCAGTTGTCGGCGTGTTCCGCACCGTTGTTGGAGCACCACATCATAACGCCGTTCCAGCCAAGGTCGTAGCACTTCTGATATACGTCCTTAAAGGGAGTTGATGTGCCTATCTCGCCGAGGAAAGCGGGCTTTGTGCCGTCAAGGCCGTAATCGGTGGGGGAGGACTCAAAGGCGCAGCCCATGCCGCTGTTGTTCATCCAGTCGTAGTAGTGGGGCGTGTAGAAGTCCAGACAAGCCTTTTCGCCCGCGTAGCCCGTCAGAACCTCGTCGGAAACGATATTCTGCACACGGATTCCGCCCGCGTCGGAGTTGTACTTTATCATGCCCATGCCAACGGTCACAAGGGTGTCGGGATTTACCTCATGGATACCCGCCGCGCAGTTGGCAAAGAACTTGGACAAGTCCTCAAGGGAAAGCCGTCCGCACTCCTCGTTCTCGTGCACCCAGTCGGGTTCGTTCATAAGGTCTATTCCCAGCAGCCATTCGCTTGCGCCGTAACGCTCGGCGAAAACCTTAACGTAGTTGTCAACGTAGCTTTTCATAGCGGTCTCGTCGGTTATGACGGCGCGCCATCTGTCCTTGTACTGACCGCTCTTGCAGTGGTCAAAGGAGATGAGTGTGGGCATAAGATAGATCTGGTGCTTTTCGGCGATCTCAAAGAGCTGGTCTATGTCCGACCAGTGCTGCTCGGAGACTTCCCGAACCTCACCGGAGGGCTTCAGCTTTATGCTGACCATTGAGTCGCAGTTCATCCACACGCGGACGGCGTTTACTCCGATATCGTGGAGGTCGGAGAAATGGCTGTCCCAGAATGTGGGGTCGAAGCTTCCGCCGAAATCGTTCCAGTACTCCCACGGGGTGTTTACGCCGTTTATCCACAGTTCCTTGCCGCCCACCATGAATTTAGTCCCCTCAACGGTGACCTTGGCGCTGGTAACCTCCTCCTCGGCGGAGGTTTGGATTTCGGGCTGGGTATTGTCTGGAGCGGAGGGTTCGGCGTCCTGTTTGCCGCAGGAGGTCAGAAGCCCCGCCATTATTACCGCGGAAATAAATATTCCGCAGAGCTTTTGTTTTTTCATAGGTTTTCTCCTTTGCAAAAAATTTATTTTACGGACTTCATTTCCGCAATTGCTTTGTTTATGTCAATATCCACGACGGCATTCATATTGCCGTAATGGCGTCGCGCACATCTTTGCAGTCCTCGGTTTGGATAAACTCGCCGTTTTCGTACAGATATACCGTTCCCGTATCCATAGCGCCGCGGAGCATTACATAGTATCTGCCTCCGATCAGTTCGGCGTACAGAAATCCATGCTCGTCCAGCCATTCATAAAATTCGGACAGGGCGTTCGTGGTATCCATTTCCTTTATTTTTTCGATAGGAATGTCCTCTCCCGCGATAGCGCGGTACTCGCAGGCAACGGTGTCGTAGTACATAAACGCTCCTCCGCCCTGCGCGCCGAAAGCGCTTAGGAAACAGTCTTTTTTGAAAAACTCACCGCGCATACCGTAAAGATGCTTTGCTTTTCCGTTCACAACGCCGTAAAGGTCGTTGCGCTCGTCTGCGCCGCAGGTTCCGAAGCCGCCGAAGGTTATCTGCTTGAAGTCTCCGTAGTCAAGCATTAATGTATCGAAAAGATGTGAAGCATCTGAGAGCAGGGTCATGTTCTCTTTGCTGTTTGTGCTGTCCGCAAATATCAGAAAGCTTCTGACAATGGGATATTCGCCCTGCATGATCGGCATATCCACAACCGCAAAGGTCTCGGTATTGCCGTCGCCGTCGTAATCCTTCGGGTAGGCAATATTGAGCTTCGGCTGAATGTTTCCGTCGCTGTCAAAATAGTACGCAAATTCTTCCGCGAGCTTCTCGGCGTTATCACTTGTGGGCTTGAATTCTTTCAGGCTCTCCTCCTTGAATTTGTCTGCGTTTTCCATGCTGTCCGCATAGTATTCACTTTCCTTAAGGAACTCCACAGCTTTGTCCGCAAGGTCGCCTATGTCGGAAGTGCCTTGATAGTTCTCTATAAATTTGTAGTCGATAAACTCATTGCCCGGTGATATCTGAACAAACCGTTCTTCCTCGGAGGCAGCCTGCGGGACTTCCTCTTCGGTTTCTTCGGTATCCTCTGTGACCTGTTCCGTATCGGCTTCTGAGACGGCTTCCGTCGTTTCGGCGGCAGACGCTGTTGTTTCCGCACTTGTAATGGCTTCGGCATTTTCATTTTCCGCAGGGGCTTCCGAGCAAGCCGAAAACGCCGCAGTCAGCGCAAGAACGGCAGCAACAGCTCCGAGAAATTTTTTCTTTTTCATAGCACTAACTTCCTTTTATGTTAATTTGCAACAGGCTTCATTTCCGCAATTGCTTTAGTGATGTCTATATCGATGACTTTCGGCATACGGCTGAAATGATTATTGCGCACATGTAAGCATTCCTCGGTTTGGATAAACTCGCCGTTTTCGTACAGATAAGCCGTTCCCGAATCCATACCAGCATCGGTAAAAACGTAGTATCTGCCGCCGACCAGTTCTGCAAACAGAAAACTTTGTTCGTCATACCATTCATAAAATTCGGACAGAGCGTTGGTAGAATCCATTTCCTTTATTTTTTCGATAGGAAATTGTTCTCCGTCGACAGCACGATATTCGCACGCAACGGTATCGTAGTACATAAACGCTCCGCTGCTCTGCCAGCTGAACGCGGACAGAAAGCAGTTGCTTTTGTAATAATTGCCGCGAATGTTGAAAAGCTCTTTTGCTTCGCCGTCCAGAACGCTGTACAGCAGAGTGTGATCGTCCATTCCCACAACGCCTTTGCCGCCGAAGGTTATCTGCTTAAAGTCTCCGTAATCAAGAAGAGTTGTCGGATATATTGCGCTCGCATTGTCAAGCAGGGTCATCTCTCCCCTGCTGTCCGCGTAAATAAGAAAGCTCCGCTCGGTGGGCGTACCGATCATATAGGGCATATCCACAATTATAAAGGTCTCCGTGCTGCCGTCGCCGTCGTAATCTTCGGGGTAGGCTGTTTGCAGACGGGGCAGGATATTCCCCGATTCGTCAAAATATTTTTTGAATTTTTCGTCGGTAAATTCTCCGATATTTGCGGTACTCTCGGCGTAGTACTCGCTCTCGGTCAGGAACTCTACGGCTCCCGCCGCCAGCACGCCTATATCTGTGGTGCCCTGGTAGTCCTCGATAAACCCGTAGTCGATAAATACGTTGTCCTCGGAGATCTTTGCATAGGGTTCGACAGGGGGCTTCATTTCGGCGACGGCTTTGTCTATGTCAAATTCGACCACAACATTGAAGTTGTTTGTATTTGTCGAGCGGGTAATATTTGAATCCTCAACAAGAGTGAATACTCCGCTTTCATATGTAAAAACAACACTTCCGGGGAAACCCCAATCAAGCAGATAGTAATTCGGTTTTATAAAATGAAATTCCACGTAGTCCGGCAGCTCGTCTATACTTTCTTCACCGAAATTGGTGCAAAGGGTGTTTGAAACGTCAAGCTCTGCCATTTCAGCGTGGGAAATCTCAACGCCCTTAATAATGCGGTATTCCAAAGCGACCGTATCAAAATACATAAAATCGCTTCCGCCCTGAAGTCCGAATGCCGAAAGGAAGCAATCGGTCTTGCAGAAATAGCCGCCCGGAGCATGGTCGTAAAGCGTAACGGGTTTACCGTCCTTAACGCCGTAAATGCTTGAATAAGTGTGGTTAGTATATGCTCCTCCGAACCCGAGCTGCTTGTATTTGCCGTAATTCAGCAGTTCAGCCGAATAAGGGTTGTAGAGGTCAAGCACATCGGGGTATATATTTCCGCTGCTGTCGGCGAAAAGGAGAAAGCTCCATATATCGGGTGTGACCGTTGGGATAAACGGCATATCCACAACGATAAAGGTCTCGGCTTTTCCGTCTCCGTCATAATCGGCGGGGTATGCCGTCGAAAATACGGGCTGAATACCGCCGTCGTCGTTAAAATACATTGAAACGTCCCGCTGATAAAATTCTCCGGCAACAGCGTCCCAATCTTTTTTAAGCTCATCGGTATTTATTCTTTCGATGTTCTCCATACTGTCGGAGTAATATTCCGTGGTTTTAAGAAAGTCCACAGCCTTGTCCGCAAGGTCGCCGATGTCTGTTGTGCCTTGATAGTCCTCTATAAACTCAAAGTCGATAAACTCGTTTCCGGCGGAGACCTCCACATATTCGGTTTCGGTATTGTTTTCGGAGGAAGCTTCCGTTTCATTTGGGATTTCCCCGATTGTTTCCGCCGATGTTTCGGAAATGCTTTCCGCGGTCTGGGAAGCGGTAACGCTTTGCTCCCCTGCGTTATCGGCAGGAGCCTGAATACACCCGGAAAAAATTATCGCCGAAACGGCAGCCGCAGCCGCCGTACCCAAAAGCTTGTGCTTCACAAACTATTCCCCCTATTTTAATATTCTAAAATATACATAAATCATATCAAATTTGCACAAAAAAGTCAATAGCAGGGCTGTCCTGTTGTGCCAAATACACATAACGCAGGCGGATATTTTGTTAAATAGCTGTATTTACTTAAAGACAAAGTTAGTGTATAATTAATATAAGTATTGCATAGAGAGAATATCTCTTGCTTTTTGCCTCTTAAATTTTTATCTTTCTAAAAGGGGTTGTCATGTTTGTTTAAGCATATTGATGAAAAATACGCCTATGACGGAGAGCTGGGCGCAATATATTCCAAGGAGCAGACCGAGTTCAAGGTATGGGCTCCCGAAGCGGACGGCGCAAGGGTACACCTTTACAAAAGCTGCCGCGATGAAAAGCCGTACCGCAAGCTGCCTATGGCAAAGGGCAGGGACGGCGTCTGGTCGAAAACGGCTTTCGGCGATCTGGACGGCGTGTACTATACCTATGTCATGACCTATGACGGGATCGAACAGGAGACTGTGGACATCTACGCCCGCTCCTTGGGTGTAAACGGCGCTATGGGTATGGTACTGGATACGGCGGCGTGCAGTCCCGCGGGCTGGGACAAGCAGGATTACGTTCCTCTTGAAAAGTACACCGACGCCTGCGTGTACGAGCTTCACGTCCGTGATTTTTCCATTGACAAGAGCGGAAATTTCTGCTATAAGGGACGTTTTCTCGCATTTATAGAAAACGGTCTTGTGAACGCCGCAGGCGATAAGATCGGCATTGACCACATCAAGGAGCTGGGAGTTACCCACGTCCAGCTTATGCCTATCTATGACTACGACCGCATTGACGAGACAGACCTCCACAAGCCGCAGTTCAACTGGGGCTATGACCCGCGGAATTTCAATTCTCCTGCAGGTTCCTACTCCACCAATCCTTACGACGGACGCACCCGTGTTTCCGAGCTGAAACGGCTTGTCTACGCTCTTCACAAGGAGGGTATAGGCGTTATTATGGACGTGGTCTACAACCACACCTTTGCTACTGCGGACTCCTGCTTCAATAAGACGTACCCAAAATATTACTACCGTCTGTGGGGCGAAAACGGAGAGTATTTCAGCAACGGCAGCGGCTGCGGAAACGAGTTCGCAACGGAGCGTGCAATGGCGAGAAAGTTCATTATCGACAGCCTTTGCTACTGGGCTTCCGAATATAAGATAGACGGCTTCAGATTTGACCTTATGGGACTTTACGACAATGAGACCCTTAACGAGATACACAAGCGTCTGAAAGAAATAAACCCCAACGTTATCCTGTACGGCGAGGGCTGGACGGGCGGGGATTCCCCTCTTCCTTGGGAGAGCAGGGCTATGAAGCTGAATGCCCGCCATGCGCCGGGCTACGGCTTTTTCAGCGACGATTTCCGCGACACCGTAAAGGGCAACAATTTCGAGAACCGCGACAGAGGCTATGTGAACGGCGCAAGCGGTAACGAGGATTACGTCCGCGAGGTAATGTGCGGACGGGTACCCCACCCTCAGATACCCAACCTTGAAAAATTCGCATGGACGGATAATCCCTACCAGAGCGTGAACTATGTTGAGGCTCACGACAATCTTACCTTGTGGGATAAGCTTTTCTACACAAACGGTACGGACAGCTTCGAGAGGCGTATCAAAATGGATAAGCTTGCGGCGGCAATGGTCTTTCTTGCACAGGGAATACCCTTTATCCAGGCGGGACAGGAGTTCCTGCGGTCGAAGCCTTTCCCCGGCGGAACGGCGTTCGACCACAACAGCTACCGCTCCCCCGACGCGATAAACAGTCTCAAGTGGGACAGGAAATCGGAGTTCCGTCATGTGTTTGAATACTACAAGGGACTTATCGCTTTCAGAAAGGCTCACAGCGCGTTCAGAATGGCGGACGGCAGCGGCGTGCGTGAGAATATGTACTTTATAGACAGACTCCCACAGAGGGTGGTCGGATTTGTCCTTAAAGGCGATAACGAGTTCGAGGAGATAGTTGTTTTCTTCAACCCCAATGATTATCCCGTTACGCTGCACGCTTTCGGCAGGTATGAGGTCTATGTTGAGGGCGGCAGAGCGGGTAATGAAGTCCTCAGAATTGTTGAGGACGACTACACCGTTGAGGAAATAAGCGCGATCGTTATTGCGAGAAAAAGGCAGGAGCCTGTGGAGGAATCTTATGAATCGCTTGCGTCGGACTGATAAATGATAAGGTTTTTGGGCAGGAAAGATACGGAAGTTTTGTAAAATATCGTTATAAAGACAAATACAGCGGATTATGAACTCACGGCACAAAACAATGTGCCGTGAGTTTTTATAGTAATAAAAAACATTGGTGTGCAGTTTGAATTGTTCTTTATTTATATTCAGCAACAATCGGTTGCTTGACCCGATCTTCTCCGCCTGATATAATATTATCAGCACAACATTTTTATGAGGTGATGATATAATGATAAGCGAGATGATAAAAGAAATTCGCAAGAATGTCAACATGACGCAGGACGAAATGGCACAGGCGCTTTATGTCACAAGACAAGCAGTTTCACGCTGGGAAAACGGCGATACAACGCCGAACTTAGAAACATTGACGCAGATTTCCAAAATGTTTGGAGTTTCCCTTGACCGCTTGCTTGAAGCATATCAGAACACAGACAATACAACAGCTGAAATAAATGCCGACAGGTTTATTGGATTTGCAGACATATATGAAAACAGCCGTCCGACAGTTCCTGCTCATGCGATTGAGATAATAACCAATTACTTGGGAAAGACACCTGAAACAGTTGTGGATTTAGGGTGTGGAACAGGCTTGTCAACAAGAGCGTGGGAAAATAAATGTGTCAAGGTTATAGGTGTTGAGCCAAGCGAAGATATGCTGAACATTGCCAAAGCAAAATCGAGCAGCAACGCCTCTTTTGTAAAAGCGTATTCGGATAATACAGGCTTACCCAATGATAGCGCAGACGTTGTGTTTTGCTCACAGGCTTTTCATTGGATGAACCCACATGACACTCTTTCAGAAGTTGATCGGATATTGAGAAAAGGCGGAATATTTGCTGCTGTGGACTGCGACTGGCCTCCTGTCTGCAACGCAAATACTGAAATTGCTTATATGAATTTATTTAACAAGGTAAGAATTATTGAGGAAGAGAATAAGGATATATGCAAAACATTTCATAGATGGGATAAAAATAATCATCTGAAAAATCTGATTGAAAGCGGATTTTTTAAATATTGCAGAGAGATAGTTTTTGATAACTGTGAGGAATGCAGTATCGAACGATTTTTAGCTCTGGCACAAAGTCAGGGCAGTCTCCAGACAATCTTAAAATATTCTCCGGAGCTTATCGAAAATGATTATAAAATTTTTCAAAAAGCTGTACAAAAGAGCTTTGATACAGAGAAAAATAAAGTGAGCTTCTGTTATAGAATGAGGGTCGGAATAAAATAAAACTGCTTTATCTTATTCAGCCTGTTTTTCCGCACCTGTAGGTTGCGCGCCTTTCCGAAAGAGCGCGTGACGGGCGGTTGATTTGCGCCGCAGGAAATGCTATACTGATAATGCGGCCGGCGCAAATATATCAAAGGAGAAAATACTATGAGCTTCGGAAAGAATTTACAGTTCCTCAGACGTTTACGCGGAAACATGACCCAGGAGGACTTGGCGGAAAAACTGAACGTCAGCCGTCAGACCATATCCAAATGGGAGCTGGACTCGGTGCAGCCCGAAATGGACAAAGCCATTGAGCTGTGCAAGCTGTTCAGCTGCACGCTGGACAACCTGTTCCGCGAGGATATGAGCGCCAGCAGCGACGCCTACACCGACCTGCGCGTGGAGACAGTTCCCGCTTTTCGCTATATAAAGCACGCCGTGATAAGCACCGAACCGGAGAGTGACGCTATCGACAGGATAATAAGCATCGCCCGTCAGTATGATGTGGAAGATCCGCATATCATCGGCTGGGATTTTTCAAATCTGACGGTGGAGCAGGTCAACGTTTTCAATATGCATGGCTATGAGGCGGCATGGATACTTCCTAAGGGAGTTACTCCCGACGGTCACGAGATATATGAACAGGCGGAGCACAAGTATGCGGCTGTTCATATTGAAGACCCTTTCGGCGATCCGTTTGTGACTATTCCCAACGGATATAAAACGCTTATGGAATATATGCGTGTGAACGGTCTGGAGCATACCGACAAGGACGTGATACCCTGCTTTGAGACAAACGGCGATACCATGGATATTTATATCGCTTGTAAATAGTGAGTAACGGCGATAAATTTTGATTTAGCGCACTTAGGCGGCGAAGCCGCCGACTAAAGCTGGTCCAGCTGAGCCCAGCTGGCGAGGTTTCCAAAGGGCGAGGAGCCCTTTGGTCGCCGCCCGCAGGCGGCGAAATCCTTTTCGTTCGGAACGGTGAAAGGGGTGAGGAATGACGACAGTCATTCCGAGGGGGAGCGGACACGACCGCTCCCCCTTTTAACGGTTTCAGGACAGGTAAATCTCCAAAACGTCACAGTGTGACGTTTTGGACGGATATAGTTATGCTTGGAAATCCACACAAAATATCGTTCGTTGAAAA
>JAAVHL010000139.1 GCA_014799735.1 Ruminococcus sp.
GCAAGGGGCTTGAAGTCAAGTCCAAGAAGCTTTATTCCAAGAATTATAGCTGTGATCTCGCTTATTATCGGCACGCAGCAGGAAAAGGCGACGCAGAAAAATTCGCTGTTCCAAACGGGTGAATCTTTGAAGAACTCGCTTGAAATGGCAAAACCGTTGAAGATGATAATATTTACAAGCAGCACTGCCGCGACCAGATTGTATTTTTTCCGTATCTGCCCGCGCTCCTCCTTGTCGGGCTTGACCGAAACCGTAGCGGGCTGAGGGGGCATGGCGTAAAACTGTTCCATAAAATATCCTTTCTCAAAAGCAAATCCTAAACACCAATTAAAAGTGTAAATAAAAAATCTGCGTAAAAATCATACATACAAATTTTTACTTGATTTTTTATACACTTTTTAATTGGTGATTTAGTATGAAATATTTTACACTATTATAATACATTATTTAACATTTGTCAAGGTCGCGCAGGGGGGTGCGGAGATAATTTTGCGGAACGGGCGGATAGGGGTCAAAATAATATACTTTAAGTATAATATTGACGAAATATAAATGTTCACAAAAATTTTTTTGCCTCAACAAAAAAAAAATTCCCGATTTTATTAAAGTTTTTAAAGTATCTGCCGATAATGTATATAGAGGGATTTTTACAGTGTAATTATGCCCGCACGAAAATGCGGGTCGGAAAGGAAGGGATCGCTTTTATGAAAATCGAGAAATACGGTTCTGTAATGTCCGCCTATATGAAAAATACTTATGAACCCACAGGCAAAAAGCAGCGTGCGGCTGCGGGAAAGAACGTTGACAAGGCTGTATTTTCCTCCGCTTCCGGCGCGCTCAACGGTATGAAAGCATCGGCTGCAAGATCGGTTGAAAGCTTTGCTTCTCCCGAAAGGATCGCAGAGCTGAAGGCTATGATCGCAGACGGTTCATATAATATTTCCGCCGAAACGGTCGCCGCCTCTATTCTGGAGGAATAAATCTATTACAAATCGGAATAAACACGAGCGGTTATACAAATTGTAATGATTTTGTGTAATCATTATGAAAGGAATATGTTATGCCCGACTACATTAAAATAATTGCTTTCTTTGACGAGTATATCGCTCATTACAGAGAATTTCTTAAATTTGAGTATCAAAAGCTGGATATGATCAACAAGGACGAGATCGAAAAGCTGAGCAGCTCGCTTTCGGTCGAGCAGGCGCTGATCATGAAAACCAATTCCCTTGAGGGAAAACGGGAAAGACTTCTGAAGGGCGTGGAGGGAAAAACCTTTGCGGAGCTTGCCGAAAGCGCTCCCGAAGAACACAGGGAAAAGCTTGCGTCTCAGCACGAGGAGCTCTCCTATCTGATATTCAAGATCAAGGAAATAAACGATACGGCAAATATCATTGTTTCCGAGAGATTGAAAAAAATACAAAGGCGCACCGCCGAGCTTGACGTTTACGACGGCAAGGGCTCGGTAAGACGCGAACACGCGTCAAGAGCAGCAATTTCAAAAAATGTCTGAGAAAGGATTGATATAAAATGGTTTCAAGCTTTATGGGTCTTTATGTTCAGAGGGAGGCTATGATCCTTGCACAGAAAGCTCTGGACGTTACCGGAAACAATATTTCAAACATCAATACCCCGGGCTACACGAGACAGAGAGTTGATATCTGCTCGGTGGCAAATAAATACGGCACATTGGGTACAAACACCGCTCTTGCTCTTGCGGGACGCGGCTCGGAGGCTATAGGCGTGGCTCAGATACGTGACAGACTTATTGATAAAAAGGTCAGAATTTACAGCGGAGATTTATGCAACGTCGGCGTAAAGCTTGAAACTCTTTCCGATGTGGAAGATATTTTCGACAGCATTGAAGCAGATGAGATCAATGCAAGCTTTGCTTCGGCAGTAAGCCAGCTCAAGTCCGCATTGCAGGGCTTCTCAGCCGACAATGCCGACAGAAAAGAGCTTGCCAATGTTGCTATGAATTCTGCGACAAGCCTTGTTAAGTGTGTTGTTAATTATAATGCAAAGCTTAATGATGTTTCCGAGCAGGCCCTCGGAGATACCAAAGAGACCGTTAAGAGGATCAACCTGATTTTTGAGGAAATGGGAAATCTCAACAAGCAGATCAAGGATTCCTACGTTTCCATGGGATATATGACGCCTACCCTCACAAACTACGAGGTAATGAACAACTACGGTCCCCTTGAGCTTAAGGACAGCATGAACAGCCTCCTTGACGAGCTTTCTCAGTACGGAAACATCAATTTCAAGGAAGAGGCAGACGGTACATTCACAATTGATTTTGCCGGACAGAGAGTTGTTGAGGAAAAATATTACGCTCAGATGGCTATTACTCAGGAAAATCCCGAGCCTACTCAGCTTGAATTTGAGATAACCAAGACCCTTATGGACAGGGACGACTGGCTTGCGCTCCACGTTGAAAACCAGACGGGCGGACTTCCCGAACTGCTTATCAGAAGCGGCGCGGCGGGCGAAACTGCTAACATTACCGGAAAGGACGGTTCCGGTACATATTGGCTCAACAGCGGTTCACTCAGAGGTTATCTTGACGTTTACAACGGCAGAGGCATTTATGCTCATGAAACCGTTTATTCCGACGACGCGATAAAGGACGCAAAGGCAATGGTCGACAGCGCAAACGAGCTTCTTGCCAAGCTTGCGGACGGTACGGCCGACGAAAGCGATGTTCTTCAGCTCAGAAACCTTATCGGCGCGGATGTTACCGGTACTGCCGCTCCTTATACCGTTACTCTCGGCGGAGTTGAGCTTCTTAACGGAGCAACCGTTTCCGAGATCAAGTACAAGGACGATGAGAACGGAAATCCCGTGTTCTACATAGACGACGGCGCAGGCGGAGAGACCGAGATAACTCTCGCGGGCGACTCAGGCGCAAAGCTTGTTGATATCAGCAATCAGGATAAGGGTATCGAATATTACCGCGATATGCTCAATGCTTTCGTAAAAACGGTTACCGAACAGTTCAACGCTGTTTTTGAGTACACAGACGAGAACGGCGATATTCAGAGCTACGGAAAGATTTTTGAGTGCGGCGACGATTTCAGAACTATGGCAGAGAATTTCAGGGTTACTGAGAATTGGGAAAAGAATCCCTCATTCATTTCAAATCCCACGGGCAACAATACATACGAGGAACTGGACAATGTATATATCAATAAAATGCTCGGCGTTATTGCGGTAAGTCATAAATACGGCGACGGCGTGGTAGAGGATCCCCTTGAGTACAGCATTGAAAAATATGTTGCTCATATCTGCGACGATCTCGGCTCGGAAATCAGCAAGGACAAGAGCCTTTACGAAGCTACTGACGTTATGCTCACAAGTCAGGAGACGGCCAGGAGCGAGGTCATGGACGTAAGCATGGACGAAGAGGGCATCAACATGATGAACTACCAGAAATGGTATAATGCTATAGCAAGAATGATCACCACCATGGATGAGGCTCTTGAAAAGCTTATCAACGGCACAGGCTTAGTCGGTCTCAGATAATCGTAAATAGCTGAAAGGATGAATCCCAATGAGAGTTACAAATAATATTACCACCAGACAGTTTCTTACCAACAATAACCGTCTGCTGACCCGTCAGATACAGAGTGAGAACAGAATTTCCACTCAGCGCAGATTTAACCGCGTTTCCGAGGACATTATAAACGGAAACAAGGCTATGACTATCCGCCGTCAGCTCCGCGATCTGGATATCTACAACGATAATCTTGGCTCGGCAAAGGCAATCTTCAACGCTGCCGAAACAAACCTTACATCTATCGCTCATGATAACTACATTGCGGTCGAGGAGCGTCTTGTTGCGGCGTCAACCGGCACATGGTCTCAGGAGGAGCTTGATGTTTTCGCAACAGAGCTTGACGAGATCGCAGACGAAATGGTAAAGACCCTTAACGCTGACTTCTCCGAAAGACAGCTTTTCGGCGGTGCAAGCAATCAGAAAACTCCTTTCCGTATTGAAAGAGTTATGATAAAGGACGAAGCGGGTCAGGTGGTTTTCCCTCCCGATTATAACAAGTACTATAATGCTGACGGCTCCATAAAGCAGGACGTAAAGCTCAGCGATATTCCCCGTACCGTTACCTATAACGGTATCCCCCTTGACTTTGACGTTACAACCGATATGATCCTTCCCGACGGCTCTGTCACAAGCGCAGCGGGTTCATATACGGTCACGGTTCTGGATGAAGCTACTAAAAAATGGAAAACCGATCCTTCCGATATCCGCAGCATCTCTGCAGAGGACGTTGCAAGAGCTCAGGAGGAAAAGGACAACTCGGTGCTTTACCCCGGTTCAAAGCCCGTTTACATTGATATCGGTCTTGGTATAAAATATAACGATGATCTTACGGTAGATCCTCAGACGGCTCTTGATGTTTCGATGAACGGCGCCGAGCTTTCGGGCAACGGTATTGATATTGAAAAGGTTCCTGCGTTCGGAAGCAGTACTGGTTTAGTACCTTTCGATATGTCGAACGGTTATCCCGCAGGTGCCGGTATCTATTCTTTCAACATTACCGTAAACGGTCTGAACTATGACCTTAGTTTGGATATGAGCGCGGTTCTTCCCGAAAAGACCGACGGAACTTCTTATACCGACGAGGAAATATCAGCGGCTGTAAACGCAGCGTTCAGAACCGCATACAAAGACGCTTCCAAAAAAGATGTTCCGGAGGGAATCTCGCTGAGCTACAGCAATAACGAGCTCACTATCAATTCCGGAATAAACAAGGTCGAGATCGGTATGAACGATTTCATGCTCAGAAATGGCGAGATCGAAAGATCCGTTCCTATGACCGAAGACGGAACTCCCGACATTTCGGAAAGATTCAGCAAAAACCTTATGCAGCTTGTTCTTGACGCTGCGTCGGCTCTGAGAAAGGGCGATCAGGATACGGTAAATGCCATTATCGACCGCGCCAACGAAGCAAACAACCACATTCTTAATGAAATTACCACTCTTGGAATAAAATATAACACCATAGAATTTTACCAGAGTAAGAACAAGGATTACGAATACAATCTTAAGGAACGTCAGAATCTTGTTGAGGGTACCGATATGGAGAACGAGATCATTGAGTACTATGCGGTCAAGGCAGCTTATGATGCTACTCTTAAGATCGGCTCGCAGGTTCTTCCTCACAGCATTTTCGATTTCATCTAAGAGGTAATTGCTATAAGTTATTTTTCAGCATGGACGGCTGCAAAGATTTTGCTGTCCGAGAAAGGCGGGTTATTGATATATGGAGCAACTGCTAAGTATTAAACATATTCCGATTAAGGTTGAAGTGAATGTTACAAGAGGAGAGTATAAACGCGTTGAAAACAGCGGCTCCAATACTCCTTCAATCAAAGTTTCACCTAAGCAGGGCGGCGGTCTGAGACTTCAGGCTGAACCCTACAGAATGGAGATTCCCGAAAGCCGCAACTTTGACGCGTACATTCCGTCGGGAAATTACGACGGCGGCTTTACTCTCACATATGAGGCTGTGGCAAAGCTTGCGGACGGCGGAAATTACACCTCGGGTGCTGTAAAGCCTTCCGGAGACGCGGGACACTTCTCCGCAAAAAGAGCTTCAAGGAGCATCGAAGCGGTGCTTCAGTCGCTGCCAAAGAGCAGAAGCAGCGCGGTAAGCTACTCCGACGGAGTTCTCAGCGTGAACTACCAGATGACCGGAGGAAGCGAGTCAGTTGCTGAACTGGCTTCGACCCACCCGGAATTCGAGTTTATTCCCGGCAGCATTGAGTTTATCATCAGCCAGATGCCTGAGCTGGATATAGAATATCTCGGTGATCCGATTTATTTCCCCAGAAGCGCAGACCCCAACTATGAACCCATTGTGGACGTTCTTGTGTAACGGCTGCATTTATAAGGATGTTTGTATATGATAGTTAAAACAAGGGATTTCGGTGAGCAGGACGTTTCAGAGGACAAGATCATAAGCTTTCCAAACGGTATATTCGCTTTTGAGGACGAGCATAGATTTGTGATGCTGTCTCCACTCGGAGATGATGTGTACCCCGCATGGCTTCAGAGCGTGGACAACGAAAACCTCTGCTTTATTGTGTTTGATCCCTGTCAGATAGTGTCGGACTATTCGGTCACTGCCGATGATGAAAGCCTTAAAGCGGCGCAGTTCGGAAAGGATCCGCATCCCCATTACCTTACTCTTGCGGTAGTTCCCGAAGAGTATAAGGATACTACGGTGAACCTTAAAAGTCCGATATTGGTGAATACCCAAAAAATGCTCGCAGCTCAGATAATTGCTGCGGAAAATTATCCCATAAAGTTCCCCATCTTTAAACCGGCGGAGACTGCCGTAAAGGAAGCTCCGGTTAAGGAGGGTGACTGATGCTTGTTATAACCCGCAAGAACGGCGAGGGACTGCACATAGGCGAGAATGTCCGAGTGACCGTTGTTGAAACGGCTAAGGACAGGGTTAAGATCGGTATAGATGCTCCCTATGACGTGAGGATAATCCGCGACGAGCTTTTCGATACCGAAAGATTTAACATTCAGGCGGCTGTGCATAAGCCCGCGGCGGATCTGCTTACAATGATAAAAAACCAGCAAAATAAATAATCAAGCGAAAGGATGATTTGTTATGTCGACAATTTCAAACAACACTAACAGAATGGCAGGTCTTATGTCCGGTCTTGAAACCGAAGAGCTTGTAAAAGCGATGCTTGCCAATACCCAGAGCAGAATAAATTCTAAGCAGCAGAAGCTTCAGACGCTTCAGTGGAAGCAGGAAGGATACCGTTCCATTATTTCCAAGATCAACGATTTTAAGAACAAGTATCTTAAGATCGATGCCGCTAATTCCATAATGGCTAATGCAGTCCTGAAAAAGTGTGTTGCTACTTCTTCAAGCAGCAAGATCACCGCTACGGCTTCTGCAGGTGCAACACCTGCAAAGTATACTATCCGCGAGGCATCGGCTGCTAAGACGGCTTCCGTTACTTCTGGCAGCGCAGCGGCGGAAGGAAGCATAAAGCTTGACTTCTCAAACGCTGTGAGCGGCAAGAATTACGAAGTAAAGGTAAAGCTTGACGGTTCTGAAAAGACCATCGTTTTCGCAGGCGGCGCAAATGCAGCAGAGACCAAGCAGAATTTCCTCGACGCAGCTAACAACGCTATCTCTGACATTACAAGACCCGGTCAGAAATTTGAGGTCAATGATGAGTCCAGACTGGTATTCAACGGCGCGGGAGACAATATCTATCATGTTTTTGAGATAACCGACGGCGGCAAAAACATGAAAGAGGGTCTGGGTCTTGACGGCGACAGGATCAGCCGCATATCCAATTCCGCAAAGCTTGGCGAGATAGGCTTCAACAACAAGCTTGTTTCCGATGGTGGCAAGTACAATATAAACATTAACGGCGTTGATTTTGAGTTTACCGAGGATACTACCGTTTCCGAAATGATAAGCAAGATCAACAATTCTGATGCAGGCGTCAGAATGAGCTTCAGCACCGTTGGTCAGTCCTTTACCCTTGAGACTAAGGATACAGGTGCAGGTCAGGAACTGAATATGTACCAGACAGGCGGAAACCTGCTTAATTCTCTGTTCAACATCAGCGGCGACAAGCTGGGCACTACCTCTGCCGATTCCGCTAAAATCGAATATGCAATAAACGACAGCTATACTCAGAAGATCGACGATTCCAAGTTCAAGACGGGCGTTGACGATCCCTCTGCAGAGACCTTTGATTTTACGCTCAACATCGACGGCGTGGACAGATCGTTCTCTCTTAATCTGGGACTTAATAAAATTGCCGATGGCGATGATGAATATTCGGGCGCCGAAATAAACCACGCTATCCAGGAGGCATGGGCTCAGGAGAAAGCCATGGCCGAGGTCAACGGCGAGTCTTTGGGCGATATTGACATAAGCTACAGCGCGACCAACGGTCTTACTATCAGCTCCAGCAATCATAAGATCGTTATCGGAGAAAATAATGTTGCTCTCGAAAAGGGCAAGACTAACGAGAAGATGGTTGCCGGCGACGAGATGTATGTTATCGCTCCCGGCGTGGACAGCATGAAGTTCAAGGTCGGCGACAACGAGATCGAGGTTACAGCAAGCAAGGGTGCAGGTATCTCTATCAAGGATCTGGCTGACAACGGTCTCTTCAATATCAGAAGCGACGGAACTTTGGTTGCTACAGCCGATATCACAGCCATTGACGATAATGCAAAGGCTATGCTCAATAACTATTTCGGCAAGGAGACACTCGCTCCCGCAAAAGCAAATGATGTGTTTACCGCTTACGGTTCCAACAGTACCATTGAGGTAAGTACCGACGGCGAAAACTTTACGACCTATACAAGCGCAACAAATCTCTTTACTTTCGACGGCACCACGATCAACCTTACCGACGTAAAGGAGTTCAAGGCGGAGAGCGAAGAAGATTACATAACCGTTGAGACCCAAAAGGATACAAGCGGTATCAAAGACGTTCTCAAGAGCTTTGTTGAGGACTACAACAAGCTGATCGAAGACCTTTACAGCGAGATAAATACATCACGTCCCAAGAAAAGCGGCGATTACTTCGATCCCCTGACAGATGAGCAGAAGGACGAAATGGACGCCGATGAGATCGAGAAGTGGGAGGAACAGGCTAAGCAGGGTCTGCTGTATCGCGACAGCAACATTCAGAAGTTCCTTTCCGAGATCAGAGGCGTTATGGCTAAAGGTATCGACGGCTTCACGCTCAGAGATATGGGCATTAAGCTTACCGATAGCTGGCGCGACAACGGCAAGCTGGAGATCGATGAGGCTAAGATGGACAGCGCTATTGAAGCTTACGGTGATAAGATCGCTGACTTCTTTACAGGCGAAAACGGTTTGGCTGCCAAGCTGGAAAAAACTATCGACAAGGCTATCTCCACTAAGACCAAGAATTACGGTTATCTGACTTCTCTGGCAGGTATGGAGAACACCAAGACCGATACCGACAACCAGATCTACAAGCAGATGCAGTCGATCCAAAGCATTATCGACAAGCTGAACGAAAAGTACGAGAAAGAGCAGGAGCGCTACTGGAGCCAGTTTACCACTCTGGAAAAATATATGGCTCAGATGCAGCAGCAGGCGTCCTACTTTATGCAGGAATAACAGCTGTGCAAAAAGCAGAATTATCGGAAGCAAGGGGCGGGGATTTTCCTGCTCCGCTGCTTCTGTATAGGCGTATATCTGTGTAAGCGTGTACCATGAAAGGAATGAAGTCATAATGCAGCAGAATCCATATCAGAAGTTTATGCAGCAAACCGTTACGACAATGACACCCGGACAGCTGGTGGTTGCACTTTATGACAAAGCCATAACAGAACTTAACAAGGCTGTTTACTATATCGAGGAAGAGCCAAGCATCCCTAAAGCCCATAATGCCATAATCCGTGTTCTGGACATTGTGGACACTTTAGACGCTCATCTTAAGGAAAAGTATGAAATTTCAAAAAGCCTTGCGGCCATGTATCAGTATTTCCGTGAGAACCTTACAAGGGCGAACGTTAAAAAGGACGCAGCTATTCTGAAAGAGCTGATTCCGTTTTTTAAGGAGATACGGGACGCTTTTGCCGAGGCGGCAAAGGGTTTTTAATACTTTCAGGGAGGCGCTGTGATGAACAATAAACCGCTTATAAACCTTGTTGACAGAAAGATACATGAAATGGAGCGTTACAGCGAGATCACAAATCAAATGCTGTATGAAGACGTAGACGGAGTGGGAGAGCTTCTTGAGGAGCGTCAGAGCATTATTACAGCAATGGACGGTATTTCGCTGGATATCAAGCAGTACATAAGCGAGCAGTCCATCGAGCATCAGGATAAGCTGAATAAGCTGATGAAGTTTGAGGATATCGGCGGTCTTAACGGCGAGCTTCTGGAGCTTCAGGAAAAGATCGGACGCGTCCGCGAGCTGAGAGAAAAAATTCTCAAGGACGACGCGGCGGCTTATGACAGGTTTGAAAAAATGCGCGAGGAGCTTCGCGATAAGCTTGAACAGTCCGCAAAGGGCAAGCAGGTCATCAACTATTTTTCCGGTACGAATACAAATGTTAACAAAGGGAAAAAGTTGAATATTTCAAATTGATGTGTTATAATTATACTGTCGGGCTGTGTTTTGCGGTCCGACAGCAATTTGCGTCTGTAGCTCAGTTGGATAGAGCGTCAGACTCCGACTCTGAAGGTCGCAGGTTCGACTCCTGTCAGGCGCACCACGTTTTTAAGCCGTTTGAAGCGATTCGGACGGCTGTTTGTTTTGTCCGATTTCCCCAAATTGACAACAGATTGACAACAGCTTCGAGAAAAATATAAAAATCAAGGCTCTTTTCCATACGCGGGAAAGAGCCTTTAGTTATTATCCAACATCTTCTTTTTTACCCTCCCTGCGTGGAGCAGGTTTGTTTCTGAACATGAAGTCACCGATTATATTTGAATTTCGTGAGCGGCTTTCCTCCAGCGCATGAGCATAGACCTTTTCGGTGGTTTGCGGGCTCGTATGTCCTAAATACTTTGCAACCGAAGCAGGGTCAACACCGCCGAATATGAGCGCACTTGCCGCGCTGTGCCGCAGGGCGTGAGGGTTGATGTGTGCAAGACCGTTCTTGTCGCATATGACTTTAAGCCACTTGTTAGCCGTATCGGGCGCATGGGGATAGCCTATGTTCTTTGATTGGAAAAACAGAAAATCAGCCGTAAAATCCCTTTGTTTGCCGCTGCCGTCCATTATGCTTACGCTTTGTGGGAACGCCGTGCCACACTCATTACGGAATTTATCCCATTCCGCTTTATACTCTTTGAGTAGTTCCATAATCTCGGACGGAAGCCTTATAAATCGGAGGCTTGTTTTATTTTTAGGAGTATCAATATAAATTCCCGAAACAGAACGGTAATAAACGGCTTGGCGTATCTCAATCTGATTGAAAGTGAAATTCACATCAGACCATTGCAGACCCAACAATTCGCCCCGACGTGCGCCTGTTGCAACGGCAAGGAACACAAACACTTTTACTTCCAGAGGTTCACGTTCTGCCGCCTCTAAAAGTGCACCTATTTCCTCCGACTCCAGGTATCTTGGTGCGGATTTTTCGACTTTAGGCAACCTTACCCGCTCCGCAGGATTGGAAGTAATGAGACCGTCTTTGAGAGCTTCAGACAATACCATACTGACAAGGCTGTGAACCTTGTGGAGCTGGGAGGCACTCAACGCCTTTTTATTGTTCTCGCAAACATTGAACAAGCTTGAAATTGGCATACTCAAAGCTTCCGAAATTCTTGCAGCTGTCTGCTGTGATATGCTTTTACCGTTTATTGCGGCGTTCAGAGTAGTAGAGGCTATGCCGTACCTTTGGGAAAACTGTGTCTTATTGGGTGCTGCTCCGAGCTTTAGCAGGTCTGTTTTAGTTTTAAGCCGATACCTTGTGTCTGAAACAGCGGGCTTGTCGAGCAGGTTTCTGTACAGATTATTCAGCGTATTTGAATTTACTAACGAGAGCGGGACACCGTCTATATCATGCAGGAGCGGGTAAAGTGAGCGGTAAAAATTCGCTGTGCTTATCTTTATTAGACCGTTTCTTTGCTTATCGTCCACAAGTCTGCGGCAGTATGTCCCGAACAAAACACGCTGTTCGGCAACTTCGCCCGACAGGCATTTCGACTCATAATCGGCGGCAAACTTGTTCAGAGCCTTTTTATTATATGCTTCAGACTTCTTAGGGTCGGATTTCCACGTCGTTTGAAAAATCCGCTGCTTGCCCTCCGAGTCACGTCCTCCGAATACCCTTATACGGTAAACGATTGAACCGTCTTTATTTGTTCGTTGGGTTATTGTCGCCATTGTTTATATCCCACCTTATCATATTCTTTCCATATGTCTTTTACCTTTTCGTCAACCTGCTCTTTAGTATAGCCAAACGTGTCATATAGCCTTTCGTAAATATCTTTAATATTGTAATAACTAATAGTATTACAATGATATTGTTTTAAAAAGCTTTCATATGCCCTTGAAGCTCTGAAATAGCCCATATCGCATTTCTCGGATTTTTCTTTTATATCGTCTGAAAGTTTCTTGTGATCAAAGCAAGTCATATTAATCGGTATGTTGCCATTGCATTTATGCCTATCATCTTTATGGATACATTGTATTAAGCAAAGTATTAAATAATCCTCATTAATTTCTTTCATTTTTGCAATATATACAGACACAGCTTCTGAAGCAAAGCCGCTTAAATAGTCGTTTAATGCTTCAAAAGCGTCATTACCACTAACTTGCGTACCATCATAATCCATACAGTAGTTTTTCATAGTAATTATTCTTATAATAGCTTGCGGGGTTAAGCCCGTATAATTGCAAACGAATTTTAGTTCATCATTAGTTGTAAAATCATCACTTATGCCGAGAAGATAATCAACGGAAACATTGTAAAACTCTGCTAAATTGTATAATGTTTCTATACTCATTCCCTTTGTTGCTCTAAATTTTGAATGGTAAACATCTGTAACTTCGTAGTCCTTTAAACTTTGCACACTCACATTAATATTTAACTTTTTTAATTCTTCATGAAGCTTTTCGTGTGATAATTTCTTACCTTTATTAGTTTCTCTTAATTTTTTTAGTCTTTGAGCAGTAATTATTTTTTGATTATCATCAAACATATAA
>JAAVHL010000140.1 GCA_014799735.1 Ruminococcus sp.
CGGTCTTGCCTGCGGCGCGCTGCTTAAAGACGTGGGAATCATCGACCACTGGAAATTCGCTCACCCTAAGGATCTTCAGGACGGCCTTATCGAGATCACCGAGGATGACTGCCTTGCCAACGTACCTTTCGTTGAGGGCTGCGGACTTTGGTTCGATCACCATTCCAGCGAGTTTGAAAGAAATCAGCTGGAGGGAAAATATAAGGGAGAAAGCCGTATCGCTCCTTCCTGTGCAAGAATTATCTACGATTATTACGGCGGTAAGGAACGCTTCGGTCACTACGACGACATGATGGTCGCCGTTGACAAGGTGGACAGCGGAAACCTTACCAGAGACGAGATACTCAATCCTACAGGCTGGATACTTGTGGGCTTCCTTATGGACCCCAGAACAGGTCTGGGAAGATGGCGCAATTTTACTATCCCCAACTATCAGCTCATGGAGGAGCTTATCGACTGCTGCCGTACCATGACTACAGACGAGATACTCGCTCTGCCCGACGTCAGGGAGAGAATTGACGTTTACTTCGAGCAGGCGGAAAAATTCAAGGAAATGGTAAAGGCTCACACCCGCGTTGAAAAGGACGTTATCATCAGCGACCTGCGCGGAGTTGACCCCATCTATTCGGGTAACCGCTTCCTGATCTACAGCCTGTACCCCGAGCAGAATATCTCCGCATGGATAGTAAACGGCAAGGGCGGCAAGGGCTGCAGCGCGGCTGTGGGATACTCCATACTCAACCGTACCTCCAACGTAAACGTGGGCAGACTTATGCTCAAATACGGCGGCGGCGGACACAAGGCTGTGGGTACCTGCCAGTTTTCCGACGAGAATATGGAGACAGATCTGCCGAAGATGCTTGACGAGCTGATTAATTACAAAGAGTAAAAGTACATATAAAATATACGAAAAGTTTTTTGCCGCCGTCACGATAGATGGCGGCAGTTTTATTGCCTTTATTCGATTTCTGTTAGTACAATATTGCCAAAAATAACAAAAATCTTTGGAATTGTTGACTAACAGATTTTTTTGTGATATAATTAACAATACAGTCCGTAATTTGTTGACTGTATTAACTCTGCATTTGCGAAAACCCGATTTGATCTGCGATAATACTGATCACTAATTAAACTATAGACAAAAGTCTATAGTTTAATGCCGCCTGAAAGGCGGCTGTCAAAATCAAAGATTTTGACAAGATCAGTATTGAACGGCTTTCTCGGCGGCTTTGCCGCCACAGCCGTGCTTTGCACGGCGGAATCAAACTGCAGACTTTGTCTGCGGTTTGATAGAGAAATAGTATAATATTAAGGAGGGCTTTTTATGCACAGGCAATTGAGAAAGATCAACAGATACCTGATGATAGGCTGGCTTGCGATAGTCGTCGTGCTTACGGTGACATATATGGGCGAGCTTGTCCAAGGACACCGTGATTGGACGTACATGAGTATGTTCCTTTCGGTCACAATAATACCCGCTGTCGCGTGCCTTATTTACTTCATTAAAGACCCGGAAAGCAACAAACTGCGCTTTTATGCGGTATCGGGATATCTTCTGATGTACACGTTCGTGCTGCTGAACACGAACACCGTAATGACCTACGGGTACATTATCCCCATGCTTTCGCTGATAGTTCTGTACCATTCGCCGAAGCTCGTGCTCGCCATGGGCAGCGTGGCGCTTGCGGCTAATATTGCGTGCGTGGCGCGTTTCTTTATTATCGGCATGGTAACGTCCGACGATATCAAGGACGTTGAAATACAGATCGGCATGATACTTTTCTGTTTTATATTTGCGTATATCGCATCGGTGCTGTATAACAAGATCGTGATACAGAACGACGAGTATATCGAATCCATTGATGACAAGCAGAAGCAGCTCGAACGCGTTACGCTGCAGACTATCACCACCATTGCAAACATCATAGACGCAAAGGACGAGTACACAAAGGGTCACTCCTACCGGGTGGCTGAGTACTCCTCCGCCCTTGCTCAGGAGCTGGGCTACAGCAAGGAGCGCGTTTCAAATGTTAAATATATCGGCTTGCTCCACGACATCGGCAAGATAGGCATACCCGACTCAATACTTAACAAGCCGGGCAGACTTACCGACAGCGAATATGCCCTCATGCGCAAGCACGCCGAGATCGGCGGAAATATCCTCAGCGGAAACAATATGATAGACGGACTTGACGAGGGCGCAAAGTTCCACCACGAACGCTATGACGGACGCGGATACCCCAACGGTCTGAAAGGCGAGGAAATACCCGAAATGGCGCGTATCATCGGCATTGCCGACGCTTACGACGCTATGACCAGCAACCGTGTTTACCGCAAGCGTCTGACAAATGAAAAAGTAATTTCGGAAATAAAAAAATGCAGCGGCACACAGTTCGACCCGAAGCTTGCGGAGATCTTCGTTAAGATGATAGAGGCGGGAAAGCTGGACGATATCAATCCCGACGATAACCCCGTCAGCGACAGCAAGGGCATGGCGGAGCGCAGCGCAGAGCTGCTTCAGAGCGTTATCGGCTTCAAGGGAAAGGCTTACGACAACGAGCATGATTACCTTACGGGAGTCCTCAGCATGAGCGCGGGAGAAAAGCTTATCTCCGAAAAGCTTGCCGAGGGCGACGGCGGACTGTTTATCGTCGATATCACAAATCTGCTCGGAGTAAACGAAAATTACGGCATAGTGGCGGGAGACAGATTTATCAAGGCGGCTTCGGATTCGCTTTCCGCACGGGACGAGCTTATCGTTGTACGTTACAATGGCAGCGGCTTCCTCTGCTTTGCTAACGGAATTTCCGAAAGCGGCGCGCTGGAAAAGCTGATGTCGGATATATGCTCCGAGATCGGCGGCAAGCTGCGGACTGTGTCCGAATATCGGGATAATTATATCTGCGTCGGCGGCGCGCTTTCGTCCGACGTGGGACGAAGCTTCACAACGCTTCTTATCGCGGCGGACAAGGCTCTGTTCTACACCAAGCAGTTTAAACGGGACAACTGTTATCTGTACCGGAAGCCGACAAAGGAAAGAAGCGAGAACCTTTACGGTCTCGATCTGGAGCAGCTTATAAAGATGATCGAAAACAGCGGCTCGGAGGGTTCGGTCTACGAAATGGACTCTCCCGAATTTGAAAGGATATTCGAGCTTGTAAAGGGAATTTACGAAAAGAACAAGCAGGAGATACAGCTTGTGCTGATAACGGTAACTCCCGCCATCGGCAAGGAGCTTGCCATTGCAGACCGCGACGAGGCCATGGAGTATCTGCAAAGCGCGATAGACGTTACCGTAAGCCCGTCCGTGATAACGTTCCGCTTCAGCAGCGTGCAGTGCATGGTGATAGTCACCGAGCCGCAGACGGAAAGCGCGGAGCTTGTTACGGAACGCATTCTGAACTGCTTTTACAAATCCTACGACAAGAAGAACACTGCGCTCACTACCGAGGCTGCGTCCTTGCAGCCAATCGGGACAAACTGATAAAAGATATTGCAAAACGGCAATTTCAAGGCTTTATCCTGAAATTGCCGTTTTTATTTTTTACGTTTTGGGTATCAGCGGTCACGCTTGGAGCTGTCTGTTTTCGCGACGGAAATGCTGCCTATCCCGCTTGCCATAACTGCTCTGCGTAGGGGCGGCATATACATGAACGGACACTTTAAAAGCTTTGCCGCAATTTTCAGGCGCATGGGAAGTATCCTTGCGGCGTAGGCTTTCTGCGGGTCGGAGGCGTTTCCGTTAAGGATTTCAGCAAGTATCCGCGCGCTGTTTACGGCGAAGCTTATCCCCTCCAGAGAGCTTGGACTGATAAGTCCCGCCGCTTCGCCTATAAGAAACGCGCTCTCCCTGCCCGTGCTGATATCGAAAGGCGATTCGGGACGAAGCACTATGCAGGCTTCGGTTTTCAGCGGTTCGCCGAATTTGAAGCCGTACTCCGCAAGACGCTTTTTCTGCTTCTCGAAGCTTTCGCGGCAGCCCTTTGGAGCGAACGCTCCGCCGAAGATAAACAGGTTATCCTTTGAGATCGACCACGAGCAGCAGTCGCTTGTCACGGGGTCGAAAATACAGCTGTAGAACGGGTTTGAGTGTTCCTCGGCAAACCACTGCTGTATCGCCGTATAGCGGCGTATTTTCTTTTTCGGGTACAGAAAACGCCGCACCGCCGAGCCTGCGCCGTCCGCGCCCACAATAGTGTTCGCGGTGACGGCACGCTCCGTACCGTCGTTTCCGCGGCAGACAAGGCGGTAAGAGCCGTCCCCGCCGCGGGATATCCACCTGCATTTTCCGTAAAATCTTTCCGCACTTTCGGGGACGAGGCTTTCCAGCCAAAGGTCAAATTTATGGCGGTCAAGGTTCATGTAGAAACGCTGATAGTGCCTTTCGCGGCGGCTTTGCAGATCAATGGTGCGGACGGAGAAAATCTGCGGGTCTACCAAGATATCTTTAGGCAGGGTAAGGTCAAACTCGGCAAAGGCTTTCTGTGCGTCGGGAGAGAGAAGTCCCCCGCAGACCTTGCGGAAGCTTTCGGCAGAATCGGTTTTCCCGTCTATCAGTATAACGCGGAAGCGTCCGTCCAGAAGCCGCGCAAGGGTAGCTCCCGCAGGACCTCCGCCGATTATTGCAATATCAAAATCCGACATAATAAAACCTCCGAAAATTTACGCTGTCAGTAAAAAACAGGATATTTCCCGCATATAATTAAAGGACAGGCTAAAGGCTGAGCCTTTACCCATGCCGCCGTCTGCAGTGAATAACCGTACTGTTCTCCCGAGACGACAGAAAGCTTCTGTACCGTCATTGCAAAAGACACGCGGGAATACCGTACAGACTGCACGGCTGTCACAGTCTAATAATACCATATTTCGTCATATAAAAACATTGGCATTTTTTCCGATTTTTACCGCCCCGGCACATCAATATTATACAAATTTGGTTCGGGAAAATTTGCTTTTTGTTATAAATGCACAAGAAAAAGCGTTAACGTCTGTGACATATTTTCGTAGCAATTTGTCGAAAAGTGTGCTATAATGTATGTATGACTGCGGTGTCTGACGTTTACAAGTTCCAAAGCTTGCGCAAGCAGGCACGCAACATATTATTGAGGAGGTTCTATAATGGGTTCTACTATTTCATCCATCCCTTTCGCGGGTACTCCCGAACAGGAGAAGAAGCTTCGCGCCGTTATCGACAGCCACAAAAATGAAAAGGGCTGCCTGATGCCTATTCTTCAGCAGGCGCAGGAGATCTACGGCTATCTTCCGATCGAGGTCCAGAAGATAATTGCCGCCGAAACAGGCTATCCCCTCGAAAAAATCTACGGGGTAGTCACTTTTTACGCCCAGTTCGCTCTTAATCCCAAGGGTCAGTACAAGATTTCCGTCTGTCTCGGAACTGCTTGCTACGTTAAGGGAAGCGGCGATATCTACAACAAGCTTATCGAAAAGCTCGGCATAGACGGCGGAGGCTGTACTCCCGACGGCAAGTTCTCTCTCGAAGCCTGCCGCTGCATAGGAGCCTGCGGTCTTGCTCCCGTTCTCACCGTCAACGAGGACGTTTACGGCAGACTTACCGTGGACGATATCGACGATATCCTTGCAAAGTACAACTGATATTACCCGTAAGCTCTCCGTCTTCGGGCATATCGCACGGGCGGCGGAGCGCCAACAAAACATACCAAGGAGGATAATACTAAATGAAATCGCTGGAAGAACTTAACGCTATCCGAGATAAAATGAAGGATCATGTTGAGATCCGCAGAGAATCTTCCGACGCCGCAGGAAAATATCAGGTCCTGGTCTGCGGAGGTACGGGCTGTACCTCGTCGGGAAGCGCGAAAATTATTGAAAAGCTCAACGAAGAGATCGAAAAGAACGGCATCCAGGACAAGGTAGAGGTTATCAAAACAGGCTGCTTCGGTCTTTGTGCGCTGGGTCCCATTATGATCGTGTACCCCGAGGGCGCGTTCTACTCAATGGTCAAGGAGGAAGAGATCCCCGAGATCGTAAGAGAACACCTTGCAGGCGGTCACGTTGATACAAAATATCTCTATCAGGAAACAGTTACTGATAGCGGTATCAAGTCCCTTAATGAAACCAATTTCTATAAAAAGCAGCACCGTGTTGCTCTCAGAAACTGCGGTGTTATCAATCCCGAAAATATCGACGAATATATCGGTACCGACGGTTATCAGGCTCTTGCCAAGGCTATCAAGGAGATGACTCCCGAGCAGGTTATCCAGACCATTCTGGATTCCGGTCTCCGCGGCAGAGGCGGCGGCGGCTTCCCCACAGGCATGAAGTGGAAGCTTGCAAGAAACATCGTTCCCGACGCAGATCAGAAGTACGTTTGCTGTAACGCCGACGAGGGCGACCCGGGCGCATTCATGGACCGTTCCGTTCTGGAGGGCGACCCCCACGTTGTTCTCGAAGCTATGGCTATCGCGGGCTACGCTATCGGCGCAAATCAGGGCTACATATACGTAAGAGCCGAGTACCCGATCGCTATCCAGCGTCTTGAAATTGCTATCAAGCAGGCAAGAGAATACGGCGTTCTTGGCAAGGGCATTTTCGGCACAAACTTCGATTTCGACATTGAGCTCCGTCTCGGCGCAGGCGCATTCGTGTGCGGCGAGGAAACTGCTCTTATGACCTCTATCGAGGGCAACCGCGGCGAGCCGAGACCCCGTCCTCCGTTCCCTGCTGAAAAGGGTCTGTACGGCAAGCCTACAATTCTTAACAATGTTGAGACCTACGCCAACGTTCCGAGAATCATTCTCAACGGCGCAGAGTGGTTTGCTTCAATGGGTACCGAGAAGTCCAAGGGTACAAAGGTATTCGCCCTCGGTGGAAAGATCAACAACACAGGTCTGGTTGAGGTTCCTATGGGAACAACTCTCCGCGAGGTTGTTGAGGAGATCGGCGGCGGCATACCCAACGGCAAGAAGTTCAAGGCTGCTCAGACAGGCGGACCTTCCGGCGGCTGTATCCCCGCAGAGCATTTCGACGTTCCTATCGACTACGATAACCTTATCGCTATCGGCTCTATGATGGGTTCGGGCGGACTTATCGTTATGGACGAGGACAACTGTATGGTCGATATCGCCAAGTTCTTCCTTGAATTTACCGTTGACGAGTCCTGCGGAAAGTGTACTCCCTGCCGCGTAGGTACTAAGAGACTTCTTGAAATCCTTGACAAGATTACAAAGGGTCAGGGTACTATGGAGGATATCGACAAGATGGAAGAGCTTTGCTACTACATCAAGGCGAACTCCCTGTGCGGTCTGGGTCAGACTGCTCCTAACCCCGTTCTTTCAACGCTGAAATTCTTCCGCGACGAATATATCGCTCACGTTCAGGACAAGAGATGTCCCGCGGGAGTCTGCAAAAAGCTTCTCAGCTTTGAGATCGATCCCGACAAGTGTAAGGGCTGTACCGCCTGCGCAAGAGTATGTCCCGGCGGAGCTATCGAAGGCTCGGTTAAAACTCCTCACGTTATCAACAAGGATAAGTGCCTGAAGTGCGGCGCGTGCATCGAAAAATGTAAGTTCGGCGCGATCTCCAAGAAGTAAGCCAATCAGATAAGGAGGATTTTAAGAAATGGATATGATTAATGTTAAAGTCAACGGCGTTGACGTTACCGCGCCCAAGGGTACAACTATCCTTCAGGCTGCGCGTATGGCAAACGTTGATATTCCCACGCTTTGTTACCTTAAAGATATAAACGAGATCGGCGCGTGCCGTATCTGCGTTGTTGAAGCCGACGAGGGCAGAGGCAAGCGTCTTGTGGCTTCCTGCGTGTACCCCATTACAGAGGGTATGCAGATATTCACAAACACTCCCAAGGTTCTGGAGTCCCGCAAAAAGACCTTGCAGCTCATTCTTTCCACTCATGAAAAGAAGTGTACTTCCTGCGTAAGAAGCGAAAACTGCGAGCTGAAGAAGATGGCTCACGACATGGGCGTGGACGACGAGTGCAAGTACGACGGCGAGAATATGAAGTACGAGATCGACTTCTCCGCCGCTCATATGATCAGAGACAACAACAAGTGTATCCTTTGCCGCCGCTGTGTTGCTGTATGTAACGCTACTCAGGGCGTCGGCGTTATCGGCGCAAACGAGAGAGGCTTCAAGACCCACATCAGCTCCGCGTTTGAGCTTGGTCTGGGCGAAACAAGCTGTATCTCCTGCGGTCAGTGTATCGCTGTATGTCCCGTAGGCGCTATCACAGAAAAGGACGACACCGCTAAGGTTCTTGACGCTATCGCTGACGAGAGCAAATTCGTTATCGTTCAGACAGCTCCCGCGGTTAGGGCAGCTCTGGGCGAGGAATTCGGCTATCCCATGGGTACAAACGTTGAGGGCAAAATGGCTGCGGCTCTCCGCAGAATAGGCTTTGCAAAGGTATTCGATACAGACTTTGCGGCTGACCTTACGATCATGGAAGAGGCTAACGAGCTTGTTGAGCGCGTTAAGAACGGCGGAAAGCTGCCTATGATCACTTCCTGCTCGCCCGGATGGATCAAGTACTGCGAGCATTACTTCCCCGATATGACGGAGAACCTTTCTTCCTGCAAGTCTCCTATGCAGATGTTCGGCGCAACGGCTAAGACCTACTACGCTCAGAAAATGGGCATCGACCCCAAGGACATGGTAGTAGTTGCGGTTATGCCTTGTACCGCTAAGAAGTTCGAGATCGGCAGAGACGATCAGAGCGCGGCGGGAGTTCCCGACGTTGATATCTCTATCACAACAAGAGAGCTTGCACGTCTTATCAAGAGATGCGGTATCAAGTTCACAGAGCTTGAGGACGAGAAGTTCGACGAGCCTCTCGGAATTGCAACAGGCGCAGGCGTTATCTTCGGCGCAACAGGCGGCGTAATGGAAGCTGCTCTGCGTACAGCCGTTAAGATGATAACAGGCGAAGAGGCAGGCAACATTGACTTCACAGAAGTCCGCGGCGTTGAGGGAATCAAGGAAGCCTCTTACAAGGTTGGCGATCTGGACGTTAAGGTTGCGGTAGCTTCGGGTACTGCAAACGCTGCAACACTTCTCAACAAGGTGAAGAACGGCGAAGCCGACTACACCTTTATTGAGATCATGGGATGTCCCGGCGGCTGTGTAAACGGCGGCGGTCAGCCTCAGCAGCCCGCTTCGGTACGCAACTTTGAGGATATCCGTGCTATCCGCGCTAAGGCTCTCTACGATCAGGACGCTGCAAGCACTATGAGACGTTCTCACGAGAACCCTGCTATCAAGGAAGTTTACGATACCTTCTTTGAGAAGCCCGGCAGCCACAAGGCGCATGAGATACTCCATACAAGCTACGTTAAGAGAGGTCTCTGATAACTCGTTTAAGCAATTAACAAAAGTCCTTTGCGGTAAGCTGCCGCAAAGGACTTTTTTATTTTATATATTCATTTGCACAGGAAAAAATTCTGTGCAAAAATAACAATTACCTGTGCAATCACCCGCAAGGTGTTGTTGAATGTGCCAAATCACCAAAAAGCTATTGACAATTGCGGCAGGAACTGCTATAATTAATACATACCAAATACATAGGATTTATAAGATTGCTTTTTTGAAAAGGAGATCATAGTATGAATATTAAAAAGAAAGTGACCGATCTGATCGGTCATACTCCGCTTCTGGAGCTTGAAAACACCGAAAAGGCAAACGGTCTCGAAGCGACAGTCCTTGCAAAGCTGGAATATTTTAATCCCGCAGGCTCGGTAAAGGACAGGATCGCCAAAGCGATGATCGACGACGCGGAGGAAAAGGGTCTGCTGAAGCAGGGAAGCGTTATTATCGAGCCTACCAGCGGAAACACGGGTATAGGTCTTGCTTCGGTTGCGGCGGCAAGAGGATACCGCCTTATCATTGCCATGCCCGAGACAATGAGCGTCGAGCGCAGAAATCTGATGAAAGCATACGGCGCGGAGCTTGTCCTTACCGAGGGCGCAAAGGGAATGAAGGGCGCGATCGCAAAGGCGCAGGAGCTTGCGGAATCTATTCCGGACAGCTTTATTCCATCTCAGTTTACTAATCCCGCAAATCCTGCCGTACACGAAAAAACCACAGGCGTTGAGATCTGGGAGGACACCGACGGCAAGGTGGACATTTTCGTTGCAGGCATAGGCACCGGCGGAACTATCAGCGGCGTCGGAGCTTATCTCAAATCGAAAAATCCAAATGTGAAAGTAGTTGCGGTGGAACCGAAAGGCTCTCCCGTGCTTTCGGAGGGAACTGCGGGTCCTCACAAAATTCAGGGAATAGGCGCGGGATTTGTTCCCGAAACGCTGAACACGAAGATTTATGACGAGATCATCACCGTTGAAAACGAGGACGCTTTTGAAACGGGAAGAAATATCGCGCGGACAGAGGGCGTGCTTGTGGGAATATCCTCGGGAGCAGCGGTCTGGGCTGCGGTACAGCTTGCGAAGCGTCCCGAAAACAAGGGCAAGACCATTGTCGCTCTGCTTCCCGACACGGGAGAGCGGTATCTGTCCACTCCCATGTTTGCGTAATTTTATAATATGCTCTCTCCTTAGCCGTTGGCGGGGAGAGGGCATTTTAGTTTTTGCTAAAGATGCCGAAGTCAAGTATCTTTTCCTTTGAAAAGACCGCTGCAAGAGCGGGCGGTATCATTACTGCCGCCGCGATAAGCTCTCCGCCGAGAAATACTGCTGCAAGCGAGACTGCGATAACTGCTCCGCCCGCAAGCTTTTGCAGGCGCAGACTTTTGTCATGGCGCGCGGAGCGGCTTTTCCTGCCATTTGAGCTGACAGTGATCCTGCACTGTCTGATTTCCTGTTCTCTATTTTTAGCGGCTGATGTTGTCATATAAATCGTTCCTTTCGGTACTGTTCTCTTTTTGGTGTACAAATGTTCTGCACGTTTGTTCTGATTTATATTATAGAACATCAGTTCGATTTTGTCAAGAGCTTTGGCAAAATTTTGTTCGTGTAATTTTAAACAAAAATGCTACATATGTTTTGTCTAAAATATCAAAACAGAAACAGCGCATAGATTAAACTGTGTATGCTTGATTCGGCAAATTATGGTTGCGCCAAAGCATAGCGGCGGTGGGAAACAGTACTTGTTCGGTAGTTGGCATAGCATCAAAAAATATCGGCGGCACTGTGTTTCCGCCCAATGTCTCCCACGGCTATTGACTATTACATACCAATATGGTATAATATACTTATTATCCGCACAGAACGAATTTGCGGACATAAATTGCAGATAATGTTTTATGTACATCACAGCGGAAAAGAGGAATTTTTAAAAATGCTTGAGCTTAAAAATATTCACTGGAAGCTGTCCGAGGGCGAGGAGATCCTCAAGGGCGTGGACTTCAGCATACCCGACGGAAAGCTTACCGTGGTAACAGGCCCCAACGGCGGCGGAAAAACTTCTATCGCGAAGATAATCGCGGGTCTCTATTCTCCCTCCGAGGGAAATATTTTTTTGGACGGCAAGGATATCACCGAACGCGATATCACCGAACGCGCCCGCGACGGCATCGCTTACGCCTTTCAGCAGCCCGTCCGCTTTAAGGGACTTACCGTCCGCGACCTGATAGAGATGTCCGCGGAGGAAAAGCTGAAAGAGGAAAAGATATGCGAAATTCTCGGCGAGGTGGGTCTCTGCGCCCGCGAGTATATGGATAGAGAAGCGGACGCAAGCCTTTCGGGCGGCGAAAGCAAGCGTATCGAAATTGCCACCGTTCTTGCAAGGAAAAACGCGTCCATGCTTGTCTTTGACGAGCCCGAAGCTGGTATCGACCTTTGGAGCTTCGGCAGTCTTATAAGCGCGTTTGAACGTCTCAAAAATGAGGACGGACGCTCCCTGCTGGTAATTTCTCATCAGGAGAGAATTATGGAGATCGCCGACTATATAATCGTTATTTCCGACGGAAAAGTCTCCGCCGAGGGAAGCAGAGAGGATATCCTCCCCACGCTTCTGAAAGAAAACAGCTCCGAGGGAAAATGTCCCCTCGGCAGATCGGTAAAGGAGGAATTCTGATATGGACAGCATTACCGAAATGCTTCTGGGCATTGTGGCTGAACGCAAGATTCCCGAATTCAAGGGTGCCTATAATATCCGTGAAAACAGCGGCTGTGCGGGCAGACAGTCCTCGGAAAATATAAAGATCGAAAACAAGCCCGACAATCCCGGTATTATCATTAAAATAGGTTCGGGTGCGCAGAAAGAGACCGTGTACATTCCCGCCTGCGTTACTCACGGCGGCGTAAACGATCTGGTCTACAACGACTTCTACGTTGAGGACGGCGCGGACGTTATCATCGTTGCGGGCTGCGGCGTGCATTCCGACGACGAGGAGGAAGCCCGTCACAACGGCATACACCGCTTTTTCGTGGGCAAGAACGCACGCGTGCTCTATAAGGAAAAGCACGTCGGCACAGGCAATGGCAGCGGGGCAAAGCGTATCGACCCCGTTACCGACGTTATCATGGACGAAAATTCCTACATGGAAATGGATACCATGCAGATAAGCGGAGTTACAAGCACGAACCGCCTTACCACCGCAAAGCTTGGCGCGGGAGCGAAGCTTGTTATCCGCGAGAGACTTCTCACCGACGGCGACGAGACTGCAAAATCCGATTTCTCCGTATCTTTGGACGGTGAGGATTCGGGCGTGGACTTGGTTTCCCGCTCCGTTGCAAAGGGTAATTCCTATCAGGAGTACCACTCGGTCATCAAGGGCAACTGCCGCTGTACGGGACATTCCGAATGTGACGCGATACTTGCGGACAACGGCAGGGTAAACGCCGCTCCCGAGCTTTACGCGGGGAATATTGACGCGTCCCTTATCCACGAAGCGGCTATCGGAAAGATCGCGGGAGAGCAGATTATAAAGCTGCGTACTCTGGGTCTTACCGAAGAGGAGGCTGAGCAGAAAATTATCGACGGCTTCCTGAAGTAATGCCGAGCCGAAATAAACTATAATAAGGAACGGTCCGCCTATTTGCCGACGGACCGTTTTTCTGTTGCCTGTACCGCGCAAAACGGCGGATTTTGACGCGGATAAAATTTCCGTGACATATAAAAAATTTTTGCTTTACAAAATTAATTTTTAGGTGTATAATAAATATGTATATTGTTTTATTACAGTTTAGTAAAAAAAAGGAATGATCGTTTTTATGAATTTTAAAAAAATTATCTCGGCTGTAACCGCAGCCGTTCTTTCCGCGGCGGTATTCACAGGCTGCGAGGGTACTCCCGACAGCGGCAGCACTGCTCTTGTGGATGAGCTCGGAAACGTTGATGC
>JAAVHL010000141.1 GCA_014799735.1 Ruminococcus sp.
GTCGTGTCCGCTCCCCCTCGAAATGCTGTCGCATTTCTCACCCCTTTCACCGTTTCGGACGAAAGGAGATTTCGCCGCCTGCGGGCGGCGACCAAAGGCTCCGCCTCTGGACTTCGCGAGCTGGGCTCAGCTCGACCAGCTTTAGTCGGCGGCTACGCCGCCTGAGATTTGTTACATGGTGCGTAAAATCAAAATTTACCGCTTAAAACCGACTTTTTAATCTTTCTGCGTTTTTACTTGCAATAAGGAAAAAAATGTGATATAATAAGTTTGTTATATACTTAATGAAACGAGGTATTTTAAAATGTCGCACTGGATCGAAAAAACAAATATTTACCATATCTACCCGCTGGGCTTCTGCGGCTGCGAAAAATTCCGCTCCGAATTCTCCGAAACAAACGGGGACGGCAGGATACTCAAGGTCATCGAATGGATACCCCATCTGAAAAAAATGAACTTCAACGCCGTTTACTTCGGACCTGTATTCGAGTCCTTTGAGCATGGCTACGATACCACCGATTACTACACAATAGACAGACGTCTGGGTACGAACGCGGATTTCAAAAAGGTCTGCGACGAGCTGCACAAAAACGGCATACGCGTTATTCTGGACGGCGTTTTCAACCATGTGGGCAGAGACCACGCCGCCTTCAAGGACTTGCAGCAGAACGGTCAGGGCTCCCGCTACAAGGACTGGTTCGCAGGCGTGAACTTCGGCGGACGCTCCCCTTACGGTGATAATTTCTCCTACGAGGGCTGGAGCGGTCACTACAATCTTGTAAAGCTCAACCTCTACAACAACGAGGTGGTCGACCACCTTTTCGGCGCGGTAAAAATGTGGATAGAGGAATGGGGTATCGACGGCATACGCTTCGACGCGGCGGACTGCCTTACCGATGACTTCATCAAGAGAATACACCGCTTTACCCGCGAGCTTCGTCCCGATTTCTGGCTCATGGGCGAGATAATCCACGGTCAGTACAACCGCTGGGCGAACAGCGAAATGTTCGACTGCGTGACCAACTATCAGTGCTATAAGGGCATTTACTCCTCACACAACGACCGCAACTACTTCGAGATCGCTCACTCAATCGAGTATCAGCACGGTCAGTACGGAAACCTTTATATGTACAACTTCCTTGACAATCACGACGTTGCACGCCTTATGTCAGTGCTGAAAAATCCCGACCATGCGGAGTGCTGCTATACCATGATGTACGGTATGTACGGCGTTCCGTCGGTATACTACGGAAGCGAATTCGGCATACACGGCGAAAAGGGCAGAGGCGCGGACGCAGACCTTGCTATCAGACCCTGCCTCGAGCTTGACAGTATCCCGAACAGAAACGACAGGCTCATGCTCCATATCGCCGAGCTGGGCGCGATACGTCTTTCAATTCCCGCGCTTCAGTCGGGTTCGTACTCCAAGATAGACCTGAAAAACCAGACCTTCCTTTTCAAGCGCGAGCTTAACGGTGAAACCGTTTATATCGCCCTCAACATCAGCGACGGCGACTACACGTTCCGCTTTAACACTCACTATGGAAAGCTTGCCGACCGTCTTAGCGGCAGACAGTTTGCCGTAAACGGAGGAAACGCCGAGATAACCGTGCCGAAAAACAAGTCCATGATACTTGTGGACGGCTCAGGAGTTCAGCCCGTTCCCGAACGGGAGGAAACCGTTGCTGCGGCTGCTCCGCAGGAAAGACCCGCTCCCGAAGTCAAGCCCGAACCCGCTCCCGCACCTGCTGAAACCGCTCCCAAGGCAGAACCTGCGGCAGCCAAGGTTCCCGACAAAAACAACGGCATAAGAGGACTGGGTGTTCCCGAGGGAAGAAAGATAGTGATAGGCGGTCACTACAAGCACTTCAAGGGCGGAGAGTACGTTGTGCTGAATGTTGCAAAGGATCACGAGACCTGCGCGGAGCAGGCGGTCTATATGCAGATACACGACAAGCCGATAATATGGGTTCGTCCGCTGGATATGTTCTTAGAAAACGTTGACGACCACGGAAACGTTAAGCCCAGATTTGAACTTATTCAGGATTGAAATAACAAAATTAAGGGACGCTTTTAAAAGCGTCCCTTTCGGGCTTTTTGCCTTTAGCCGCAGCAGCTCTTCTTGGTGAAAGAGAGACAGTCGGTGCATTCGGGAACAGAGGGGTTTGCCTCGTGAGTTCCTACCTGAATGCAGTCAAGTGTGCAGTAATGCTCGGTATCCATGTTGTGCTTGCAGCTTGTTACATCACATTTAATAGAAGGGTTTTTCATTTTAAAAATCTCCTTTTGGGGAAATCCGAAACCCGTCGGTCAATACCGATATCCGATTTATTATCGAAGCTCGGTATTATCCGTTTTTTCATGGTTCGCGGCTTTCCTTTTGGTTTCGCCGATTTATCTTCCGGCACAATTATTATATGCGGAACGTTCGGACAAATCCGCTGTAAATTCTGACGGCGGAAACGGAAAAAAATTCAAATCAAATTTTAAATTCGGGAGGACGTTATGATATACGGCGCAAAAGAATTTATGCTGAAAACAGACAGCGCGGAAATGCGCTGTATAAGCTTCGGAAAGGGTGAAAGACCTCTTGTGATAATTCCCGGGCTGAGCCTGAAAAGCATAAAGGGCATGGCTGTTCCTCTGACGTATATGTACCGCATTTTTGCGCGGGACTTCAAGGTTTTTGTTTTCGACAAGCGGAATGATGTTCCCGAGGGCTTTACGGTGGAAAATATCGCGGAGGATATTGCCGCCGCACTGAAAACGCTCGGTCTGAAAAACGCGGACGTTTTCGGAGTATCCCAAGGCGGCGCGGCGGCGCAGTATCTTGCCGTCCGAAACCCGCAGCTTGTGCGGACGCTTACTCTCGGAGTTACTTATTCGCGGCTGAACGATACGGTCACAAACGTTGTGAGCGGCTGGATAAAAATGACCGGGGACGGAGACTTTGAAGCTGTCGTTATGGATATGCTTCCCAAAATGTACTCGGACAAATACATAAAAAAATACGAGCGGCTTCTGCCTGTTATATCCAAATTCACAAGGCTTGACGACCCGAAAAGATTTATCACGCTTGCCAAAGCCTGTCTTACCTGCGATATCTATGAGGAGCTTGAAAAAATAAGCTGTCCCGTTTTCGTCATCGGCGGAAAGCAGGATAAGGTGGTCACGGGCAAAGCCTCGGAGGAGATCGCGGAAAAGCTGGGGCATGACAAATGCGAAATTTTCATGTACGACGAGCTTGGACACGCGGCTTACGAGGAAGCAAAGGATTTCAACCAAAGGGTTCTGGATTTTATTATGCGCAGTTCTCCCGAAAAATAATTGTGGGGCAAAACGTCCCCTCCCCAAAACTGCCGCAAAGGAGGATATTTAATGGTACTGTCTCTGCCGCAAAATGTTAAAACGGTTATTGAAATTCTTGAAAAAAACGGATACGAAGCGTATATTGTGGGCGGCTGCGTTCGGGACGAGCTTCTCGGAAGAACTCCCAAGGATTACGATATAACCACCTCCGCGATCCCCGAACAGGTGAAAAAGGTCTTTCGGGACTACAAGGTCATAGACACGGGAATACGCCACGGAACGGTCACCGTTCTTGTAAACGGCGAAAGCTTTGAGGTAACCACATACAGAAAGGACGGCGCGTATTCCGACCGCCGCCGTCCCGACAGCGTTATTTTTTCCTCAAGCCTGACAGACGATCTTTCCAGACGTGATTTCACGATAAACGCAATGGCGTACAATCCCCGCGAGGGCCTTGCAGACCCGTACGGCGGTCAGGGAGATCTGTTCCGCAGAAAAATTTCCTGCGTAGGAGAACCCCAAAAACGCTTCGGCGAGGACGCGCTCAGGATAATGCGCGCTCTGCGTTTCGCCTCGGAGCTTGGCTTTAAGCTTGACGACGGTACGGCGGAGGCGGTACACTATATGAAAGACCTGCTGAAAGAAATTTCCGCAGAGCGCATCTCAAAGGAGCTGTCCCTGCTTTTATGCGGCAAAGAGCCGTTTGAAGTGCTTACGGAATTTTCTGACGTTATAGCTGTTATCGTACCCGAAATAGCGCCGTGCATTGATTTTGACCAGCACAACAGGTATCATATGTACGACGTGTGGACACACTCTGCGGCGGCGGTGGCGCGCTCCGTTCCCGACCCCGACGTGCGGCTCGCGCTTATGCTCCACGATATCGGAAAGCCGTTCTGCTTAAAAAAGGACGACGAGGGAAACGGACATTTTTACGGACACGAAAAGCTCAGCGCGGACATTGCCGAAAACGTCCTGCGCAGGCTGCGTTTTCCCACCGACAAAATCGAACGCGCCGCAAAGCTTATAAGGTATCACTACATTACCCCCGTGGACGACGAAAAGGTGGTCAGGCGGCTGCTTTCGACACTTGGGGACGAGGATTTCTTTCTGCTTATGGAGGTCATGAAGGGCGACAACAGGGCAAAGCAGAGCTTTTGCTATGAGCGCGTGCGCGTGATCGAAGCCATGCAGGCAACGGCGCAGAAGATCATCGGGGAAAATCAGTGCATAAAAATATCCGATCTGGCGGTAGACGGAAACGATATGCTGGAGCTTGGATACTCGGGCAAGGCCGTCGGCGATATTTTAGATGTCCTTCTTGAAGCAGTAATTGACGAAAAGCTTCCCAACGAGCGGGAGGCTCTGCTAAGGTTTGCGCGGGAGCGTTTTAATGTTTCCGAATAAAAAAGAACTCTGCCCGAAGCTTTTCGGACAGAGTTCTTATTTTGAACAAGGCAACCGTCTTAACGTGACAGGTGTGCTAAAATAAATCAAACGCCAGATAATTTTTAAGTATTCGCTTATTTTGTTGTTCAGGAGAATATAAAAATCAAATTAAAATAATCGGTGTCGATACGTTTTACTTTGCAGATTTTGCTTGCCTGAGAATAATGTGATGAAAAAATGCGATATCCCTAAATTCAGGAATTTCCTCTGCCCTGCATTCAAGATCATACATATTGGAAACCCATTCATCTCCGGTCTTTAGTTCGTTTCGCTGTAAAGCATAAAAAATACGCAAGCCATAAATTTTATGTATTTTGAGCATACCTCTGCAGTATTCTTCTAACTCGTGATCATCATATTCATTTATTGTTCCAAAATTAACAGATTCTGCATTTCCATTTTCTAATAGCTTCAATGCCTCATCAATATTATATTCAAACACAGCTTTCTGCATTATTTTTCCTGCTCTGTTATGCTTAATAATTGAAATAAAGCCATTCGTTTTTAATAGTCTGTTAAATTCAAATAATAGCTCTTCCCTGTCATTCATATATTCCATGACATTATGGCAAATAATCATATCAAAAGATTGATTTGGCATATTTTTTACAGCCTCAATACCGCCAATGATTTGCTCATAGTGATTATCGGCAAATTGATGTTTTAACATGTCTTTGTTCGGCTCAACGGCAATTACATCATTGTATTCAGCGAAATGATTTGCTGTATAGCCAAAACCGCTTCCAAAATCAAGAATTCTTTTTCCCTTGCATTCTATATTATGCCATGCTAATTTATAAAACAATTTTCCCCACGGTGCATTTACGTATTCTAAGTATCCCTGAATATTCACTTTTTCGCCCACGGCAGGATCTCCTTTCTTGATGGTGATTTAATATTCTTTCCACGGTTTCATCTTCTTTTTGAAGCCCCGACATATCTATGTCCTAAAGCGAGAATTCCACTCTGATCTTTTCTACTCGATTTTTCCCTTGGAAAGTAAGACAACCGTCTCCACGTGCCCAGTCCTCGGAAACAAATCAAACGCCCGCGCCTTTTTAACTTCGTAACCATTCTCCGCAAGATACTTCGCGTCCCGCGCGGCAGTGGCGGGATTGCAGGAAATCATCACAATACGCTTGGGGGACATTCTCACAAGGCTGTCCAAAGTAAGCTTGTCACAGCCCTTTCTCGGCGGGTCTATCACCGCGACGTCGGGGACAATACCCTCGTCCGCAAGTTTTTGGGAAAGCTCTCCCGCGTCCCCGCAGTAAAATTCCGCATTTTTCACGCCGTTTAATTCCGCGTTTCTTTTAGCGTTTTCAATCGCTTCGGGGACAATCTCGCAGCCGATAATTTTCCCCGCCCTGTCCGAAAAAGCAAGCCCGATAGTCCCCGCGCCGCAGTAAAGGTCGAGGACAGTCTCGCTGCCCGTAAGCCCCGCGTACTCCATTCCCTGACGGTATAAAAGCTCCGCCTGCGCCGTGTTCACCTGATAAAAGGACATGGGGGAAAGCGTTATTTTTTTGCCGCAAAGAATATCAGTTATTTCACCGCTGCCGAAAAGCACGATATTTTCAGTACCCATAATAACGTTGGTTTTTTTCGGATTAATGTTCATAACAACGCTTTTCACGTCTCCGAACTTGTCCGAAAGCTTTTTTGCAATGCCCGAAAAATCGCTCTGCCTGCTTTTATTTTTCACCACAAAGCAGACCATGATTTCCCCCGAATGAAAGCCCCGCCTTATGTAAATGTGACGGAGTACGCCGCTGCCGTTCTCTTCATTGTAGGCGGGAATTTTTTTCTCGTTTGCAAGTCGCAGGCACTCTTCCGTAATTTCACCGAAAATTTTCGGCTGTAAACGACACTCTGTAAACGGCACGACCCTGTGGCTTCTTTTTGAGTAAAATCCGCAGACTGCTTTGCCGTCCTTTTCGGCAACGGGGTACTGCGCCTTGTTGCGGTAAAAATCCTCGTCACCGCCGCATATTTCCTCAAAGGGAATGTTCTCAAACCCGCCGAGACGCAAAAAAGCGTCCCGCACAAGCTTGTCCTTAACTTCAAGCTCGGCGGAATAGCTCATATGGCGGAACGTGCAGCCGCCGCATTTTGCAGACACGGGACAGCCGTTTTCCGCGCGGTCGGGGGAGGGGGCGATTATCCTGTCAATAATGCCGTAGGCAAAGCTTTTCGTAACCTTGACGATTTTGCAGGAAATCACGTCCCCGACGGCGGTAAGCGGTACAAATACCGCCATGCCGTCCTCGGTGTGCCCAACGCCGTTTCCCTCGGCTGTCATGCCTGTAATTTCAATGGTGAAAATTTCGTTTTTCTTCATTTTCCGTATCTCAGAGCTTTTCTCCGCATTTTGTGCAGAACGTGCTTACCGCGTCGTTTGCCGTACCGCAGAAACGACATTCCTTGGATTTCTTTGCATTAACGGAAACGTCGGCTTCATCAAGCTTGTCGGACAGCTCCTTGATCTCGCCGATAAGCTTTTTCATCTCGCCGGTTTTGTCGTCGCCGCACTCGTGCATATTGTAGCAAACTTTTCCCAGCTCGCAGTACTTTTCCTTGATCTTGCTGCGAAGCTGACCGCGGTCTATCTGGGTCTTGGAGTAGTCGATAGCCTCTCCCGCCTTAGCCGCCGCCTTGTCGAAAACGTCCTTTGCACCCGATACCAGATCGTCAAAATTAAAGCTCATAATAATTTCCTCCTGTAAAATTTTATTTGTGGGGACGAATTTGTATCCGTCCGTTTTGCCTTTAGTTAGTTTCAGAATTTATCGTAAACCACCAGTTCTTCCATAGGTCTGAACTCGCTGTGCAGCGGCGACGGCTCCGCGTCCTCTGCAGGATAACCCATCACCAACAGCGCAACAGGCTCAATATTGTCGGGAATTTCAAATTCGCACCGCATTGCTTCAGGATCAAAATGCATTACCCAAGTCGTGCCTATGCCAAGCTCCTCCGCTTCAAGCATCATGTGGGTGGTGACAATGCAGGCGTCGGCAACCCCGCAGGTTTTTCCGTCGTATTTCCGCACCCAGCACTCGTTTTTATTGTAGCACACAAGCATTGCCGTGGGCGTGTCAAAATGGCATTTCGTACATTTTTTCAGCTTTTGGATACTGTCATCGCTGTTGATAACAAGAATACGCTGGGGCTGATTATTGCAGCCCGTTGGAGCAAGCATAGCCGCCTTAAGTATCTTATCAATTTTCTCCTGTTCCAAATGCTTATCCGTAAATTTTCTCACGGAGTAACGCTTTTCGGCAAGCTTTAAAAAATCCTCCATTTTGCACCTCTCACATAAATCAATTAATAATTGTTGCGACATAGCCTTTGTCTGCCTATTTCCCGAACAGGTCGGAATGTGTTCCCGTTCCGGTCGCGGTAAGGGTCAGCACGTCGTCATGAAACTGATATATAAGCAGCCAGTCTGGTTCAATGTGACACTCTCTGAAATCGCTCAGATCACCCGTCAGACGGTGATCTCTAAAGCTTTGCGGCAGCGCTGTTCCCGCCGCAAGAAGTTCAAGGACGTTTGTAAGCTTCGACATATCCTTTCCCCTTTTTTTCATCAGCTTTGCGTCTCTTTTCATTTTGTTTGTAAATTCGATCCTGTACAAAGCTCAGTCCTCCAGCATTGCGTTAACGGCGTCCTCCGCCGTATCATACGGACCGTTAAGATCAATTCTGTTTCTACTCTCATAAATTGCCTGCCGCATTTCCTTTGACGGAGTATTATGCTTTACTTCAAACGGCAGACCGTTATTTTCCAGCGCAGCTGTCAGAAATATTCTTACCGCTGTGGACGTGTCAAAGCCAAGACTTGCAAAAAGTTCGTCCGCCTGCGCTTTGAGTTCGTCGGTAACCCTGATCTGTAAATTCGCCATAACATCTCTCCTCATTAATTTGTACTTACATTATATTGCAAAACCATTGATTTGTCAATATGTTTTGTCATGGCATTGATGAGTTATTTATCAGACATATTTTACAGAATTGCTCAGATGCTCCTGAAAAATTCAGCTATCCTGTCCTTTTTCGTGATCATCTTATCATACCTCGAAATATATTCGTAGGGAAATTTGTAGTTGAACAGCCTTTCTATCTTTCCCGTTCCGGTGTTCACAAGCTTTGTTGAACCGCCCGCTCCCACGGCGAGAATAGTCTGCGCCTCCTCCATTATGTAAATGTTGTAGAGGCACTCGTATCCCGCCTTGGCGAAGCCAACGTTTTCAAGATTATCGACCGTGTTTTTCTGCCGATAGAGGTAGTAGGGGAGATACCCCTTTTCGTGCAGAACGGTCTGACCCGTCAGTACCATTTCGCTGACCCTGCCGTCAACGCGGCGTTCCTCCTCGGAAAAAAGCTTCGAGGAACGCTTCACCGTCAGAGTATGAATAGTTATGCTTTCGGGGTCAAGTCCGCAGAGCGTTTCGATAGTTTTGGAAAAGCTTTCGGGCGTATCAGTGGGAAGCCCCGCGATAACGTCCATGTTTATATTTCCGAAGCCAAGCCTGCGGGCTTTGGAAAAGGCGGAAACAACGTCCTCGGCAGAATGTCGTCTGCCTATGGCTTCAAGCACGGCGTTGTTCATTGTCTGAGGATTTACCGAAATTCTCGTCGCTCCGAAATCGCGGATAATTTCAAGCTTTTTTTCGGTAATCGTATCGGAACGTCCTGCTTCTACAGTATATTCACGTATTTTTGAAATGTCAAAGTTTTTTTTCACCGCGGACATTACCGCTTCAAGCTGCTCCGCGGAAAGAGCGGTGGGAGTTCCCCCGCCGATATAAATGGTATCAAGCCGCAGACCCAGTTCCTGCGCTATTTCCGCGGTCTGGGCAATCTCCTCGCAAAGCTTCTTAACATAGTCGGGAAGCAGCTTTTTTGCTCCCGCAGATTCAATGGAATGGCTCACAAACGAGCAGTAGCTGCACCGTGACGGACAAAACGGTACCGACACATACAACGAATAAGACCGCTTGTCCAGAGCCGCCAAAGCGTCAGCCTGAGTTACGGCGGTGCTGTAGGCAAGCTCCAGCTTTTCGTCGGAAACAAAATATTTTTCTTTCAGAGCCGAGAAAATCTCCGTCTTGTCAAGTCCCCGTTCCAGAAGCTCGTTGACCTTTTTCACGGGACGTATCCCAGTCAGCAGTCCCCACGCAGGGGTAACGCCTTTAAGCTTCTGCATTATAAGGTAAAGCATTTTGCACAGCGCGGCTTCGTCCTCTTTGTCGGAAAATTCTCCGCTGCGGGTCTCTTCGCGGCTTTCGTTCACGCCGTCAAGACTTACCGCCACGGACAGCGTATAGCCGTCACTGTTCGGTTCACGCCTAATAATGCAGAAATCCCCGCCGTCGGGATATTTCTCAAAAAGAAAATCAAACGTAACGATTGGCAGGAACAGCTTCAGAACCGCTTCCGTTTCATATTTAAAGCTGTTTCCGAAATAACAGACTATCATTAATATCTTCCTTTTTCGACGTTTTGTGGTTTTGCGTCAGCAAAATTCCTCACGACAGTGAGGAAAACAAAACTCGCAGTTAAAAAATCGAAGATTTTTTAACTTGCTTTCAATAGTCGAACATATTGCCGTTCAGAAACGGATTGTTGTCCCGCTCCCTTTTTAGGGTGGACTCCGCGCCGTGTCCCGAAAGCAAGCGGTAATCCTCATGCTCGCCGCGGTAATCCTCTAAAAGCTTCAAGCTGTCAAACAGAGTTATCTGATTTCCGTCGGGCATATCCGTCCTGCCGATGGAATTTTTAAACAGCGTATCCCCGCTGAACATCACGTCGTCAATCACATAGCAGACGCTTCCGCTTGTGTGTCCCGGAGTGTGCAGGACTGTAAAGGTCAGCTCGTCAAGCTTCACCGTGTCGCCGTCGGAAAGACAGGTCGCACTGCTGTAGGGAGTTACGCTTTCCTGGTATCCCGCGAAAAATTCGGTCAGATTGGTATAGCTGTCGGTAAGCTTTCCCGCGTCCAGCTCGTGGATATAGACCTCCGCGCCCGTTCTCTCCGCGATCTCCGCAAGAGAATCTATGTGGTCGCAGTGACCGTGAGTGAGCAAAATCTTTTTTATCTTCGCGCCGTTTTTCTCCGCCGCGGCAATGATCCTCTCCGCACCCTCGGGAGCGTCTATTAATGCGGCATTCCCCGCTTCGGATACTACTAAATAGCAGTTCACCGCAAATATGCCCTGCGGCGGAATTGTAATAATCTTCATTAAAAATACTCCTTGTATAGAATTTTTCTCTCAATTCAGCAAAATTGTAATAATTCTAAACTAAAATACTGTTAGTATATTTACTCTTTTCCAAAATTGTAATAGTAGCCAATTAATATACTGTTTGTATAAAAGTTCCTGCTTTTACTTGACCGTTCTGTCCACGCTGATAACGTCGGGAATTTTCTTTATTTTGGCAATGATATTATTAAGCTGTGAAACTCCCGCGGTGCTTATGGTAACAAAAATACTGCTGTTGCCGTTTTTCAGCTCCTTTACGGAAAGCTCCGAAACGGGAATGTGCATTTCCGCAAGAGTTTTGGATATCTCCGCAAGTATCAGGATATTTTCGCTTGCGGCGATGTCCAGCGTTACCTTGTAAACTGGCGCGCTGTTGTGAATGGTATTTTCCGCCCAGTGAACTTCAATCCACCGTTCGGAGTCGGCACCCGTATCCATGGCGTTAAGATAGTTCACGCAGTTTTTGTTGTGTACCGAAACGCCGTGTCCGCGGGTAACAAAGCCGACGATATCGTCTCCCGGAACGGGATTGCAGCACTTGGAGAACTTGACAAGCACGTTTTCCTCGCCGTCCACCACAACGCCCGTGGAGCTTTTTCTCGGCGTGTAGGTCTTGATCTCGGGCTCTTCCGCACCGCCGTAAAGCTTCTCGTACCTGTCCTTGAGCCGCTGGGTCATGCGGGAAAGAATCACGCCGCCGTAGCCTATAGCCGCGTAGAAATTATCCAGCGTGGAGCAGTTGTGCCGCTTCATGTCGTCCGCAAGGAAGGATTGCAGATCCTCTTCGGGAACGCGCATGAAGTTCCGCTTGAACTCCTTTTCAAGCTCCTCCCTGCCCTTGATGATGTTCTCCTCGCGGCGTTCCTTTTTGAACCATGAGCGTATTTTGGACTTCGCTTCGTTGGTCTTGCATATATCCAGCCATGCCCTGTTGGGGCCGTGGTCGGGGTCTTTTGAGGTGATTATTTCAACGATCTCGCCTGTGGAGAGCTGATAGTCCAGCGAGACAAGCTTGCCGTCCACCTTTGCTCCCTTCATCTTGTTGCCTACCTCGGTGTGGATAGCGTAGGCAAAGTCAATGATATTCGCGCCGCTGGGCAGGGTTATCATATCTCCCTTTGGCGTGAAAGCAAAGGTCTCCTCGGGAGCAAGGTCGCTTTTTATGGTGCGGACGATCTCCTCCACGTCGTCGGCTTCCTGCTGAGCCTCGATTATCTGGCGTATCCAAGCAAGCCTGTTTTCAAGCTTATCCTTGCCGCTTATGCCCTCCTTGTACTTCCAGTGAGCGGCGATACCGTACTCGGCGGTGTGGTGCATATCCCAAGTCCTGATCTGCACCTCAAAGGGCAGACCCTCCTTGCCGATAACGGTGGTGTGCAGAGACTGGTACATATTGGATTTCGGCGTAGCGATATAGTCCTTGAAGCGGTTTGGGATAGGCGTGAACATATCGTGTATCAGACCCAGCGCGTTATAGCACTCGTTTACGGTATCCACGATAATTCTCGCCGCGTATTTGTCGTATATCTGGTCTATGCTCTTGCCCTGCAAAAACGCCTTTTTGTAAATTCCGTAAACGGATTTCACACGTCCGTCTATCTGGGGGGGACGCTGAAAAGTCTCCTCCTTAAAGCGTTCGGTTATCTGCTCCTTTATGGACTGGATAAACGCCTCACGCTCGTCGCTTCTGATACGGAGCATCTGCTCGATCTCGCCGTAGGCGTAGGGGTCAAGGTAGCGGAATGCCAGATCCTCGATCTCGTCCTTTATGGTACGCATACCGAGCCTGTGGGCGATGGGCGCGTAAATGTTCATGGTCTCCAGCGCGGTGTTCCTCTGCTTGTGTGCGGGACGGTAATGCAGCGTCCTCATATTGTGCAGACGGTCGCAGAGCTTTATTATTATTACCCTAATGTCCTGTGACATTGCAAGGAGTATCTTCCGCACGTTTTCAGCCTGCTGCTCCTCCTTTGTGAAAAGGGGTATCTTGCCCAGCTTTGTAACGCCGTCCACAAGCATGGCAACGTCCTGCCCGAAGCGTTTCTTGACCTCCTCGAGAGTAACGTCGGTGTCCTCCACAACGTCGTGGAGCATTGCGGCGCAGATGGTGTCGGTGTCCATGCCAAGCTCCAGCAAGATAAACGAGACCGCCAGCGGGTGGGTGATGTAAGGCTCTCCCGACGAGCGGAACTGGTTTGCGTGAGCTTTTGCGGCAAATTCGTATGCGGAAATAATTTTACTCAGATCGTACTGTTTTTCGTCGTCGAGTATTTTCTGTATCAGCGCGTCTATCGTATAGAACGGCTCGGACTTGTTCAGCATAGTTTTTCCGCTTCTTTCTTTAGTTTTGTTTATTGCAAAGCGATCTCAGCTCCGCAAGCAAAGCCGAATCGTCCAGATTGACCTTTTTGTCAACGTGCAGACGGCGCACCGTTCCGCTGTAGGGGTCTGTGCCGATAAGTCCCGTCTCCGTGAAAATATCCAGAGCCAGACGGAACTTACAGTAATTCATCTCATTGGGAAGCTTCGAGTACACCTCAAAAAATACCATATCCATGTCGGTATCCGTTTCGGGTATCGCCCGCCAGACCGCCGCCAGATCGTTCCTGTCGGGAACTATCCTCGTGACTAACGCCTTGTCCGCGCCCTCGCCCCGCCTGTAGCGTTCGTAAGCGTCCAGCGCGGCAAAATATTTTTTCTGGGATATCCCGTTTCTGCGGCAGTCCTCGATACGCAGATTTACCGCGCTCTGACCGCCGTATGTATTTATTTCGGGGTACGCCAAAATATCCAGCATATCTCCCGCCCTATAGGGGAACTCCGCGGTTTTCATGCCGAACATAAGCCCCAAAACGGTCTTGTTTCCGTAAGTGATTTTCAGCTTTGTATGCGCTCCTCCCGAAAGTGGGACAATTCCGTCAAGCCGCGCTCCCAGCATTGCAAACAGCGGTTTGGGATTTCCCTCTCCGCAGGGTTCGAGAGAAGCAAGGGAGGAAATTTCCTCCACCGTAAGCTCTTCGGGACGGAGCAGCTTGTCGGCGTGAAGCGCAAGTCTCGGCATGACCGAAAATTCCTCCGCCGCGTATTTTTGCAGGGCTTCGTTAAACGCTCCGATATTTTCTTTTTTCAGGGAGAACCCTCCCGCGCCGCTGTGTCCGCCGAATTTGGTCAGGACTTCCGCGCAGGCGGTGAGAGCCTTGTGTACCGAAAATCCCGCCACCGACCTTGCCGAGCCGCGGGCCTCGTCCCCGTCATCGGAAAGTATGAACACGGGCTTGCCGAAGCGTTCAACAAGCTTTGCCGCAACAATGCCTATAACGCCGTGGTGCCAGCCCTCGCCGTAAAGAAACAGCACACGTTCGTACAGAATATGGGGATCGTCCGAAATTCTCCCGCGGATAGTCTCCATGATCGCCGCTTCGGTCTTTTTCCGCTCGACGTTAAGTGAACTCAGCCGAGCGGCCATTTCCGCGGCGATATCGGGGTCTTCGCACAAAAGAAGCTCCACGGCTTCCGAAGCGGATGCAAACCGTCCCGAAGCGTTTATCCTCGGAGCGATCGCAAACGCCGCCTGCATTGACGTAACGGGAAGCTTCACGGAGGCCGCCTCCATAAGCGCCTGCAAGCCCGCGTTTTCGGTATTTTCAAGATATTTCAGACCGAGACGTACGATCTCGCGGTTTTCCCCCGCAAGAGGTACAACGTCCGCAACGGTTGCTATCGCCGCAAGGTCGGAGAACTGTTCCAGCGCGGAATCATAGCTGCCGCCGTCCATAGCCGCCACAAGCTTCAGCGCAACGCCGCAGCCGCACAAGTCCTTGAACGGAGAAAGATCGTCGTTCCTGTGGGGGTCTACCACAGCCGCCGCCTCGGGAAGTGTCTCTCCCGGCTGGTGGTGGTCGGTGATGACAAGCTCAATGCCAAGCTCCTTTGCCAGAGCCGCTTCGCTTACGGCGGAAATTCCGTTGTCCACCGTAACGATAAGCTCCGTGCCCTCCTCCGCAAGACGTTTTAACGCGTCCGCACAAAGTCCGTAGCCCTCGCTTCTGTCATTAATATAGTATCTGACGTCGCCGCCGATACATTCAATATATGAGTACAGCAAAGCCGTTGCGGTAATTCCGTCGCAGTCGTAGTCGCCGTAGACGCATATGCTTTTGCCGCTGTCCACAGCCGCCAGTATGGTGTCCGCGGCTTCGCGCATATCCTTTATCAAAAACGGGTCGGAAAGCCTTTCGCCGCCGTCCTCGTCGGTGTCCGCGTTAAAAAAGCTCATGGCACTTTCCATTGTATCTATCCCGCGGGAGACCAGTACCTCCGCGCATATCCCTGACAGTCCCCCCTGCCGCGAAAGAGCTTGTGCGGCGTTTCGGTCGGGATCGCCGATCGTCCATTTTTTCATTTACACTTCTGCCGCTTAGGGCGGCTTCCTTTCAAAATTTACATTAATATTTCATTACATTATACCATATTTTGCACCCAATAATCAAGAGAAAGCGAAAACATTTTCAGCAAAATAAAAAACTGCCCGCCGGTTTTCGGTACAGCGTATAAAAATTTCCACAAAACCGGTCGATTTTTGTATATTAATGAGAAAATAAAATTAGTCATAAAATGTGCTTTTATTCTTTCGGAGCAATGCTATAATTATACTTGTGAAAAAAAGTAAAAAATAAAAGAGAAAAAAGAAACAGGAGAGGAAATATGTCAGGATCCGATATCGTACTTATCGCCATTCAGGCGTTCGGAGGAGTTGCGCTGTTCATTTACGGAATGCTCATGCTCAGCCGCGGTCTGGAAAAAATTTCGGGCGGAAAGCTTGAAAAGATACTTTCGGGACTTACCAACAACATCTTCAAAAGCGTCGCTCTCGGCGCGGCAGTTACCGCCGCTATCCAGAGCTCGGGCGCGACCACGGTAATCATAGTCGGAATGGTAAACGCGGGGATACTAAAGCTTTCCTCGGCGATCGGCGTTATAATGGGCGCGAATATAGGTACCACCGTAACGGGTCAGATACTCCGTCTCGGAGACCTTGAAAACAGCGCAAATGTAGGCTTTGCCTTAAAGCTGCTCACTCCAACGTACCTTGCTCCGATAATCGCGGTTACGGGACTTGCCATTTATATGCTGTCCAAAAGCGACATGAAAAAAAATATCGGTGAGGCTCTTGTGGGACTGGGTATCCTTTTCACGGGAATGCTCACCATGAGCGGAGCGGTCGCTCCCTTGGCAGAGCTTGATGCTTTCAGGAAGCTTTTCTCCGCGCTGTCAAATCCGCTTTTGGGAATAATCGCGGGAGCTGCCGTAACGGCTCTGCTGCAAAGCTCCTCGGCTTCGGTAGGTATCCTGCAAGCAATTTCCTCCACGGGAATACTTAAATTTTCCGCGGCTTTCCCGATAATTATGGGACAGAACATAGGCTCCTGCGTGACCTCGCTTATTTCCGCCGTTGGCGCGAACAAAAACGCAAAGCGGACGGCTGTAGTCCACCTGTACTTCAATGTTATCGGTACTGTTGCGTTTCTGATAGTGGTTTACGCCGTAAAGGCCGCAATAGGCTTTCCCTCATGGGACGACCCAATAGACATGGGCGGTATCGCCAATTTCCACACGCTGTTCAACGTTACGGTAACGCTTTGCTTCCTGCCCTTTACAAAGCTTCTGGAAAAGCTTGCCTGCATTACCATACGGGACAAAAGCAGCGCGGAAGCCGAGCAGGGCGGCGAGGAGATCACTTTCAACGCGCTGGACGAGCGTTTCCTCAAGTCGCCTGCGCTGGCTATCCAGCAGGCGAACAACGCGGTCGTTACAATGGGACGTGTGGCTTTGCAGAACTTTACGGGAATGCGCAAGCTGTTCGGCAGAGGCGAATTCAGCGAAAAGCTTATCGCCCGCCTGACCGACAACGAGGAGGCTCTCGACCGCATGGAGGACAAGCTCAACGCCTACCTTGTGAAGATAACCGAGTGCATACTTACCGACTACGAGAACCGCCGTGTTACCGAGCTTCTGCACCTTACCTCCGAGTTTGAGCGTATCGGCGACTATGCCATGAACCTTATCGAAAACGCGGAAAAGCTTCACGACCTTGACGTTACCTTTTCGGACAGCGCGCTTCGAGAGCTTGGAGTTATATCCGACGCGGTTGAGGAAATAATCGGAATGGCTGTGGATACGGTCAAAAACAACGATATCGGGCTCGCGTTCAAGATCGAGCCGCTGGAGGAAACTGTGGATTTCCTTAACGAAACGCTGAAAGCGCGGCATATCGAACGTCTCAAAAACGGCGAGTGCGTTGTGGAGAGCGGAGTGAATTTCCTCGATCTGCTCATAAATCTGGAGCGTATTTCCGACCACTGCTCAAACGTTGCTGTGTACGTTATCGGCGCGCAGAAAAACAAATCCGTGCTTAACCGTCACGAATACATTCAGGCTCAGCACAAGAGCAGCGACAAGGAGTATATGGATCTTACCGAGCAGTACATGGCGAAATACGTGGTCTGAACGGATATAGTTTTCGACAATAACAGACATTATATAACACCAATTATTTAATACCGCAGAAAAATAAACGCGTCCGAAAACAAAGGCTGAGCCTTTATGCTTGCCGCCGTCTATAGTGATGGCGGCAAATTTTGTTTCCGAGACGAGAAAAAATCTTCTGTATCGGCATTGCACGAAATCGGACGCATTTATTTTTCTGCGGTATTTATTTGTTTTCGAGGGAATTTTCCGCGGTATCGGTTTCACCTGTTTTCGAGCCTTTCTTTTTCTTTTTATAAAAATAATACCATATGCTCGAAGCCGCCGCAAAGACAATTTCCACAACTACTGACAGCCAGAATTTCGGCGAAGTAGGGTTGTCCACATTTGCTCCCATGAGTGTGGTCGTAATGATTCCGGGAAGTATCCCAAGAAACGAGCCAAGCATATATTTCCACAGCCCGAAGCCCGTCGAGCCGAGAAACATACTTACCAGGTCGCAGGGCAGGACGTTTATTACCCTTAGAAAAAAGGCGATGAAAAGCTCGTTGTCCGACTTCAGCTCGCGGAGCTTTGCGGCGTTCTTGTGCTTGCTTATCAGTCCCTCCACGAACTCCCTTTCGGCAAAGCGTCCTATTGCGTACGGGACAAGTATCATCACCGCGACCCCCGCGCAGTTTACAAGCACTGCGGACAAAAACGAGGGGAAAATACTTCCCGAAGCGGCTATGAGAATGAGCATGGGAAAAAATATCGACAGTGATTTCAGCGCGAAAAGTCCCAGCATAACAAGTGCCGCAAGCCACAGATTTTCGGGAGTAAATTCAAGTATATGCTCTATTGTCACTCCTCTGAAAAATTTCAGATACAGCAGCGCGCATACAGCCACCATTACCAAGGGAGCTAACTGAACAACGCGTTTTATAACTGCTGTTATTTTTTCTTTCATATTATTTTTTTGCACTTCCTTTATAGGATATCGTCTGTGCAGCCGTCTGCCCTGCGGGACTGTTCCGACTGCTTTCGGCAGCATTCTGCAAATCCGCTTATAATGCGCTTATTTTTACTTCGATTACATATGTTATATAACAATCAGAATTTTACATAAGCGGTGCAAAAAGCCTCAGAACGTGTCCCGCAATGCGCTTGAAAGGGTTAAACCTTTTGCAGTCGTCAAGGGTGACCTGCATACACTTTTTCAAGGTGTTCTGCACGTCCTGCTCGACCTGTTCAACGACGGAGTGTCTGTAGAAATATGAAGCGCACTCGAAATGCAGGAACAGGCTGCGGTAATCCAGATTTATCGAACCCACAACGGCTCTCGTATCGTCGCTGACAAAGCATTTCGCGTGGACGAAGCCCGGCGTGTATTCGTATATTTTTACGCCCGCGCGGATAAGCTCCGCGTAGTAGGAGCGGGCAAGCAGGTAGGCATAAATCTTGTCGGGAATATGGGGCATGATGATCACAACGTCCACGCCCCGCTTTGCCGCATAGGTCAGCGCGCCCACCATTTCGTTGTCCAGAATAAGATACGGCGTCATTATGTGGACGTACCGCTCCGCCCTGTTGAGTATGTCCAGATAGACTATCTGTCCCACGTTTTCGTTGTCCAGCGGACTGTCGCCGTAAGGCAGCACAAAGCCGTCCGTTGGCAGATTGTTTTCCCTAAGCTGCGGGAAATCGCTCTTGATAAAGCTTGCGTAATCGTCCTCGGCGCTTTCGCTGATATTCCAGTTTTGCAGGAACATTATGGTAAATCCCGCGGCGGCCTCGCCCTTCAGCATGACTGCGGTGTCCTTCCAGTGGCCGTAATACTCCACCTTGTTGATGTACTCGTCGGCAAGGTTCACGCCGCCCGTAAAGGCCGTGTGACCGTCCACAACGAGAATTTTTCTGTGGTCGCGGTTGTTCTGGACTGTGGAAAGCACGGGCTTTATCGGCGAGAACATTTTGCACTTTATGCCCATGGCTTCAAGCTTTTTGGGGTAGCTGTAGGGCACGAGCATAAGGCTGCACATTCCGTCGTACATGAAGCGGACGTCCACGCCCTCGGCAGCTTTTTTGGCGAGTATTTCAAGAATAGTATTCCACATTACGCCCCGCTCTACGATGAAATATTCCATAAAAATAAATTCTTCGGCGGCTTCAAGCTCCCGCACCATTGAAGCGAAAGCGTCCTCGCCGAGAGGATAGTACTCGGCGTAGGTATTTTTCCATATAGGATACCCCGCGTGGGTCTTCATATAAACGGCAAGATTTTTTTCCTTGACGCTTATTTTTTCAAGCTCGTCCAGCGTGTCCTTGTTCTGAGGTATAAAAGGTGAGGTCTTGTCGATAAGCTTCAGCAGCCTTTTGTTCATGATATGGGTACCCAGTCCTAGCTTTGCAAACAGATAGGTTACAGTGCCGAAAACGGGAATTATCAGAACAGGCACTACCCATGCCAGCTTGTAGTACGGATTGGTGTTATCGTTGATTATCCACACAAGCACGACGAGCGAAAGAAGCGTCGAGGCAATGGAGAAGTAGACAAAACGGTCGCTGAAAAAATTCAGCGATGAAACAATGAAAGCTATCTGAAGCAAAAGTCCGAAAATCACTATCATTGTCCTGCCGAAAATAATTTTAAACAGACTTTTCAATTTTCTTTTTATGGGTATCTCTTCCTTTCGAGGGGTTTTTATTTATTTTAGCACCATGGAAGAAACTTGTCAAGATGTGTGGCAGAAACATGAAGGGACGATAAATCAGGCAGCCAATAACTTTACCCGCCCCATTGAGGGGGCTCCCCGCATTTACCGCACAAAAAACAAGAGGACAAATTCCCGTTCGGGAAATGTCCCCTCAATCAAGCCATCAAACCCCGTGCTTTACTCTGTCATGCTCCTCGGCACGTTTTGCGTCGTTCCAGCGGTCGAGTGTACCTGTCAGGTAACCCGTAACGCGGCGGATACGCTCGAAAGGCACGTCCTCAAACTTGTAGCTGAGCTCGGCGTAATCGCCGTCAATATTTATCTCCAGACGGGACAGCGTCTTGTCGGGAAACTTGTCCGCCAGATACTTAACGTAGTTGTTCTGCTCCTCCTCGGTGATAGTTCCGTTATTTACAATTATATCCATAACAACATCTTCCTTTCGTTTTTGACAAGTCAGCGTCCCTTGGAGACGTGAGGTTTATTCATGACTTAATTATACCATTTTAGTATACTTTTGTCAATAGGCATAACAAGAAAATTTTGAAAAAGAAAAATACCGAAAACACACATGGCATTTTCGGTATTTGCAGCTGTCATACAAATAACCAATTAAAAAGTGTATAAAAAATCTGCACTTTTATTGGTTATTGGGATTAGCTGTAGGGGTAGCGGTACTGCTTTACAGTAAAGCTGTTTCCGCCGCTTACCTCGATAACGAAATCACCGCCGTCAACGTAGCCGTCAAGCACGTGGCTGCTGTTGAATTTCTCCTGCTTTGTGTGGTATGTGATCGTATTGCCGTCGATATCCCAGCTTACGATGGTAAGCTTGCCAAGCTCATCGTTTATGCCGCCGTCGCCAAGAATGGTGTACAGCGCTCCGCCGATATCGCGGTACTGCTGGGGAGCCTTCAGGAACATATCGTTCACAAGCTTCTCGTCGAAATATCTCAGCGTGTAGCTTCTCAGCTCAGTGAGGGTGGAAAATCTGGGATCGTCCACCTTGAAGAAATACCTGCTGTCGCCGTTGTCGGCAGCGGCAACCTCCACGTAGTCTTCGTAGCTTACATTAAGACTGGCGGCGGTGAAGTACTGATAGATATTTCCGGCGATCGCGTGCGCGGCGTAGCCGTAATAAAGCGGATTGTCGTTAAAATCCGTCCATGTTTCGCGGGAACGGCGCATCGTCATATCGTTGGGATTGAGAGTATAGGTTATGATCTCTGTTTCGAGACTGCCGTCCTCGTTCACCGTAACGGCGGGTTCGGGCATAAACTTAAGATCGTCGGTGCGGTACAGATCGCTTTCGGGGATATAGTCCATGCGGTCAAGAATATTGCTGTCTTCCGCAGCGCTTCTGCCCATGATCTTGCCTGCGGGAACGTCCGCGCTGTCGTAGGCGTCCGCTTCGGTGTTGTATAGCTCCACCTCAACAAGGCGTCCGTTCAGTATTGAGTACAGCCTGCTGACGCTGTAGGGCAAAGATTCGTCGCTGGAATCAATAAGATAGAAGTCTATTTTAAGCAGGTCGGGGATATTGTTTTCCTCCGAACCGCTTTTTATTACGGTGCAGACCTGATTTGCGTACTGCTGTGAATACGGCAGTTTAACTATATAGTTATCGGGAGGCGTAACGCTGAACTTTGAGAAGCTGAACTGATTGTCCTCCACGGTAAGGTCAAGACCCGTACCGTTTTCGTCGGGAGTTACGGTGATCATATAGTTGCTTCCGTACACCGAAAAGTCGTAGGTGTAGGAGGAAAACGGCTCGTTGTCTTCGGGGATCTCGTATCCGTTTGCAAGAGCGTAGCCTGTGGGAGCGTTTCTCACAAGCGGTTCTGATGTTTCCGTATGCACAGCCTCCTCGGTTATATCGGTTATGCGCCCGGAGCCGCCGTCTATTATTCCGCAGGAAGCAAAGGTCAGCGCAGCGGATACCGCAAGCACCAGTGACGCTGCTCGTAATTTGTTCCTCACTATATTATCACACCCCTTTCGGAAAGGTTTGATTATCCTGATACGGGATAAAATCCCGCAGTTATCTTTTTATACCTGTAAATATTATATCATCTTTCCTGTATGAAATCAATTACATTTCGTTTACAGTTTGATTACTGGCAGGGTACAAAATCGGTTTCGGGGAGCGGCGGGCGCGGCAGGATTGTTAATTTTCGGTGAACACTGACGGACGCGTATTGTATTCTCGGAAATGATGATTTATAATTAATATGTATTGTACCGTGACAAAAACTTGTGCCGCCAAAGGAGCATGACAATGAAAACGAACCCCTGCACACAAAATCTGAACCGTCTGGAATTTATGATGACCCTCGCCTGTACGGGACGCTGCAAGCACTGCTCCGAGGGAGAGCATTCCTCACACGGGGAGCATATCGACGGCGATGCCGCGGCACGGGCTGTCCGAAGCGCGGCGGGGATACGAAAAATAGAGTCCCTGATGACCTTCGGCGGAGAGCCGCTGCTGTACCCCGATGCGGTCTGCAAAATTCACGCCGCCGCAAGGGACTGCGGCATTCCCAAGCGCCAGCTTATCACAAACGGTTACTTCACCAAGGACTTTCAGAAAATGCGCGATACCGCCGCGGAGCTTGTCCGGAGCGGCGTGAACGATATCCTGCTTTCCGCGGACGCGTTCCACCAGGAGACTATCCCGCTTGACGCCGTAAGAAGCTTTGCCGAAACGGTCAGATCGGTAAAATATAAAGGCATAACCATACGCGTCCACCCCGCATGGCTGGTGAGCGAGACTGCGGAAAATCCCTACAACGCCAAAACGCGGGAGATAATCAGCGTGTTCGCGGGAATGCATATAGAGGCTTCCGAGGGAAATATTATTTTTCCCGACGGCAACGCCCTGAAATATCTGAAAGAATATTTCGACCCGAACGA
>JAAVHL010000142.1 GCA_014799735.1 Ruminococcus sp.
CAGCTGGGCTCAGCTGGACCAGCCGATGTCGGCGGCTTCGCCGCCTAAAGGTTTGTTACATAGTGCGTGGTGCGTAAAATCAAAATTTATCCTCCTTATTGACAAACTGAAAAGATTTACATTGTCACCAAAAATTCACATTTGAAATTGAAAACAAATTGTGAATACTCTTGCAAACGGACAAAATAGTGTTATAATATTATTATGTCTATTTTTACAGGAGGATTTTTAATGAATACAGCTATGTTAAGCTTTTTTGTAATGCGTGCGGAAAACGCCGCGGCAGACCCGGGCACGGCAACGATAAGTCCTACGGGTCAGCTTCTTTATTACCTTGTTTCGTTCGGACTGGTGGCTTTGGTCATTTATCTGTTTATGATCCGTCCTCAGAGCAAAAAGGAAAAGGAAGCAAAGAAGCTCCGCGACAATCTCCAGATCGGCGACGAGGTTACGACTATCGGCGGTATCGTGGGAATTGTTGTCCGCAAGAACGAGGAGACAGGCACGGTAGTTATCGAAACGGGCGGCGACCGCTCCAAGATACGCGTTAAGCTGTGGGCTATTTCGGAGAACGCTACGGTACACGACGCCCCCGAGGAAGCGATAAGCAAGAAGTAATTTTCCGTCATTAATTTTTTCCGTTCGGCATAAGCTTTAAGTAACAATATGCTGAACGGAGGAATTTCCATGAGACGAAAAACTCCCGCGGAAAAGCTCAGGACGGAAAAAACGCTGATGATACTGTTATCCGCGCTCGCCTGCGTGGGGGCGGTCTTTCTGGTATCGCTGGCGTTTTCGGGAATAGCTTCTATGATAGACCTGTCGGACGGCGCGTTTCTGCTCATGGCGGACGCGGCACTGTGCGCGGGCTGCTTTGCGGCGGGCTTTACGGCGGCGAAAAGGCGGGGCAGGCACGGAATGAAAACGGGTCTCATGTGCGGAATAATCATTTTTGCGGCGGCCTTTTTAGGAGGACTTATCTTTGTAAGAAGCTTTTCCGCAGGGGGGATTTTTACCAAACTGTTAATAATATTGATATGTTCTTCAATAGGTGGAATATTTGGGGTCAATTCACCCCGCAGATTTCGTTAAATTGACTATTGAAATATGTCGGATAGTGTGGTATAATATACATTAAATAATTTTTATCGGAGGTTTTTTCAATGAAGCATATTGTTACCATCAACAAGGCTAACCTTAAGAAAACTGCCGCTAAGGGCGGCTGCGGCAAGTGTCAGGCTTCCTGCCAGTCTGCCTGCAAGACTTCCTGCACTGTTGCAAACCAGAAGTGCGAGAAGTAATTCACGGTTCGTAAAGAATTTCGGGAGAGCAAACGTGGGGACAGGAATGTCCCTTATTTGCTTTACGGAGAAAAATTTCTCCCGCTTCGGTTCTATTCTTTCAATTTTTGAATGAGGTGCGTTTATGATACATAAGTACAAGCTGGGCGGACTTAATATAGTCCTGGACGCAAACAGCGGCGGCGTTCATCTTGTGGACGAGCTTACCTACGATATGCTGGATAACGTCAAGCCTCCCTTTGAGGACAAGTGTCCCCCGCGGGTGGTGGAGAAGCTTTCCCGCTTTTATGTTGAAAAAGACATAAAGTCCTGCTATGAGGAGGTCAAGGAGCTTTACAACGAGGGCGTTCTCTTTTCCGAGGACGATTACGCTCAGTTTGCAAAGTATTCCGTTGCCGCTCCCGTAAAGGCTATGTGCCTGCTTGTGGAGCAGGACTGCAACCTCAGATGCGAATACTGCTTTGCGGGTACGGGCGATTACGGCACGGGCAAGCGTATGCATATGGATTTCAAAACGGGCAAAAAGGCTATGGACTTCCTGCTTGAAAATTCGGGGGACAGAGAAAATCTGGAGCTTGACTTTTTCGGCGGCGAGCCCCTTATGAACTGGGACGTGGTAAAACAGCTTGTGGAGTACGGCAGAAGCAAGGAAAAGGAATTCGGCAAGCGTTTCAGATTTACGATAACAACAAACGGTCTGCTCCTTGACGAGGAAAAAATGGACTTCATCAACAAAGAAATGTCCAACGTGGTGCTTTCCGTGGACGGACGAAAGGAAGTCAACGACCGCGTGAGAAAACGTGTTGACGGCACGGGCTGCTACGACAGGATAATGGACAAGTTCAAGACACTTGCACAAAAAAGAAACTACGAAAATTACTACGTCCGCGGGACGTTTACAAAATATAATCTTGATTTCGCCGAGGACGTGCTTCACCTGTACGAGCAGGGCTTCGACCAGATATCGGTAGAGCCTGTAACAAGCGAAGCTTCCGCAAGCTACGCGCTGACCGAAAAGGAGCTTCCCGCGATTTTTTCGGAGTATGAGCGTCTGGCGGAGATAATCCTCGAACACGACAGACAGGGCAAGCATTTCAACTTCTTCCACTTTATGCTTGATCTGGATCAGGGTCCCTGCGCAATAAAGAGACTCCGCGGCTGCGGCAGTGGAAACGAATATGTCGCAGTTAATCCCGACGGGGATATTTATCCGTGCCATCAGTTTGTTGGATACGACGACTACAAAATAGGCAACATAAACGACGGAACGTTCAGCAAGGACATCAAGAACCGCTTTGCTGCGGCGCACATTTACTCCAAGGAGGACTGCGTCAAGTGCTGGGCGAGATTCTATTGCAGCGGCGGCTGCAACGCAAACAACTATGTCTATACGGGAAATATCCTCACCGCTCACAAGCTTTCCTGCGAGGTGCAGAAAAAGCGTCTTGAATGCGCGATAATGATAAAGGCATCGAAGTTTGCCGCAGAGGCTGAAAAGGCGGAGCATACGGAAACGTCCGACAGATGACCGACGGAGGATATTATGCCGAAAATGAGAATGAGAGCCTCCGAGGATAAGGAGAAGATACGTCAGCTCAGGCAGGACATCAAGGATATGAAGCTGGACATGAAAGAGACGTTTTCCGTTATGGAGGATATGGAAAAGCCTAAGAAAAAGCGGAAGTCCAAAAAGACTTTGTGGATTTTAATTGCTGTTGCGGCTGTAATAATACTTGCCGCCGCAGCATATATATTGCTTACTGTATTATGATTTTAAGAGTTAAGGGTACCCGACGGTACCCTTATTTAGTATTCGAGAAAAGGGGTATAACCGTTCATGATAAAATTTCTGACGAAAACCTTTGTTAAGGACTGCGAAAATGTGTCCGACAAAAACGTAAGGCAAAGCTACAGCGTGCTTGGGGGCGTGCTGGGAGCAATATGCAATCTGTTCCTGTTCGGGCTGAAGCTTGCGGTGGGTACGCTTATGAACAGCATTGCTGTCACCTCGGACGCGTTCAACAACCTGTCCGACATGGGAAGCTGCCTTGTGGCGATAATCGGCGCTAAAATGTCCACCCGTCAGCCCGACCGTGAGCACCCGTTCGGTCACGGCAGGATAGAGTATATTTCCTCGCTGATAGTTTCCTTTATCATTCTGCTTGTGGGCTTCGAGCTTTTCAAGAGCAGCGTTGGGAAAATTGCAGATCCCGAAGAGGTTATTTTCAGTCTGCCAATGATAATAATTCTGGCGGCGTCGGTGCTTGTCAAGCTTTGGATGTACTTCTGCTACAGCTTTATTGCGAAAAAAATAAATTCCACCGTCATGAAAGCCACTGCCCGCGACAGCATAAACGACGTTATTTCCACAAGCGCAGTGGTTGCGGCTACCGTTGTCGGAAGCTTCCTGCCGTTCCAGATCGACGGCTTTGTGGGTATTGTCGTTGCGGTGTATATCGTTTACGGCGGCTATAATCTTGCCAAGGAGACTATCGACCTGCTGCTGGGTACTCCGCCCTCACACGAGACTATTGACACTCTCAGCGGTATAATCATGTCCCGCGACGAGATTGTGGGCATACATGACCTTATGGTACACGACTACGGCCCGGGCAGAGTTTTCGCTTCGGTACACGCGGAAGTCCCCGACGATTCGGATATGGTGCATATCCATGAGATTATCGACGACGTGGAGCGGCAGATACTTTCCGAAATGGGTATCCAAACCGTCATTCACACCGACCCCATAACCGTAAACAACGAGTATGTGGACGGTCTAAAAGCTATGGTTCTGGAGTGCGCAAGGGAGTTTTTTCCCAATTGCAATATTCACGATTTCAGGATCACCGACGGCGAAAACCGCATAAATCTTATCTTCGACCTTGTCCTCACCGACGCGGGCTCACCCTCCGAGCGGGACAGTATAGCGGACAAAATAAAGCAGAATATCAGAAGCAGGGACGAACGGTTCAACACCGTCATTACAGTGGAAGAGGACTACAGTGGACGGTAACAATATACGAGTGCTTGTCTGCGGCGGCAGGGAAGTGCGGTGGGTGCTGACCCGAAAAAAGGTCAGGAACGTAAATCTGCGGGTAAAGCCCGACGGGATAGTTTATATCAGCGCAAACACGCGGGTGCCCGTGAAGTTTATCGAGGATTTTATCAGGGAAAAGTCTGATTTTATCTTCTCCGCGCTGGAGGGCTTTTCCAAGCGTGAGAACGCTCCCGTGCTGCCTAAAGCTTCGGAGGACTATCAAAACGGCGATACTCTTTGTTATTTTGGCAAATATTATACTTTAGGTATAGAAATCGACGAGAGCATATCCTATGCGGCGCAGGAAAGCGTTTCTGTGGAGGAAGATAAAATCGTTGTCACCGTGCGGTACGGGAACAGGGTCGGGAAAGTGCTGGAAAAATTCTACGCCGAGGAGACCCGAAAGCTGTTCGAGACCCTTAACAGGCGCACGCGGCTGATGTTTAGTGCGAAAGGCTACGACGTTAAGCAAGCCGACTTGCAGATACGGGAAATGAGTTCCCGCTGGGGAAGCTGCCACATCTCCGAGGGGAAGATCGTGATGAACAGCAGGCTTGCTCTGTATCCCGAGATATGCGCGGCGTATGTGTTCGTCCACGAGTACGCCCACTTTATCGTACCTAATCACAGCGCGGCGTTCTGGGCGGTGGTAGGCGATATCATGCCCGACTATAAGGTCTGCACGGAAATACTAAAAAAATAAATTTTCCCTAAGCTGTAAGATTTCCTCCCCTAAATGCGTCTTATATAACGAGAGGATTTATGCTTTATAATATGCGATAAGTATTAATTCGATAAATTTATACAAAGGGGAATTGAAAATGAAGTCTAAAATTAAGTATATAGGTCTGTCGATACTTATGCTTACAGCGGTACTGCTTTCAGCCTGCTCAAAGGCAGAAAATTCCGAAATCGCCCCGGGAATGCTTTCTGACTATTCAAAGTCGGAGGACACCGAGAGCGGCAATGAATTCAACAATGAGATCGGCAGCATAACGGGATACTATATGCGAAGCTACACCGACTATATAATTTTTGAACAAAGCTATACTTCTTCACAGCCGGACGGACATATCGAAACATATTATGAACCCGTGGAAATTTATTTTGCAGAGGGTGAAGAGGGCGAAGTCCCTATGGACAGCCTGAAAACGGGAGACAAAATAGAGGTTGACGTTGGATTAATTGCGGCGTCATATCCCGGACAAGCCCGCATTTACGGGTTAAGGCTCATTGAGGCGGGAGATGTTTCCAATATTGCCGACCAAGCGCTTCTTGGTCTGGAGGACTGCGGTATCCACGCCGTTATCGGTGAAAAGACGGAACAGCCGCTTGTAACGCGTCACAGCGGATATTTTGTGCGGACGGAGACGGAATGCTTTCTTCTCCCTGCGGAAAAATACGGTATGCTTGCGGGAATTGACCTTTTAAAGATACATCCCGCTTTAGATGTGGAGACTGCGGGCATTGATGTGAGCGGAGTTTCTCTCGACGGCTTTAAAACGGGGGACAGGATATGGGTAGATGTAATGCTGGTGCAGGAGCTGTATCCGCCTATTGCCCCCATTTACGGAGCGGCTCTTATTGAGGAGGGGGAAAATTCCGATATCAGCCAAGACATTGTTTCAAAGCTGGAGGAGCTGGGCTATACCGTTGTGTGATCTTCCATATATTGTGAAAATATGACGCGGGATTTTGAAATGTATCGGACAAAATATTTCAAAATCCCGCGTCTTTCCTTAAAAAATAACAATTTTTTTAACATTTTGGAATTTTTTCTAAAAACTCTTGCAAATCGTGGGGAAATGGTGTATACTTATTTTTATAGTGATAAAGCGGAGAGGTATCCGCAAAGTATTAAAACTGTAAATTATACAAGGAGGATTTAAACAATGGCGTTTAAAAATGAGTACCTTAAGGGCGTGTACGAAAAGGTTGAAAAGCGTAATCCCGGCGAGACCGAGTTTCTTCAGGCGGTAAGAGAGGTTCTGGAATCTTTCGAGCCTGTTGTTGAAAAGGATAAGTCCTACGAGACAAACGGAATTATCGACAGAATTGTCGAGCCCGAGCGTTTCATTCAGTTCAGAGTTTCTTGGGTTGACGACAAGGGCAACGTTCAGGTTAACAGAGGTTTCCGCTGCCAGTTCAACTCCGCTATCGGACCTTACAAGGGCGGTCTCAGACTTCACCCCTCCGTTTGCGCTTCCGTAATAAAATTCCTCGGCTTCGAGCAGATATTCAAGAACAGCCTTACAGGTCTGCCTATGGGCGGCGGTAAGGGCGGTTCCGACTTCGACCCCAAGGGCAAGTCCGACAGAGAAGTTATGGCTTTCTGCCAGAGCTTTATGACAGAGCTTTCCAAGCACATCGGCGCTGACACCGACGTTCCCGCAGGCGATATCGGAACAGGCGCAAGAGAGATCGGCTATATGTTCGGTCAGTATAAGAGACTTCGCAACGAGTTCACAGGCGTTCTCACAGGCAAGGGACTTTCCTACGGCGGCTCTCTCGCAAGAACAGAGGCTACAGGCTACGGTCTTTGCTACTTCACTGAGGAAATGATGAACTGCATGAAGAACGACAGCTTCAAGGGCAAGACTGTTGTAATTTCCGGTTCGGGCAACGTTGCTATCTATGCTACACAGAAGGCTACAGAGCTGGGCGGCAAGGTTGTTGCTCTTTCCGACTCCAACGGCTATATCCACGATCCCGACGGAATCGAGCTTGATCTCGTTAAGCAGATCAAGGAGGTTGAGCGCGGCAGAATTAAAGAGTACGTTGACAGAACTTCCCACAAGAACGTTACCTACACAGAGGGCTGCAAGGGCATCTGGACTATCAAGTGCGATGTTGCTCTTCCCTGCGCAACACAGAACGAGCTTGACGGCGACGCTGCCGACACTCTTATCAAGAACGGCGTAATCGCTGTTGCAGAGGGCGCAAATATGCCTTCCACACCTGAAGCTATCGAGAAGTTCCTCGCGGCTAAGGTTATGTTTGGCCCCGCTAAGGCTGCAAACGCAGGCGGCGTTGCAACATCCGGTCTTGAAATGTCTCAGAACAGCGAGCGTCTCAGCTGGACATTCGAGGAGGTTGACGCTAAGCTGAAGAATATCATGGTCAACATTTTCCACAACGCTTACAACGCTTCCAAGGAGTACGGCGCAGAGGGCAATCTGGTTATGGGCGCTAACATCGCAGGCTTCCTGAAGGTTGCTGACGCTATGAAGTGGCAGGGCGTTGCATATTAATCACCACCCTGTAAATTAAAATAATCCCAAAAGCAAGAGGATAGAACGGTTTGCTGCAAAAGCGGAAAACCGGTTCTATCCTCTAATCGCTGTTTGGAAAAGGAGATAATGTGATGTCAAAAAAGGAGACTGCAAAAAGATACATATTGTTTATAGTCAGCCTGTTTTTCTCCGCGCTGGGAGTAGCCTTTACAAAGCGGGGAGAGCTGGGAGTGTCCCCCATATCCTCTGTGGCGAATGTTCTGAGTTGCAAATTCGACGCGCTTTCGCTGGGAACTTGGCTCATCATCTGGAACTGCGTTCTTATCGCGGGACAGATAATAATTCTCCGCAAGAAGTTTCAGCCGATACAGCTTCTGCAGGTGCCGCTGTCATTTTTGTTCGGCTGGTTCACCGATCTGGGAATGATGATAGTTTCACATATTCCCGCGGAGGTCTATGCCATGCGGCTTGCAATGGTCATAATCGGGATAGTTATTCTTGCGTTCGGCATTGCTCTTTCCGTTATCGCAAACGTTATAATGAATTCGGGAGAAGCCTTTGTAAAAGCGATATCGGACACAATTCACAAGGAGTTCGGAAACGTCAAGATAGTTTTTGACATATCATGTGTTGCGGCGGCTTTGATACTGTCGCTGATATTCTTTAACTTTACGATTGTGGGAACGAGAGAGGGTACGGTAATCTCTGCTTTTCTTACGGGAGTTGTGGTGAAATTTTTCTGCAAAAAGCTAAGCAGTCCCGTGAACGCTTTGCTTTCGGATAAAGCTTAATTTTTTTAACGTATTAACTATAACGCACAACAAGCGGCTTTGCCGAGCGGGCGCAGATATTTCTATCCCTTGTACGGCAGCCATACCCGCATCTGATTTTCACCGCGGTTTCCCCAAGTGTAGTAGGGTACGGCGGTAAGGGTCTCGGCAGTGATTTTCGGCTTTTCAAAGCTGTACAGGCTGTCTGTCGGAGCAGTTCTGTACCCTTTCGCGGTAAGAGTTACCGCTCCGCCAAGCTCGGGTTTTGCTTTGCCCGCGGCAATCTCTCCGCTGTCGTCGAGAACAAGGGAAAGCACGTCCCCGCCGTTGTCAACGCCCTCGAAGCAGTACACAAGCGCGCCCCGCTGGATCGCCGCGCAGCCCGTGTTTTCCGCAACCTTTGCAGAGGAGTACACCACCCTTGCCCTGTCGTCCAGAGCGATTTCAAGAACGTCTCCCTCGCTCAGGTCAACGTAAGCGTAGCCGCATTCTGTGCGGGGAGAAATTTTCTCTCCGTTAAGAGTTACTGAGGTACGCTCGCTCCATGCGGGTATTCTCACCGCAAGAGTTCCGCCTCCCCGAACGGCGGTGTACTTCACCGTAAAGCCGTAGGGGAAATCCGTTTCGCAGCGAAGCGTAAGTCCGAAAGAAAAATCGGCCTCGCCCGCAGCGTAAAGATGACAGTAGGCGGTGCCGTCTCCCTCGCCGTATGCATATGTTCCGAACGCGGCGACAGTTCTTGCCACGTTGGGAGGACAGCAGGCGCAGGCAAACCATTCGGGACGCTGAGGCCTGTCATGCCAGTGAGTGGCGGCAACTCCCGAAATTCCGGGAATGACCTCCAAAGGATTAACGTAGAAAAAGCGTTTTCCGTCAAGCTGCATTCCCGCAAGAACGGTGTTGTAGAACGCGCGCTCCATAATGTCGCCGTATTTTCCGTCGGGACATTTCGGGCAGGCTTCAAGCATTCTGGAAGCGAAAAACATAAGCCCGCAGGAAGCGCAGGTCTCGGCATAGGCAGTGTCGTTGGGCAGGTCGTAGTCAACCGTGAACGCCTCACCGATACCAGTCGAACCTATGCCACCCGTGATATACATACGCTTGTCGGCAATGCTGTTCCAGAGACGGCGGCAGGCTTCGAGAAGTTTACTGTCGTCGGTCTCGGAGGCAAGGTCAGCCATCGCGGTATAGAGATAGACCGCGCGGACGCTGTGTCCCACCGCGTCGGACTGCTCGCGGACAGGCGCAAAGCTCTGCTGATAAAAGCCGTCCTCGGCATTGTTGCCCCAGACAGTCCAGTCGCGGAGGGCCTTTTCTTTTTTGTAGAACTCGCCGCCGTTCGCGCCTCTTGCGTTGATGAAATGCTCCGCAAGCTCAAGGCAGTGCTTTTCGCCTGTTGCGCGGTACAGCTTCAAAAGCGCAAGCTCCACCTCGGGGTGACCGGGATATCCCTCGTGCTTTTCGGTAATAAAATGCTTGTAGATGTGCTCCGCGTTTTTCAGCATGACTTTCAGCAGCTTGTCCTTGCCTGTGCCGTTATAGTAGGCAACGGCGGCTTCCATGAAGTGTCCTGCGCAGTAAAGCTCGTGTCCCTCCAAAAGATTTTTCCAGCGCTTGTCTCTGTCCTTTATGGTGAAATATGTATTCAGATAGCCGTCCTCGTCCTGAGCGGCGGCGATGATGTCGATAAGGGAATCGGCGGTCTCTTCAAGCTTTGGGTCGGGATATAGCGCAAGGGAGTATCCCACCGCTTCAAGCCATTTCGCCGCGTCGCTGTCCTGAAAGACCATACCGTAAAAGCCATCGCCAACGTCCTCACCGCGGAGAGCCGCAGCCGCGTTTATGAAATTCTGCACCACATGGCTTTTCTCCGTGTTCTCGGCTTTATCGCACAGAACGTCGTACTGATAGGGAATAACGACCTCCCTGATAAGCTTCTGGTATCTGCTGATAAAGCCCTCCGAGGGTCTGTATTGCTTTATTGATATCTGCTTTTGGATCTTCATAAAAATTTCCTCCCGTTAAAAATCATCTGTCTTTAATTGTACCTTAAAGCCCGATATTTGCAATAGACAATATTCGGAAGTATTTGTACAAAATTCTGATTTGCCGCAAGGGTCAACACGTGCAGCTTATATTCTCGGCACATACGATCTTCTGTACTCCACGGGAGAACAGCCGCGCTCTCTTTTGAAAATCCTGCTGAAATAATAAACGTCTCCAAAGCCGACAGCTTCGGCGATCTCCGTCACGGACAGGGACGTCTCCGCAAGCATACGGCAGGCGTGCTTCAAACGGACTCCGATAATATATTTTTTGATTGTCATGCCTGTGCTTTCCCTGAAAACCGTGCAGATGTGTTTGTATGAAATTCCGCAGAGATTTTCAATATCCGCCGAGGAAATCTCCTCCCGATAGCGCTTTTCGATATAGTTCCGTATCTGCTCCGCATAGACGTTTGAGGTATCCCGCGGACGGCTTTCCGCTTCCGTGCAGTGCAGAAAAATGTCCCACATAAGCATTGAAGCGCGGGGGATATCTCCCCTGCTGTGAGCCGCCGCAAGCATACGGAAAAGCCGCTCCGCTTCGGAGAAGTCCTCCTGTCTCAAAAGCTTGGGAAGCTCGATATACTGTCTTGAATCCCCGCCTTGCAGGTATACCCTGTCCGTTTCCGTGACCTGCGGCGGCCTATAGGGACGCATATCACCGTCCGGTTCGGGACACAAAAAATGCGCGTAGTACCAGACCGTCCCCCGCTCAAAGGGCTTCTCTCCCCAGTGATGCACGCCGCCTTTCAGAAAGAAAATATCTCCCGCGGAAAGCCTGTATGGTACGCCGTCCTCGATAATTTCCATAGAGCCTTTCAAAAGCAAAATAACCACATTGCAGTCAAAGGTTCGGTTGATGTGTATTTCATTCTCACCTGCGGCGCAGCGGTCGGCCTCGCAGATAAAAGGCATTGCGGTGCAGGGTATTTTTATGTTATGATTTTTTTCGGACATTTTTCTCACCTGCTTTTATGAGGTCTACAAAAAATTATACAATACTTGTTATGCGAAATCAAGGGATTTTCTAAAGTTTCGGCAATTTCTGCCGATATATGTTATATAAGTATATCCCGAAAGCATATTAAAGGAGGAGCTTTATATGAATATAACGAGCATGAACGCGGTAGAGCTTTATAAAACCCTTGCCGACCCGACACGGGTAAAAACCGAATTTTCCACACCTGAAGACGCGGCCAGAGAAAACAAGAAATTTGACCGCTTTGAAAGCGGCGGCGTTGACAGCATTGAAAGTCTTATGGGACTTAATTCTCCCTCGTCGTTTATGTATCTCAAATCGGGATTAGGAATGAGCGACAAGGAAATCGCCGAACACGTGGGCGGCATGGGCAAAAGGCTGGACGAGGCTTATGCAAACGGCAAATTTACAAAAGAAGAATACGACGAGCTGAATAAAAGTCTCAGCGATTACGCTGTAAAGCTGGCGAACAAAAGCAAGCGCATGGAGGCTTCATGGTCTCTTACAAGAAATATGTCTCCCCTCGGGTTCAGCATGAATACCCAAAAGGCAGAGTCTATGACTGCCGAGGAATATGTTGCTGACAGAAAATCCGAAATAGAAGCATATATCAAGAAAAATCCTGTTGACATGGAAGCTATCTTTATGATGATAAATAATATCAGGTATGGCATCAGCACGCTTTTGAAATAATCAAAGGGAGGAGCTTTTATGAACATCACCGGAACCACCAACCGCACACCCGTTATAACAACACGCTCCAAATCGTCAAGCGCACAAGCAGCTGAGAACCTCAAGCAAAGCAATTTTGAAGACGCGCTGCAAAAGTCGCTGGCGGCAAAGTATTCAAAGGACGCTTTCACCAGCACATCTGATGTTAATCGCACCCCGACAAAAATAGTCACTTCAAGCATACCCGATACGCAGGCAAAGCTTGACAGCATTTCGGAAGCAATAAAAAATACGGATTATTCCGGAATGTCTAAGGCTGAAATATATGTTGATATTGAAAAGAAATATGCAGATATATTCGACGATTTTTATATGACAATGGCAGTAGAGACTTGTAAAGATCATAATATGATACATATTCAATTCCTTGATGACATAAAAAATGCAGGCTGTGATAAAATAACACTTAGTGATAAGCTTGAAGCTCGTGGTTACTCAAATATGGATTATGATGAAATTGAAGCGGCAATCAAGGAAAAATATGCCGGAAAAACAGGATTTGTTGATCAGCTAAATCTTTTTGGAGAACTGTATTCTGCAGGCGTTATAATTAATAAATTTGGTTGGGAGGCAGCTACTGATATGGCTTCTCATTTATCTTTAAGTTTACAATGCGGATACGATGGAAGAATATCCAAAAGCGAATGGCTTTCTGTAATAGAAGAAACGGGGATTTCTTCACCGTTTACATTTTTAATAAATAATCCGTATTTTGCAAAAGACAGCGAACTTTTTAAGTTAATGGCGGACGATATTCTTTTCGGTATTGCGGACAGCAAAAAATAAAAATGTCATATAACAAAAATCAGGGACTGCCATTGCGGCGATCCCTGATTTTTGTTTTTATTCCTCAATAATATTATGTAAAATATTTTTCTCGTCAAGCTTTGCTTCAAGATTTTCGCGGGCGGCGAGAGTTGCGGTATCGCTAAGATAGATATGTACCTCAACGTCACCCTCGATCTTGCCGATCTCCTCCATAAGTCTGTCGAGATCATAGGACTGATTGCTGTAAAGATAACCGTCGCCGTCAACGGTTACTTCAACGAAAGCAGCCTCCTGAAGAGTGGTCGCCTCCGTGGTTTCGGAAGTTTCCGAAACGGACGCGTTTACCTGAACCGCTTCTCCGTCTCCGCTGCCTTTGTCGAAGCCAAGACCGTCCCCAAAGAAGTAAAGTATCAGCAGTGCAATAAGTATCAATAAGATCAAAACCAATAAAAGCTTTCCGAACCCGCCTTTTTTCTTTTCAGCCTTTGCCATTTTAAAACCTCCGTAATTTTATTTTCTTATTTCGGCGCAGTAAAATTTTTCATACACGCCGTTTACGTCCTTTATTTGGGGTAAAAAATCTTCGGGGATATGTCCCGAGCCGTTGTCGTGAAGATCATACATAAAAACGGCAATTATTACGTCGTCCTTTTTAAAGCCGTTATTGTACAGAACAGTTATTATTTCATTTTTCAGATCAGTACAATTTTCCGAGGAGACCTCACCGATCACGGTATTTCCGTTCAGGACGGTTATATCCCAGTCATCTCTGTTTTTCATTGACAGGTCTATTTTTAAGACCATTCCCTTTTGAAAATTCATAAGGGCTTCCGCATTGTCCGCGGCATTTTTGTCGGCTTCGCGGAGCTTCTCCATTTCGCGTTCGGCTTCCTTTTGCCACTCCGCCTTTTCCTCCTCAAACTGCCGTCTGTCCGCTTCAAGCTGTTCCGACTGCGCGGCAGCTTCCTCGATCTGAGCGGCGGCTTCCGCCTTAACTTCGTCCGAGGAAAATTTAAAATTGATAAGAAAGAAAAAAAGTATTATCATTGTGATATCAAGCAGAGCGGTGAAGTCAAGGGATATTTTACGCCTTTTCATTTTTCTCCCCCGTTTCCTCCGACGCGTGGCCGCTGTCCTTTATTCTGATAAGGTAAAGCTCGTTATTTTCATCAATTTTGGGACTTAAAAAGCTGTCCGCGATTTTAAACAGAAGTCCGAAAAACGCGCCCAGAAGCGTTGACGTAAGAGCCAGCAAAAAGCTGCCCGAGATCATTTCCGTACCGCCCGACAAGTCAAGCTTCAAAAGAGAGTAGATCGTACCGATCATTCCCAGCAGAGGAAAAGCCGACGTGAAATTCACATACAGGGCGTATAAAATTTCCTGACGCTCATGTCTTTTTTTCAGTTCGTTTCTTTTGCATATGCTGCTTTCAAAGTCGCGGTCCAGATAACCGCCGAAGCTGCTGCTGCATTTTATCGTCATGAAAAAAACAGCGGCTGTTAAAGCAGCCCAGATATAAATTATCCAGTCATATTTTAAAAAATTCCCGCCCAAAATTTCAAGCAAATTCATATTTACCTCATTCCTGCAAATATTATACAACATTTTTCCGCAGATTTCAACAAATTTTGCATAAAATTAAAAACACCTTATCAAAAGCTCCGCCGCCAGCGCGGCAATGCACGCCGCCGCCGCAACTGCAAGCAGCCCCTTGTTTTTCAGCGCAAGCAAGACTGCTGCAGCTATCCCGACCGAAGCCGAAGCAACGTTTCCCGTGGAATAAAAAGCCGCAGGAATTGTCATTGCTCCCAAAACCGCATATGGAACGTAGTACAGAAAATCCTTGACAAAACGGGACTTTATTTTTTTTCTGAATATCAAAAACGGAAGCATCCGCACAAGATAGGTCACTCCCGCCATTACGCCGATATAGGCAACAATACTTGTTGTCATTCCGCCTCAGCCTCCCCCTGTTCCTTTGTGGGAAACCATATTGCTCCAGCGGCTGCCGCGGCAAGGGTACAGATTATTATTGCAAATCCCGACGAGATATGGGAAAACAACGGTATGTATCTGAGTCCGCAGCTCATTGCCGCCGAAATTATCACCGTGACCAGAACCCCAACGGATTTTCTTGCGGGGGGAATGAAAATGGCGATGAACATTCCGTAGATAGCTATTCCTAAAGCGGAGCGGAGAATTTCGGGCAGGACACTTCCCGCTATTCCGCCTAAAAGCGTACCTAAAGACCAGCACAAAAACGGCAGCAGTATCAAGCCGTACATATAGCGCGGGGTTATTTCCTTTGGCTTTCCCGAAGCGACGGCGAAGATCTCGTCGGTGATGCCGAACGCCGCAAGAAACCTGTGGGGAGTGGTAAATCCCGTATCCAGCTTTTGGGACAGGGACAGGCTCATCAGAGCATAACGCATATTTATAATAAGCTGAGCCAAAGCCATTTCAAGCAGAGTTCCCGCGGCGGTGATTATGCTCAGACCGGCGACCTGTCCCGCCGAGGTAAGATTTGTCATTGAGACGACAGTTGCCGCAAGAGCCGAAACTCCCTGTGTAACGGCGGCTATGCCGAAGCTGAAGGATACCGACAGATATCCCAGTCCGATAGGCACGCCGTCGGCAAGTCCCTCCTTAAAGCCAAGCTTTTCCGATTCCATGATCAGACCTCTTTTCAAACACAGATAAATGTGATAAATAAGCTTAATACGAGCGGGCTGTTAAACAGACCGGCGGCCGCTCCGAAAGCTTATTACGCATATACAAATAATTATATCACATTTTGGGGAGCTTGTCATTATTTTTGCAGAATATTCCGCAAAATATTTTGCAATTTTGCAGTGCTGAGTTTAAAGCCGGGCAAGCAAAAAAGCAGATGAAATTTGTAAATATTTTTACAAATCTATTGACAATTAATGCTTTTGTGATATACTATAAAATAGATCAATGCGTCTGTGGATCGGTATTGGAGGCGTGCTTTTTGACAATAGCCGGATGCAGATAATCTAAGAGGCTATACATAAGAAGCTGCTGATAATAAAACCGTACCGTCGGCGGGCTTGCTTTGAAAAACCGTACAGCAATTTAAGCTTTTGATTCAAATTTTAATTACGAAAGGAATTGATTTTTATGAAATATAAAATTCTTGTAAGCGGAAACAATCCTTCATTGATCATGGATTTTATTAATCATACGGAAACGTTTTTTAAATCGCTCAGCACAACGCCGTGCATGAAGGACATTGTCGGACATTTCGAGCTTTTCAGTCCCGACGCTTATGTTTGCTTTTTGAATTCCGAACACAGCAGTATCTTAACGCAGATCAGCACGCTGAAAAGAGATGAAGCATACAACGGTGCAAGCATTTTCCTTATCTGCGATGCAAAAACCTGTGATGAGCTTTCAAAAAATCTGATGTTTTCGGCGGAAGCAAATCTGATCATACGCCGTCCGATCTCTGTAGATAACCTTGTTTTGAGAATAACACGCTATTTTGATGAGCTGAAAGAAGCCAAGGCCAAAGAGGAGGCCGGAAAAACCGCTGCCGAAGCGAAGCCTGCCGCAGTCGCTTCAAATGGAAAAGCAGAGGAAAAAGCCGCTGCTGCCTCAGGCTCCGCGGAAAGAAAGCACGTCCTTGTTATTGACGACGACCGCATAATACTGAAAATGCTGAAAGAAGCTCTCAGTGATGATTATGATGTTACAACTATGGTCAACGGCGTGGCTGCTGAAAAATTTCTTGAATCCAAAAAGGTTGACCTGGTTATCCTGGACTATGAAATGCCCATTGAAACCGGTGCGGATATATTCAGAAGAATAAAAAATAATCCCAAAATATCGCATATTCCCGTGTGCTTTCTGACGGGAATTTCCGAAAGAGAAAAGATCATGGAGGTAATGGCTCTCAAGCCTCACGGATATTTGCTGAAGCCTATTGATATGGATATGCTTATCGCTACGGTCAGCAATCTGACAAATTAACGGGTCACTGAAAATACCGAAAATATTTGTAATGCTTTTGTCACAGCAGGATATGTAACCTTGCAAAGCTGTCTTATATCCTACGAATTAAAATTCATATCAGAAAAAATGACACGCTGTTGTGATACAGCCAATCAAAATAATTCTGAAAGGAGATAACCCCTTTTGCCGCTTGATTTACGATATACATAGGCTTGGGGTGCAGCAGGATAATGGATAACGAAAATTTATATATAACTGACTTAATAGATGCAGATGTGCTCCAGAAGTTCCAGGACGCTTTTTCTGATCTGACCGGTATGGCTGCCCTTACTTCGGACAGCAAGGGCGTTGCGGTTACGGAGGGCTCTAATTTTACAGATTTCTGTTTTAAGTATACGCGTCCCACAGAGCTTGGACGGAAAAGATGCGAAAAGTGCGATATGCACGGCGCCGAGCTTACCCTTGCAAACGGAAGCTCCTGTTCTTATTACTGTCACGCCGGGCTTATGGATTTCGCCGCGCCGATCATGGCTAACGGAGAAATGGTGGGCAGCTTTATCGGCGGACAGGTTCTTACCGAACCGCCCAATATTGAAAAAGTAAGAAAAACAGCCGTCGAGCTTGGCATTGATCCTGACGAATACGAGGAAGCTGTTAAAAAGGTTCATATTGTAAGCAGAGCGCAGGTTGAGAAGGCTTCTCATTTCCTTTATGTTTTTGCAACGATACTTTCCAATATTGCCTATAAAGGCTACGCTCTCCATAAAAGTAATCTGGAGATCGAAAAGGCTTCGCATATGAAATCGGATTTCCTTGCCAATATGAGCCATGAGATACGTACTCCCATGAACGCAGTTCTCGGTCTTGCAGACCTTGCCCTGCGGGAGGAGATGTCTGCGTCCGCAAGAGAATACCTGCACCAGATAAAAGCATCAAGCAAAAATCTGCTTGTAATTATTAACGACATTCTTGACTTTTCAAAGATAGAATCGGGCAAAATGGATATCAACGAGGTCGAATACGAGCCGCTTTCGCTCATAAACGATCTTACCAGTATTGTAAACAGCCGTATAGGAAATAAGGAGATAGAATTTACAATGGATATATCTCCCGACCTGCCGAAAAAACTGTACGGTGACAGCGTGAGAATACATCAGATCATACTTAATCTGCTTACAAACGCAGTTAAATTTACACATGACGGCGAGGTACACTTCAAGATCGACTTTGAGCTTAAGGGTGAAGACACCGCGGTCATGAAGGCCGAAGTAAGCGACACGGGTATAGGCATTAAAAAAGAAGATATGCACAAGCTTTTCAATTCGTTCCAGCAGGTGGACAGCAAGCGCAACAGAAATATCGAGGGAACAGGTCTTGGACTTGCGATCTCGCGGCAGCTTCTTGATCTTATGGGAGGAAAAATTTCCGTTGAAAGCGAATACGAAAAGGGAACGACGTTTTACTTTGAGGTGCCGCAGAAAATTGTGGACGCAACGCCTATTGTTCCCAAGCTTGAAAAATCCTTTAAGACAGCGGTTCTCGTAAGCAACGATTATGTTAAGAGACAGATCATCAGAGACCTGAACTGGATAGGCGCGGAATATACAGACCTTGCGGATAAAAGCTCCTATAAGGATCTGCGGGTCGATTACCTTATCGTTGAAAAGCTGTTTTTCACCAAGACAATACAGGAGGTTCTGACCAAATATCCTGATATGCAGTGCCTTGTGCTTACCGATTACGACAGTCTTGACGCTATAGATATTCCCAACGTGAGGGTCATCAGCA
>JAAVHL010000143.1 GCA_014799735.1 Ruminococcus sp.
AGTCAATATATTTTGCTAAAATTTTATTAGGCAAGGAGGCTTAATATGAAGAAGCAATATTATGAAAAATACAGAAAATTGGGCTTGAAAATAAGCTACTATAGAAAATGCAATGGCATTACACAGGAGCAGTTAGCCGAAAAACTTGGTAAAGATACTTCGTTTATTGGGGCGGTGGAAGCCCCGAATGTCAATAGAACCGTTTCGCTTGACACGCTTTTTGATATTTCGGAAATTTTGGGAGTACCACCGTATAAGTTTTTAATAGATGATTGAATATGTCTGTTGGAGCCGGTTATTATGTACAGGAGAATAAGAGATTTAAGGGAAGATAAGGATATGACCCAAAAGCAAATGGCTGAAATATTAAATTGCAGTCAAAGAGTTTACAGCAATTATGAACGCGGCGATATTGATATCCCGACAGAAATACTTAAAAAGCTTGCGGATTTCCATAATGTATCAACCGACTATCTTCTTGAACGTACAAACAACAAAAGAACTGTGCAGTAAATAATAAAAAGGAGTTGACCACCATTGCTTAAAATGACAGAGGGCTGCACCGTCTCAAAAGCCGATATGCTTTCGGAGCAGTACGAAATTCTCGAAAATAAAATTATTGCAAACGTAAATGCGGATAAAATAGAAGATGTCATTCGGGATTATATTCTTATGCATGACAAGCCCATGTTCTTTTTTCTGGAGCTTCCCACCAATCAGCGTGACGAGGAAAAGCTGCGGAAAAACGATACCGACCCGCGTCATATAGACGTTTACTATATTGACGGTCTGAACGCTGAACAGGCTCTTGAAATTTTCTCAAAGTACGAACATCTGCTTGTCAACGACGGTATGAGCAGGTTCGGCTTCGGCGTGCACGGTCAGGCAACGGAGATAATGCGGGACAAATACAACATGATATCGCTCCTTGCGGATAATATCGAAAAGTATACCGATATTTTTAATTCGCATAATATTCCCCGCTGTGAAAAACTCGTTACGGCTTGGGATACTTTCAGCTATGAATTTCCCGGCGAATGCAATAAAATAGACGTAAACGGAAAAACTGTTTACGATCTGCCCGACGAACTGGAAGGCATGAGAATATACTTTGCGGAGAGACGGGAAGATTATTGATTTTGCAAGTCAACTCGCGATTTAACGGGAATTCCGTGCCAAACAAAAATTTTAACAAAAGTTGTAAAATTTTTTATAACCCCTTGCAATCCGCAGAATAATGTGCTATACTGTTAAGGATAACCTATACTTTTAAAGGAGGTACAGCAAATGGAATTCGGCGCTATACAGATAATCGGCGGAATTATTATGCTTATATGCAGTGTGCTTATCATAATCCTTACTATGATGCAGGAGCAGAAGCAGCAGGATATGAGCGCGGCTCTGTCAGGTCAGAGCGATAACTTTTTCGGCAAGGGCGACGTCAGCAGCTCCCGCGAGCAGGCTCTCGCAAGGCTTACAAAGCTTCTGGCTATCGTGTTTTTCGTTGTGACCGTTGCGGTCAACATTATCCCCGCGATAATAAGCAGAGTCAGCGCAAGCTGAGTTTTTATGCCGTCATGTCCTGCGCTGCGTAAAGCGCGGGACTTTTTCTTTAACCGTAAAACGGCGGCTAATTTTGACAGGCAGTGATACAGAAGCTTATTCCCGTCTCGGGAATAAAACTTGCCGTCATCACTTTGGACGGCGGCATGAATAAAGGCTCAGCCTTTTGAGTACGCCGAACCTTAAGCATATGAAAGGAGACTGTGGATATGGCTGAACAAAAGGATATTTACAAAAACAGAATAAAGGCTTTGCTGTCGCAGATGTCAAAGGGCGGCAAGGGCGTGCCCTACAAAAAGCTTTACGCCTCCTGCAAGGGCAGACGGCAGAACGCTGCCGCTTTTGCTGCGGCGATTGCGGAGCTTAAGCGGGACGGCACTATCACCGAGGACAAAAGCGGCATAAAGCTTTGCTCCGACGCGGGACTTTTCCGCGCGACCGTTTCAAGACTGAACAGGACGTTCGGCTTTATCGAGCGTGAGGACGGCTCGGAGGTGTTCGTTCCGGGAAAATTTCTCAAGGGCGCAATGCCCGGCGATACCGTCATGGCAAGACTTCTGCCTCCGCGGGGAGAGCTTCCCGAGGGCGAGGTTGTCTCCATTGCCGAGATCGGCTTCACAGAGTTTTCGGGCACAGTGGAAAAAGAGGGCAACACCGTCTGCATACGTCCCGATACACTTTCGAGAGACCTTATGATAGTTTCGGCGATAGATGTTCCCGTAAGAGTTGGCGACAAGGTGCTGGCGGAGATATCCCGCCGCGGTGAAAAGCATTCCGAGCACAGGGTGCGCATCAAGGCTATTTTCGGCGACAGCGGAAAAGCCAAAAGCAGCGCGGACGCTTTGCTTTACACAAACGGTATCGAGACGGATTTCCCCTCCCAGGTGCTTGACGAGGCAAGAGTCGCGGAGCGCAAGGGTATCCCTCTGGACGAGCTTTATAAGCGTCTCGACCTGCGGGACGAGGTTATCTTCACCATAGACGGCGCGGACACAAAGGATATCGACGACGCGATATCGGTCTCCCGCGACGAAAACGGCTGGAAGCTTGGCGTACACATTGCGGACGTGTCCTTTTACGTAAAGGCGGGTTCGGAGCTTGACAACGATGCTATGCTTCGGGGTACGTCCATTTACTACGCAAACAAGGTAGTGCCCATGCTGCCGAAAGAGCTTTCAAACGGCATATGCTCCCTTAACCCTCAGGAGGACAGGCTTGCGTTTTCCTGCCTTATGAAGCTGGACTTTGAGGGAAATCTTACCGACTACAAATTCAGCAAAACCATTATCCGTTCCCGTGTAAAGGGCGTTTACAGCGAGATAAACACCCTGCTGGACGGCATAAAAAGCGGCGAGGGGGTTTCGGTAGAGCTTGCGGAAAAGTACGGCGGTCTGACAAGAAGCATTCTGCTTATGGATGAGCTTGCGGCGATACTGACCGCAAACAAGCTCCGCCGCGGCGCGCCCCAGATTGAGACCTCGGAAAGCAAGCTGATAATAGACGAAAACGACGTTTGCGTGGACGTCAAAAAGCGGGAGCGGGGACGAAGCGAGCTTATCATCGAGGAGTTCATGCTCATGGCGAACACTGCGGCGGCAAGGCTTGCAAAGGAAGCAAACATTCCGTTCGTCTACCGTGTGCATGAAGACCCCTCTCCCGAAAAGATAGGAGAGCTTGTGGAAACGGTCTCGGTGATGGGAATTGCCGTTCCTCACTTCACAAGCGTAAAGCCTAAGCACTTGGCGGAGATACTTGAAAAGACAAAGGAGTCCCCACTTGCTCCCGTGGTGAACAGCATGGTGCTGCGGTCTATGGCAAAGGCGAAGTACAGCGACGAGCCGCTTGGACACTTCGGACTTGTGCTTGACGATTACGCCCACTTCACCTCGCCTATCAGGCGTTACCCCGATCTGGCGATACACCGCATTCTGACCGACCTGTGCTACAACAAGGAAACTCCCGATCGGATACGGAAGCGTTATGCAGCTTTTGCCAACGAGGCGGCTCACCAGTCCTCGGAGCGGGAGCTTGTTGCAATGCGTATCGAGCGCGCCTGTGACGACTGCTACACGGCGGAATATATGTCCGCACATATCGGCGAGCATTTTGAGGGAATGATATCCTCGGTGCAGGAGTTCGGCTTTTTCGTGGAGCTTCCCAACACCGTTGAGGGACTTGTCCGTGTAGACACGCTGAAGAACGGCCCTTATGATTATGACGGACGGTTTGCTTTTACAAAGGAGGGCAAATCCGTGTACCGTGTTGGCGATAAAGTCAGTGTTATCTGCGCGGCGGCTAACGTAAGCGCGGGACAGGTTGATTTTGTCGTTGAGGGAGACTGCCGCTCGGAGGACGAGTAAAATTTCGTCCCAAACAGAAAATTTAAAAAACCGTCGGGAAAAAGTTTTTCCCGACGGTTTTTGTTTTATTTGTTTTCGCAGGGGTCTATGCAGACGACCTTTCTTTCCGCCACAGCCCTTGCGTAATCCATTACGGAGGAGAATTTCGTTTCGGACAGCACTCCGCCGCCGTACCATTTTTCCACCGTGTTGTGGGCGTCCGAGCCGCCTGTTACGGGAAGTCCGTACCACTCCGCGAAAGTCTTTGCCCTGTCGTTGAACTCACAGTGACCCGCTTTGCAGTGGGAAGCGTTCACGCCCTCAACCGCGTCCACAAAGCGGGGAGCGTGAACGGTGGAGCGTATGTATTCGTATTCCCTGAACGGGTGGGCGTGGACTACAAAGCCGCCGCAGGAGCGGGCGTATTCCAGAAAGTCCGTAAGACCGATATCAAGGATATGATCGTTTTTGATAAGCCACTGCTTGTCAAGACCGTACACAAGGAAATCCGAACCGCCGTCCCCGTACTCGAAGCCGAAAAACACGTCCAGACCTATTTCGTCTCCGCGGGCTTTCGCGTTTTCGTAGCCCTTGCAGTAGAGCTCTATCCGTTCCTTCCACGGCAGATCGCGCGGTATCGCGGAGTTGCCGTTGAAAAAGTGGTCGGTAACGATTATTCCCGTGTAGCCCTCGGCTTTGTATTTTTCAGCCATTTCCGCGCCGGTCGACCATGCGCAGGCGCTTGCTTCACGGGTGTGCATATGAGTTTCGTACTTATACATTTTATCTGCTCTTTTCTAAAAAATATAGATCGGAATATACAGTCTGCCTACTTCTGATAGCCGCAGTCCATGCACATTCTCTGCGAATCCGGCGTTACACGTCCGCATTTGGGACAGACCCATCCGCCCTCAACGCGCTGTTCCATAACAGGCTGACTGCCGTAATTCAGTGCAGGCTCGTCGCAGTTAAGCGCACGGAGCAGCTTTCTGTTCTGCTCAAAAAGATATCTTATGCTTTCTCTGGTTTCGGCTAAGTCAAAAAGAATATTGGAAATGCTCCAGAACACTATCAGTCCGGCAAACGCTATAACCAGATAGCCTAAAAACATTCCAAATCCATAACCCAAAGCCTCGGCTCCTCCAAAGCTGTAATACCGAAAACCGTCAAAAAGAGCATCAAACGCCGCAAGGCTGATAACGACTGTGTAAATTATTCCGATCACCCTGCAGGTTATCGCCAGAAATCTGTTGCTCATGATCAAATTCCCCCTAAATCTTATGTTATAATTTTATCATACCGGAAGATGTTTGTCAATATTGTGCCTACAGAACGGAGATTGTTTCGTTTAATAATTTTGATCCGGCGGACTGACGGGAGAGCTTTCAGGCGGAAATAAAGATTCGTCAGACAGTGCGCTGAACTGACTTGCAAATTGTCCGACCTTATTGCCGTGAGCAGGAATATTTTACCCCTCCGTCGGCATAATATATAGAAACAAAAGCCGAAAGGAGGAGTATGCCATGCTTTCCCGAAGCTGCCGAAACGCCGGCAGGAAAACCAAAAACCGCAGGTCTGCTTTTGCAGGGCTTGCCGTATTCGCTTCCGCGGCGGCGGGGGTACTCCTGCTCGCCCTGCCTGTTTTAGGCGGAGCGTCCTCGGCGTCCTATGCGGCGTTTACGGCTGCGAAAGCCTCCGCGATGCTCTCGGTGGGGGACGTTTTCCCCGCGTCCGAGTATTCCGCGGAACAGTCCGAACAGTCCGAGCAGATACCCGATGAAAATATCTCCGCGGACAAGCCCGTCGAGGGACTTCCCAAGGAAAGCCGCTCAGCGCTTTTTACCGTTGACGACAGCGAAATGCTCTCATGGGGAGAGCTTGAAATACCCAACAGCTCCGACGAGGAAAGATTTGTCCCCGACGAGAAGCCCGACGCGGGCCCCAAGCCCTACCCCGAAAGCCTTGAAAGTCACGACGGAACTATCACCTCTATGACATACGGACACATGAAAGGCGAAGCTTATATAGACCTTGACATTGCGGGACAGGTGAGAAACGTCACAAGTGTTTCCAATAAGCGCGTTCTGGAGGAAAGCCGTCTGCTGCCCGATTTTACAATAGAAAAGTCACAGGAACCCCAAGTGCTGATAATGCACACTCACGCAACTGAAAGCTACGAGCCTTACGAAAGGGATTTTTACGACGCAAGCTTCAACTCCCGAACCACCGACAGGTCAATGAACATGGCTGCCGTGGGCGACAGGATCGCCGAGCAGCTTGAAGCCGCGGGAATAGGCGTTATCCACGACACCACCCTGCACGACTATCCGTCCTATAACGGAAGCTACGACCTGAGCCGTGAGACCGTGCAGAAATATCTTGAAGAGTACCCCTCCATAAAGGTGGTTTTAGACATTCACCGTGACGCCATAGAGCGGGAAAGCGGCGAAAGAATAGCTCCCGTTGCGGAAATTGACGGCAAAAATGCGGCTCAGGTAATGATAATCTGCGGCTGCGACGACGGCACAATGAATATGCCCGACTGCATGAAAAACCTGCGCTTCGCCTGTATGCTCCAGCGGCAGATGGAAAGCGACCACCCGGGGCTTACCCGACCCGTACTGTTTGACTACCGCAAATACAATCAGGACTTGACCACCGGTTCCATACTGATCGAAATGGGCGGACACGCCAACAGCATAGATCAGGCCGAATACAGCGGCGAGCTTGTTGGAAAATCCCTTGCGAAATGCTTGGAAGAGCTTACATAAAAATAACCGTCTGGAAGTGTAAAAATGAAAAGTCCATTTGTATTCAGAATAAGAATGAGCAGAGCTGCCGCACGGCGGCGCAGGCTTCTGCTTGCCGTTACTGCGGCGGCGCTGCTTATCGTCTTTGCGGCGGGATATATCACCGTCTATGTCAATTCCTACAATATCCTCCACGCCGTACCAATGGAGGTGTTCAGCCTTTACCGCACCTCGGACGGGGTGGAGGTTATTTTCCTTGGCAGGCTTTTTACTCTTCCAGGACTGTAACGCACCATATCAGAATAATAAAATTTTGATTTAGCTCACCACGCACTATGTGGCAACACTTAGGCGGCGAAGCCGCCGACCAAAGCTGGGCTCAGCTCGACCAGCTGATGTCGGCGGCTTTGCCGCCTAAAAAACCGCACGATAGTGCGCTAAACCGAAAGGTCGGAGACCCGTAAGTCCCCGACCTTTTTATATTACTTTGTATTTGAAAGTTTCCAGCGGAATGTGGAAATCCTCTGCGCCTTGGTGTTGTCATAAGAAATATTGCTGCACACCGTACTCAGATCGTTGTAGCGGTAATCTATCTTCGCGCTCTTTGAACCGAACGCCAGAGCGGATTTTACCGCGTCCGAGCCGTAGTTCCTCTGGATAACCGCGCCCAGCTTGTGGTACTGTCTTTCAAATTCCACTATCTCCTTGGCAAGAATAGGCTTTGAGTCGCAGACGTTATAAATGCCCTGATAGTTGATGCCGCCCGATACCGTAAGGATACCTATGATAAAGTCCACCAGATTGAACAGGCAGCAGAACGAGAAGCCGTAGTCTCCGTAGCCGTATATGTAGGAGCAGGAGTCCTTGGGATCAAATATTCTTGCATGAAGATTGGGAGCGTAGTCCTTGGTATAGATGGGACACACCCTTGCGATAACTCCCTTGGCCGAACCTGCCTTTTTTATCTCCTTTGCCAGAGCCTTTTCGCTTTCGTACTTCATTTTGCCGTAAGCTGTAGTAGGCTTTTCATCGGAGGTCTCGCGTATAGGCTCGCGGGATTTTTGCGAAGCGTAGACCTGATGGGTGCTTACAAGTATAACGTCCGAAGCTCCCGCCGCTATCGCCGATTTGTAAAGATATTTATCAACAGCCGCCGACTGCTTTTCGTGGGCGGAAGTAATAACGTTCGGCAGATCGTTGTCCACCGTACAAGCCAGATGAACCAAAACGTCTATTTTATTCTCGTTCATAGCCTTTATAACAGCGTCCTTATTGTCTGCGGCGGCCTGTACGAAAGTATAGTTCGGGTTATCGGTACCCGCTCCCGGTGTATTGTCAACTCCGACAACGCTAAAGCCTTTTTCGAGCAAAGCCAAAGCAAGCTCGCTTCCCATAAGCCCCGACGCGCCGGTAATCAAAACGGTTTTCATAAAATCCGTCCCCTCCGTTCCTGAGTGTTTTCGCATCTGCATTTCTACACACATCTATTCTAACACAGATATTCAAAAAATGCAATAGCCTTTTTGCCCAAATCCTCATATTTTTTCTGACATTTAGGATATATTCCGTATTTAGGGGAGGAAAAATTTGTTTATTTTGGCTTACAGCGGCAATTTTTCCTTGCGCTGGACGGCGGTAAATCAGCCTTTTGAACACGTTTGCTGCATTGGGCGGGAGCAGAATCCGCCCTACGGGATATTAGGTAATCAAATGCGCTCAGCCTTTGCAGCCTTGGACAGCGCCTCTGCGGCGGAGCTCCTTGTCGATACCGTTCAGTATCGCTTTTTTGTTCGTGCTTTTCATGGGAGCGACAAGGGTGCTTTTGTCGCCGTCCCCCGTAAGACGCTCTATTACCACGGAGGGCGGCAGGACTTCAAGCTGGTCGCAGACTATCTCCACATACTCCTCGGGTTCGAGGACGGAAAATTCTCCCCGTTCGTACTGCTCCGCCAGAGCAGTGCCGCGGATAACATGGAGCAGATGTATTTTTATCCCGTGGATATCCAGCTTTCCCAGAGCCTGAGCGGTCTCGAGCATCATGCGGGGGGTCTCGCCGGGAAGTCCGTTTATGATATGTACGCAGACGTTCACGCCCCTGCTTTTCAGCAGTCTGTACCCATACAGAAAGTCGCGGTAGGTATGACAGCGGTTCAGACGTGCGGCAGTTCTGTCGTGTACGGTCTGCAAACCAAGCTCTACGGTAAGATATGTCCGCTCGGAAAGCCTGCCAAGATAGTCGGCGGTATCGGCGGAAATGCAGTCGGGACGGGTGGAGACAGCAAGTCCCACAACATTTTCCTGAGCCAACGCCTCCTCGTAAAGAGTTTTCAGACGTTCAAGCGGCGCGTATGTGCCTGTGTTCGCCTGAAAATAAGGGATATAGAACAGGTCGTTCCCCCACTTTTTTTCAATGCGTCCGCGGACGTCCTCGAACTGCTTTGAAATGCTTTCGGCAGGGTCTCCGCCGAAGTCGCCGCTGCCCTTTGCGGAGCAGTAGAAGCAGCCGTCCGTACCCTTTGAGCCGTCCCTGTTGGGACAGGTAAAGCCGCCGTTAAGACTGATCTTCACGGTTTTTTTGCCGAAGCGTTTTTTCAGGTAAGCGCTCTGAGCGTTGTATCTTTTCCCTGTTTCGGGGTCGGGAAGAATGATTTCCATAATAATGTCCTTTCAAATCAAAAATTCACAAATAAAGTAAAATAACCCAAACAAAACTAAAAGTCCAATATGGAAAAGTTTCGCCCGCCTTTTCAAAGGCGGCAGAAGTCCAGAGGGCAGCGCCCTTTGGTCGCAGCTGACCGAAGGTCAGTTTGAGCAGAACGTCGAAACTCCCCTCCCCGCGCCCGCAGGCGCATATCGTTCAAAACGGTGAAAGGGGTGAGGAATGGCGAAAGCCATTCCGAGGGGGAGCGGACACGACCGCTCCCCCTTCTTGCGGTACGCGGCAAGG
>JAAVHL010000144.1 GCA_014799735.1 Ruminococcus sp.
GGAAACCCAAACAAAGTATTGTTCGTTGAAAACAGTCCACAGGACTGTTTTCAAGGTTTACTATGCCGCGCAATGCAACAAGGGGGAGCGGTCATGTCCGCTCCCCCTCGAAATGACTGTCGTCATTTCTCACCCCTTTCTCCGTTTTGAACGATATGCGCCTGCGGGCGCGGGGAAGGGAATTTCGCCGCCTGCGGGCGGCGACCAAAGGGCTCTGCCCTCTGGACTTCTGCCACCTTTGAAAAGGTGGACGAAACTTTTCCATGCGGCTTCGCCGCACGGGGACTTTTAGCTTGTCTTGCAAAATAAAATCCCGCAGTATTCTTTTTTGTGAATACTGCGGGATTTTTTATATTTGATTGATTATTTAAGCTTCCAGATGTCGCTTGCGTAGTCCTCGATCGCTCTGTCGGCGGAGAAAATTCCCGCGCCCGCGATATTATGCAGGGACATCTTGTTCCACTTGGACGCGTCCTTGTAGCACTCGGAAACATACTGCTGTGCGCACTGATATGCGTCGAAATCCGCAAGAACCATGTAGGGGTCTTTGAATTTCAGGGAGTTCGCAACCTCCTCAAAGGTGCAGCCGTTTATGCCGTGGTACATCTTGTTTATCGCCTTGTCGATAACGTCGTTGTTATTACAGTACTCCTCGGGACGGTATCCCTGAGCCTGCTTTGCAAGAACCTCGTCGGCGGTCATGCCGAAGATAAAGATATTGTCGATACCAACCTGATCCTTGATCTCAATGTTCGCGCCGTCAAGAGTACCCAGCGTAAGCGCACCGTTGAGCATGAGCTTCATGTTGCCTGTACCCGAAGCCTCCTTGCCCGCGAGGGAGATCTGCTCCGAAACCTCGGCGGCAGGCATGAGCAGCTCGGAAAGGGATACGCGGTAGTCCTCTAAGAAGAACACCTGAAGCTGCTTGCTGATCTTGGGATTTTTCTTGATCTCCTCGCCCAGCGCCCATATCATCTTGATGATCTGCTTTGCAAGGTAGTATCCGGGAGCAGCCTTTGCCGCGAAGATATAGGTCTTGGGAACGAAATCCGCGTCGGGATTTTCCAGCAGGTAGTTGTACTCGGCAATAATGTTGAGCACATTAAGGTGCTGTCTCTTGTACTCGTGGAGACGCTTTACCTGAACGTCGAAGATACCGTCGGTGTTGAGGACTGTGCCGAAGTTTGTCTTTACATACTTGGCGAAGCGTTCCTTGTTTTCCTTTTTGATCTCGGCAAGACGCTTGATAACGTTTGCGTCGTTTTCAAATTTGGTGAAGTTGTAAAGGTCTGCGCCGTTTGACTTGAAGCCGTCGCCGATAGTGCTTTCAAGCAGTGAGGTAAGTCCGGGATTGGACTGGAGCAGCCATCTTCTGTAAGCGATACCGTTGGTAACGTTCTTGAACTTGTGAGGTGTGTCGGCATACTCGTTCTTGAAAACGTCCTTCTTGATGATATCGGAGTGAAGCTTTGAAACGCCGTTTACGCTGTGAGAAGCGCATACGCAGAGCAGAGCCATGTGTATCTGGTTGTTCTGGATAATGGACATTCTCGTGACCTTTGCGCTGTCGTCAAGACGCTCCATAAGGTCTGCACAGTAGCGGTTGTTGATCTCAACGATGATAGAGAAAATACGGGGAATGACCTGCTTAACAAGGTTTACGTCCCACTTCTCCAGAGCCTCGGCAAGAACGGTATGGTTTGTGTAAGCAAATGTATTTGTAACGATATGCCAAGCCTTAGCCCAGCTATAGCCGCAGTCGTCAAGCAGAATTCTCATCAGCTCGGGGATAGCAAGTGTGGGGTGAGTGTCGTTGATGTGGATAGCAACCTTTTCGTGGAGGTTGTCGAGAGTGCCGTAAACGCGCATATGTCTGTCAACGATATCTCCCACGGAAGCAGCGCACATAAAGTACTGCTGACGGAGACGGAGGCTCTTGCCCTCAAGGTGGTTGTCATTGGGGTACAGAACCTTAGAGATAGCCTGAGCAACGGTGTTCTGGCTGAGAGCCTTTGCATAGTCGCCCTGATTGAACATAGCCATATCAAAGGAGGGAGCCTTAGCCTGCCACAGTCTGAGGACGGAAACCGCCTCGTTACCGTAGCCGGGAACGTACATATCGTAAGGTATAGCCTGAACGGTGTTGTAGTTTGTGTAGGAAATGTGGTGGTACTTGTCGTCCCAGTACTCGGTCAGATCGCCCTCGAAGTGAACGTCGATAACGCGGTCGGACTTCTGAACAATCCAGCTTTCGCCGCCGGGAAGCCAGTTGTCGGGAAGCTCTGTCTGCCAGCCGTCCTCGATCTTCTGCTTGAAGATACCGTACTCATAGCAGATTGAGTAGCCCATAGCAGGGTATCCGTCGGTAGCAAGACCGTCCAGATAACAGGCGGCAAGTCTGCCCAGACCGCCGTTGCCCAGACCCGCGTCAGGCTCGTACTCGTAAATTCTGTCAAGATTGATGTCCCATTCCTTGAAGATATCCGCAACCATTTCGTTGATATTAAGGTTGAACAGGCTGGTTTTCAGGGAACGTCCCATAAGGAATTCCATGGAAAGGTAGTAGATCTCCTTGTTGCCCGCCGAATGGGTTTTCGCGCGGAACTTGCGGCGTCTTTCACGAAGTATCTCAACGACAACCTTGGAAAGAGCCTTATAGATCTGCATATCGGAAGCGTCCACAGGAGTAACGCTGTACTCCGTCTGAAGTACCTTTCGCAGCCTCTCTTCAAATTCATCCTTAGCAATAACAGGAACCATATAAAATCTTCTCCAATCTTTAGGGGATTAAGCGAGGCTTGCATTTCTGCAAGCATACGCATACAATACAGGCATTCAATAAGGGGCAGCGCCCCGTTATTTAACAAGCGGCTTAGGGGCGTCAGCCCCTTAGGGATTTCAGCGGGGGATCTATCCCACGCTGAAAGACCGTTTGCTCCTCCGCCCAAAGGGCGGAGGACATTAAGCCACGGTTATATAAACATTATTATACTACATTTTGCCATATAAATCAACCGTAATATTAAACAAATTTATCCTTTTTTGTCATAAACCGCTATTATTCTATTACAATTTTTTTGCAGTAATTTTGTGCAGTTTTCCGAAATTTATTCAAATATCCTGTCAAGCTCCGAAATATCGACCGTCTTTGCGGGGTTGAAAGCTTCGGAGGCGGCATAGTCCGCAAGACTTTTCAGCAGCTGAGCGCAGGGTCTGCTGTCCTTGCTGCCGTTTAAGTCGGCGGAGCATACAAGCAGCTTTCCGCCGCCCGTCTTGACCTCGAAAACCGTTCCCAGACTGTGATTGCGTTCGCAGTTGTCGATGGTGCGGACGATAGGGTCTATATCCAAACCGTCCAGAACCACCGTCCTTGAAGAGCTTACAATATCGTACCACTGAGCGGTTGAGTAGCTTTCCGAGGGGAACTCCGCAAGAGCGGGGTGACTCTTGTCTATGAGCAGTCCCAAAGTACCCACGGGCACGGGCTTTTTCATGGACTCGGATATGGAACGGAACATTGGGTAATTCCAGAAGTCTGTGCAGTATGTACCCTCTACCGAGTTGGTATCGTCAAGTCCCGCCGGCAGGAACAGCACCCGTCCGCCCTCGGCAAGAGCGGCCTTTGCGGCTTTCCAGTTGCTTGTTGTCAGCACATTTTCGTGAGCGGACACCTCAGCGTTCGGGTACACCCAAAGAATGTACTTGTTGGATATATCCCTGATATTTATAGTGAGCGTGACCTTTTGCGGCTTGTCGCACTCAGGCAGCCCTATTTCTGCCGTGCCAAGGTCGAAAAGTCCGCACCTGAAGCTGCCCTTTGCGGATACCGAGTATTCCGAAACTATATCGCCGCCGCAGGAGAGACGTATCTCCGCGGTGGGGTCGGTGTCGGCTTTTGCCGCGTACTGATAAAGCTTTACTGGCATGGAGACCTTTTCTCCCGCCGCAAAAACAAATTTCGGCAGGCAGCCTAAAATTACCCTGTCGGAACAAAAGCTTCTCCACTCCACGGAGGTGATAACGCCCTTGCTTTCCATAAAGGCGTTGAGAACTCCCACAAGAGCAGTACCCTGTCCCGAAAAGTCCTGAATGTCTAAAAGCTGGAAGCCCGAAAGCTCCTTTGAGCGCAGAGCGGTCTCTATCTCGTTTTTGTAGCACTCCGCGGCAAAGCGTCCCGAAGCGCGGAAATATTTGTCCGCAAGCTTTCCCAGACCCGCGTTTTCAAGACGTTCGCGGAATATCTCTAAATTGTAGGGTTTTAGCACGCCTGTGTACTTCCGTATCTCGCCGTAGTCGGGGTACATAAAGTACTGTCCGACTTCGTGGCTTACCACGGGAACAACAGGCAGAAACTCTCCGCTGTCGCCCACCGAAACGGTCTTGACGCCCGTGCCGTACTGTATCTCGATAGTACCGCCGCTTCCCTGCTCGGAGTTTACCGAGGCGGGACGGATATGCTCGTCGTATGTATAGTCGGAGTTTGGCGCATCGGTCTGAATATGTCCCAAGGGCGCGTCGCACATTGCGTAAGAGCCGCGGAAAAGTCTATCCCTTGAAAAGCGCACTCCAACAAAAAAATCATCGTTGTCCAGAACGCAGGGCCAGAACTGGAAGTTGTTCGATCCCTGTGTGTAAAGCGGACGAGGGTCGTGCTTCTTGTAGCCGCCTAAGATCGCGTCCAGACGCTCCTTGCTGCCCCAAAGCTCGTTGCCCAGCGACATTGCAAAGAAAGAGGGGTGATTTGCAAATTCGTCAAGGATACGGAAGCCCTCGTCGATAAGGTACTGCTGACCCTCGGTGATCTCGTCCTCGACAGTGCCCCAGAAAGGAAGCTCGGGTTCCATGTAGATGCCCAGACGGTCTGCCGCCCTGAAAGCCGCGTCGGGCGGACAGCAGGTATGGAAGCGGTAGTGGTTTATGCCGTGCTCCTTGGCGGTTTTCATAACGGTGAGCCAGCCCTCCGTATCGGTGGGAGCCGCTCCCGTCATGGGGAATATCATGCCGTCGTGCTTGCCGCGCAGGTGTATCCTTTCGCCGTTGAGCAGGAAGTCCGTGCCGCGTGTCTCAAAATTCCGCATACCGAAAGGAATTTTCACAGTGTCGCCGTCGGCAGTAAGGGTCATTGTATATGGGACGGGATTGTGTTCGCTCCACTGCTCCGCCTTTGGCATTTCGTACACAAAGGAGGGGTTTTCCGCCGTAACCGTAACGGTTTTCGGTTTGAAGCCCGTTACCTCCGCGGTAAGAGAAATGCTGTCCCCGCCGATAATAGTTCCGCTTACTGTAACGGTCTCGGACTTTACATCGGGGACGATCCTTACATTCTCAAAGCGCAGGGGATTTCTGAACTCGATAAAGATATCACCCGTAATGCCAAGCCAGTTGGTCTGAGTGTCCTGAGAGGTCATGTGTCCTCCGGGGACGGGGCAGGAAACGTTGTCTATTACTATTATAATGTTGTTTTCGCCGCTTTGGACGAGCTTTGTAATGTCATAGCGGTGAGCGGTGCAGAGGCTGTTTTTAGTTCCCGCGCTTTTGCCGTTTACCCATACGTGGGAGGTTCGGGTGCGTTCCAGAACGAGAAAAACGTCGCTGTCAGGCTTTTTGGGGGAGACGTTCACCGTCCTGCCGTAGACCGCGTAGCCCTCGAAGCGGTAGGGGTCGGTAAGAAAGCCGTCGCTTCTCTCGTCGGTGACGGGAGGCTTTTTCTCCTGCTGAACGGTTGAGGGCAGCACCGCCGTATCTTCAAAGCCAAGACCCGCGATATTCGGCATACCCTCCTCCTTGGTGCGGAGCGCAAAGCTCCATGAAGTGCCCGAAAGGTTGATTTTTTCTATCATTTGTATACGATCCTTTCCGAGAATAAATGCATAATAGGTGCAAATACTATCATGAAACATTATAGCACAACTTTTATGAAATTACAACCAAATTTCCCAAATTTTAAAAATCAATATTGTGTAAATTTTCACAAACGCCCTCAGCAGGCGGGTACAGAGGTGAAGCCGAAAATGAATAATTTATTTTATGAAAAATCATTACACCGTAATCACACATTGTTTACAAAGAATTTTAAATATGTGGAAACCTACCAAACAAAGGTCGATTTTTCTGTAAATTATGTCATGTTTCCCCATTGACATTTTTTAAAATAAAAAGTATTATAATCTATGTAAAACACAAAAATAATTTTTGGAGGTCAACAAAATGAAAGTATCAAAGAAAATTCTTGCATTGGCTCTCGCGGGCTTTATGACAGTGCCTTTCTTTGCTGGCTGTTCTTCCGACGGCGGCGACGCTCAGGACGGCGGCAACAGCGGCAACAGCAGCGCAGACGGCGGAGAGGCTTCTTCCGCAGGCGGCACATTCAAGATCGGCGGTATCGGCCCTCTTACAGGCGACGCTGCTTCCTACGGAATTTCCGTTAAGCAGGGCGCGCAGGTTGCCGTTGACGAGATCAACGCTGCGGGCGGCGTAAACGGAATGACGCTCGAGCTTCTCTTCGAGGACGACGAGTGCAACGAGGAAAAATCCGTTTCCGCTTACAACAAGCTTATGGACTCTAAGGTAAACGCTATTCTCGGCGCCGTAACAAGCGGATGCAGCATCGCGGTATCCGAGGAATCCGTTAACGACGGCATTCTCCAGATCACTCCCTCAGGCTCGGCTATGGACTGCACAAAGAACCCCAACAGCTTCCGTATCTGCTTCACAGACCCGCTTCAGGGCAAGCTGATGGCACAGTATATTTCCGAGCAGGGTCTCAAGAGCCCCGCTATCATTTACGACGTAGCTTCCGACTACAGCAAGGGTATCCACGACGCGTTCGTTGAGCAGGCAAGCACTCTCGGTCTGACAATTGCGGCCGACGAAAGCTTCACAGGCGGCGACGTTGACTTCAAGACCCAGCTTACAAAGATCAAATCCTCCGGCGCTGACTGCCTGTTCCTGCCCATCTACTACACAGAGGTAGGCTACATCTCCGAGCAGGCTGCAACTGTAGGCGTTGAGCTTCCTTACTTCGGCTGCGACGGCTGGGACGGCGTTATCAACCAGCTGGGCGGCAATACCGCAAACATCGAGGGCGCAATATTCCTTACGCCTTTCGTTGCAAACAGCTCCAACCCCAAGGTAACAGCTTTTGTTGATGCCTATAACAAGGCTTACAACGCAACTCCCGACCAGTTTGCTGCCGACGCTTACGACGGAGTATACGTTATCAAGGCTCTGCTTGAAACAACAGGCGGCGACGTTTCCAACGAGGCTCTCATCGACGCTATGACAAAGATCTCCGTTGACGGCGCAACAGGCTCCATGAGCTTTACTGTAGACGGCGAGCCCAACAAGTCCGCTATGGTTGCCGTTATCGAAAACGGCGAATATGTAGGCAAATAAGCATACCGTCATTAATTATCAATGCATTTTTCGGGAACGTTCCGCGTGGACGTTCCCGATATTTTTACCCCTGCCGCAGAATTCGGAACAAAAATATTTCCATACTGCACAGAATTTGTGCATTTTTTATAAATCACCGCCGCAAAATTTGTCTTTGACTGTGGGATTATCTGTAAAGTTTTTATTGACAAAAAAGCTAAAAAAATGTATAATAGTATACGGGTAACCAAACGGCGATGTGCAGAAACCGCATTGCGGATTTTTATGAAAGGAACATTATTTTATGTCCAGAATCGGTAAATCAACACTTGCTGCTGTATTTTTTATACTTATTCTTGCTATGACAACTGTTATAGTTTTGCTGTGCGCTGTATTCTCAAAGGCTCAAATAGAAAATCTGAAGGAATCGGCACAGATTTCAACTAATATACTGAGCTATACGGTCGCTTCAAAAAACTCCGAGGCGGAAATGATCGCCAATCTGCTCGTTCAGGAGGATAGCTTTGTAAACGCTGTGGAAAGCGGTGACACTGCTGCAGTACAGAATACATGGAACAATATCAGTAAATCCAACGGTATTTTTGCTCTTTTCCTTAACAGCGACGGTATTATAACAATGAAAACGGATAACTGCCAGCTCTCCTCCGAGGGCGTGTTCAATGCAATCGGCTCGGCGAAAAACGGTCTTTCCACCGACAGCGAGATATCGCTTTATTACCGCGCTGTCGCCAAGAATAATGGCATTACCGCTATTGTGGGATATTCCTACAGTGATCCCGCCGCGGTAGACGAGCTGCATGAACAGACCGAAAGCCAGGCTACGATCTTCAGCGACAACCTCCGTATATCCACCACTTTCATCGGCGAGGACGGTCAGAGAGCTGTCGGAACGACTATGAACGACAATATATACCAAAAGGTCGTTGTCAACGGCGAGACCTATCAGCAGCAAACCAAGCTCTTCGGTGATACTTATATGACTACCTATGCCCCTATCATTGACGAATACGGGGTCATAAAGGGCGCGTTCTTTACGGGTTATCCTATGGACAGCGTTATTAAAAGCAGAAACAGCGCCGTCTTTCTCGGAATTGTTGTCGGTCTTATAATGATGGGTATTGCTGTAGCAGGCGTTACTGTCTTTGTAAACAAGCAGATCGTTACTCCCGTAAACACCATTAAAGAAATGGCACGCCAGCTGGAGCAGGGAAATCTCAGCAACAACAGCGGTATTACCAAGCAGCTTAGGGACAACGAGATCGGCGACGTTGCTCAGTCGATTTCTACGGCTGTTTCCATACTTAATGTTTACGTTACCGATATCGCAATGATGATGAAGGAAATGTCGAAGGGTAACTTCAGCTACTACTCGGATATAGAGTATAAGGGCGACTTTGCGGGAATTGCCGAATCGAACAAGATACTGAAAAAGCAGATGCACAACGTTGTGGAGGGCATCAATGCCTCCGCGGACGAGGTCTACAGCGGCTCAACTATGATCGCAAACGGCTCCGCCAGCCTTGCGGACGGTACTACCCGTCAGGCGTCGTCATCGGAAGAGCTGTCCGTATCCGTTGCGGAGATCACCCAGAATATTCAGCTTAACGCTCAGAACGCCGAGAAAGCAAAGGCTCTTTCCAACAACTCGATCGACATGGTAAACAGTCAGAACGAGCAGATAGAGCATATGCTTTCGGCTATGACAAATATCGAAAACAGCGCCGCCGAGATCAGCAAGATCATCAAAGCTATCGAGGATATTGCTTTCCAGACCAACATTCTTGCGCTTAATGCCGCCGTTGAGGCTGCACGTGCGGGCGCGGCGGGCAAGGGCTTTGCCGTTGTTGCGGACGAGGTGCGCAATCTTGCAAACAAGTCTGCGGAGGCTGCAAGCAATACGTCCGTACTTATCGGAAGCTGTATCGAGGCTGTAAACAACGGCTCCGAGATTGCTCACAGCACTGCCGACGCTATGGCGCAGGTTATCGAGATCACCAACGAGACCAACAACCTTATCGAAAGCATTGCAAATCAGACGACCAAGCAGGCGGAGTCCGTACAGCTTATCAAGTCGGAGATCGACAGTATTTCAGAGGTTATTTCCATGAACAGCGCTACCGCTCAGGAAAGCGCCGCAAGCTGCGAGGAGCTGAACGCTCAGGCTACGACTCTCCGCGACAGGATCGCGATTTTCCAAGTGTAAAGCTTTTGTACTTTCAGTTTAGGATCTTTTTAAGTCCGCAGAACTTCAATGGAGCGCTGCGGACTTTTGCTTTAGAAAAAATTAACATTTAATATTTACAATATGCCTTTACAAATCGGGCAAAATAATGTATAATAAATATTTACAGGAAGTTTTTTAGGAAGGATTTTTGCCATGCGTGTTATAACCGGCTCTGCAAGAGGCAGACGGCTTTCCGCCCCGGCGGGACTGGACGTGCGTCCTACTGCCGATAAAGTCAAGGAGGCCGTTTTTTCTGTTGTACAGTTCGATCTTGCAGGCTCGGCTGTGCTCGATCTGTTCGCAGGTTCGGGTCAGCTGGGAATAGAGGCGCTTTCACGCGGAGCTAAATCCTGCGTTTTTGTGGACAGTTCCCGCGTTTCGGTTGAGACCGCTAAGGAAAATATCGCCGCTGCGGGCTTCAAGAACGAATCAACAGTTATGAACTCCGACGCGGAACAGTACCTCAGAATGTGCAGACAAGCTTTCGATATTGCTTTTATTGACCCGCCATACAAAAAGGGGCTCATTGAAAAGGTAATGCCGCTGCTGTGCGGTCATATGTCTGACAGGGGCATTGCAGTGTGTGAGCACGAAAAGGGACTGGAGCTTCCCGAAAGCTTCGGAGAGCTCGTGAAAAGCAAAACCTACAGATACGGCAAGACGGAAGTCACGCTATACAGACAGCGCGGAAATGAGGAAGAATTGGAATGAGCAACAGAAGAGTAGCGGTTTGTCCGGGAAGCTTTGACCCGGTCACATTCGGACACAGGGACATCATTAAGCGCGCCTCTCAGCTTTTCGACAAGGTTATTGTGCTGGTATCGGTAAATGCGGTCAAGAACCCAAGCTTTACCGCCGTTGAGCGTGTTAAAATGATTGAAAAGGTCACGGCAAACATCGACAATGTGGTCATAGACATCTGGGACGGACTGCTTGCTGATTACGTCAAAAGCGTGAACGCCTGCGCGATCATAAAGGGTCTCAGGGCGGTCTCCGACTTTGAATATGAGTTCCAGATGGCTTTGGCTAACAAGATGCTCTATGACGGCGCGGAAACGGTCTTTCTCACCACAAGCGCGGAAAATATGTACCTGTCTTCAAGCGTTGTAAAGCAGATAGCCGCTTTCGGCGGAGATATCAGCCACTTTGTACCCCAGTGCATTCTTGAGGACATTAAAGCCCGTCTCTGGAAAAAACCGGACGAAATGAAGTAGCCCTTTTACTGAAAGGATGGTAAAATATGATTATTGACGATATTCTTGATATGATGGACGACCTGCTCGACAGCGCTGCGTCAGTTCCGTTTTCGGTAAAAAAATCCATTATCGACTGCGACCAGATGCGGGATTACATAAACGAGATCAGGCTCAATCTTCCGCAGGAAATAAAGCAGGCAAAGCTTATCGTGCGTGACCGCCAGTCCATTATGAGCGATGCCACAAAAGAAGCCGACGCCATTATACGCCGCGCCGAGGACAGGGCAAAGGTTATTGTGTCCAACGACGAGATAACCAAGGCGGCCAAGGCAAGGGCAGCCGATATTCTCAATCAGGCGCAGGGCAAGGCAAAGGAAATTAAAAATGTTGCCAATAAATATATTGACGACGTTCTCGTACGCTCTGAGGAATGCTTGCAGGCAAATCTTGCGGACATAAGAAAGACCCGTCAGGCTATCAAGACGCTTCCCGCACAGAACATTCCCCCTCAGCAGACTATCCAGAACGGCGGAACGGCTTTCCCCAAAAAGTAAAAAAACAGCAGCGGTCGGAAAAGGTTTCCCGACCGCTGCTTTACTGTTTCTGGTCTGATTTATACGAAATTATCCCCGCTGTACTAAGGCACAGCGGGGATAAGCTTTTAAGCGAGGGCCATAGGATCAGTTTCCTGTCGGTGCAGCAGTGCTGATATTTGCCCAAGCCAGCTGGTGCTGGGTAGAACTGCGATCGTAAGTGCAGAGAACATAGATCCACTTGCTTCCGTACTGCGAAGTCAGAACATATTCGCCCTTTGCAGAATCGGCTGTAGGAGAAGTCTCATACATTACATACGGCTCATAAACGCCTGTATCGTTCTTGATCGCTTCATTTCTCTTAAGAATGTCAGCGCCTGTCTTGGGAACGACCATGTATCTCCATGAACCGTTCTTGGTGTATGCAACAACGTTGTCGGTCTGAGTGTTTATATTGGGATATGTGCTGTAGATACTATAGTAGGTGTAAACGCTGCCTGAGCCCATGTCATCGCTGATGATCTTGTCAGCTCTGTCCTGATCGTAGTTGTAGGGAACAAGCATATATCTTGTTACCGACTTGCCTGTGGAGGAATCAATAACAGTCCATGTCTTTACATCGTCCCATGCACTCTGGCTGGTGGAAGGTCTCTCGTTATAAACGGTGTAGTACTCATATATGTTATTGTACTTAGCAATAGCAGTATTGAGCTTTACCTTGTCATAATTTGCGGGAAGCAGTACATATCTCTTTCCGTAATTATAAGAGTAGTTCGAGTGAGTAAACTCATTATAGGTATCGTTAGACGCGATCCTTGAAGGAAGTGTCGTGTAGATCTCGTAATATGTGAACTTGTTGAGCTTCTGAGCTGCAGCAGTGTTGGCATAAGCGGGATCGTAGTTTGCGGGAACAAGCATATAATAAGTTGTGTAGCTGCTTGTTGTGAAGTTAAGGATCTTATCCGTCGAAGCCAGCAGAGATGTAGGTCTTGTGGGGTACAGCTCATAATACGCAAGATTGTTGGCAACGGTAATAGGCACGTCAACATACTTCTTGGTATTGTTCTTGTCGTAGAATCTTACAGTAGTTGTACCTGCGGAAACGCCCTTAACAGTGAAATTCTTGTAATTTCCGGAAGTTGTGCCCGCAGTTACGGTAGCGATCTTGGAATTGTTTACAGAGAAGTTCAGGTTCTTAATGTCGGCACTGTAAACCTGAAGAGTAGCGGTAGCGTTTGCATTTACGCTTACGCTCTGAGAAAGGGGAACAATGCCTGAATTGGTTGTGCTTGTGTCGGGATCGTCCTCCTCGTAAAGGCTGTCGCCAACATTTACGTCAATGTACTTGTAGCAGGTTGAGGGATACTTTTTAAGGTAAACCTTGATTCTTGCGGTACCCTTGCCCTTTGCGGTGATCTTGACCTTGATCTTGTTGCCGTCCCATTCAACGGGCTTTACCCATGAAGCGGAAGCAACGTTCTTGTTGGTGCTGCCCACGGTAAGTCCGCTGTGGGAGCCCTTTACGGTCAGCGTAACGATCTGCGAATCGCCCGCTGCGTCAAGGTCTACCTCAGAGGTGTTGGCGGTGATCTTAGCCGCAACAACTGTTACCTTGCACTTGAGAGTAGTGCTGCCTGTCTTGGCATACACATATGTAGTGCCGGGAGCCTTGCCGACTACCTTGCCATTTGACACAGTAGCGATGGACTTGTCGCCTGTGGACCATGTTACGCTTGAAGCGCCTGAAACCGTAAGAGTAGTCTGATAACCCTTTGTAACGGTAACGGACGTTTTGCTGAGCTTTGCCGCCGCGCTTGACGGAACAGCCATGAGTGATACGACCATAAATACTGCTAAGAAAATGCTGAGCAGTGATTTAAAGGTTTTTTTCATATTGAATTCCTCCGTTTCTTTCAGAATTTATTTTATGTTGTAAACTTATTCTAACACTAAATTTAAATAATGTCAAGAAAATATCGAGAACAATACGGTGACAAATAGTGACAATCCAGTAACAAATTGTCTATAGCCTGTAACAATTCACATCTGCGCCGTCAAGGGTGCGGATAGTGAACACGCCGTTTTCGTACACCATATAGGTCTTGGGGTTGCCCTCCTTGGGAAGAGACACCGAACCCGGGTTCATGTAGATATAGTCCCTGCTGTCGTCAAAGGTCTGAATGTGGGTGTGTCCGTGGAGAAGGATATCTCCGCGGGAAAGTGCGGGCGGATTTTCGGTGTTGTACAGGTGTCCGTGGGTGAGAAAGACCGTCCTGCCGTCCAGCCAGAGCATGGCGTAGTCCGCCATAATGGGGAACGTCAGCACCATCTGGTCAACCTCGGTGTCGCAGTTGCCGCGGACGCAGAGCAGGCTTTCACGACGTTCGTTCAGCATTTCGATGACCTTTTTCGGCGCGTAGCCGTTCGGCAGGTCGTTCCTCGGACCGTGGTACAAAATATCCCCCAGCAGGAAAAGCTTGTCCGCTTTTTCCTCATCGAAGCGTTTCAGCATTTGTTCGCAGCAGTCCGCATCTCCGTGGATATCGGACGCAAACATCAGTTTCATAAGTACCCTCCTTGTGCGTTTGGTGTAAAGGATATCATTTGTCTTTCTCAAAGATCAGATCCATTTCCTTTATCTTTCCGTAATCTGTAATATCGGTTGGGATATAGCCCGCATAGCGGTAACCCTTTTCGGCATATTCGTCAATAATCTGCCGATGCTCCTTGGACCCTGCTCCAACAAATTTCCCTATGTGCAGCTTAACATATTCGTATTTTTTCATAGGCAGTCTCCTTTCGGGCAGGGTCAAGCCTTAGTAAAGAACCTCTGGGAAACCGTGTAATTCTCATTGGGAGCGATCTCAGCATAGCCGCTTTCCTCTCTTGGAATATCAAGGTTGGGAGCGTTTACCTGCGCTGTCATAGGCTCGGGACAGAAATAATTCTTGAAGCCCTTGTCGTTCCATACTATCCAGAACTTATAGAGATCGTCAGCCTCATAGCAAAGTCTTTTGCCGCTTTCGGTATCGGTCATAACACAGCCGTGGAAATCCTCGCCGTCAAGCTTGAGCGTTCCGCCGAAGTACATATCGTTGCAGATATTTTTCAGTACGGGGACTTTGCCCTTTATGTACTCCTTGTCGTACTTGCCAAGCTCCGACACTGTGCCGTCGGGAAGCCATCTGCGCTTGTTGAAATTGATCTTCTTTACCGCGGGGACTTGCAGACGGATATTTTCCAATTTGCCGCCGTCAACAAAAGGAGCGTTGATTGTGGTGTGCGTTGCGATAGAAATAGGCATCATCTTGTCGGAATTATTCGTCAGGGAGATAGTGTGCTTCATGCCTTTTTCGGAAAGCTCGATAGTAATTTCCGCGGTAAATTTTATGGGGAAACAGGTGAAGAAAAAGTCGTTTTCGTCGTAAACATATTCTGTTGTAACATAAGCCTTTCCGTCCTCGGCGGCAAGAGCCTTTATTTTGTGTGCGCGCTTCTGCAAAAAGCCGTGGAGGTGGTTGCCGAACTTGCCCTCGTTCACGGGGAGATGATACTCGGCGTCGGAGGTTTTCAGCAAGCCGCCGTCAAAACGGTTTGGCAGGTACAGTGTGGGAAGTCCCCACACCTCGGTGGAGTTCATAATTTCCGCAATGCTCACGTCGTCGCTGTAGCGGAAAACCTCCATGCCCAGTTCGTTGTTCCGCAGTCTCAGGACATTGCTGCCGATCTGCGGAGCGACTACAGCATAATAGCCTCCCGCGGCAAGCTCCACCGCTTCGATACCCTTGTGGTCTGCTTTTCTTGCGTAAAATTCATTTGCCATTTTTGAGTTCTCCTTTATAATAAATTTTTATGAGTTCAGCCAATTTTCATCTATGCTTTTCTTTAACTCCTCAAAAGCGGGAATATATTCCGACAGTATTTTTTTGATCACAGCAAGTGCCAGTTCCTCGTCATAGATGTGTGCAAGGGTGTTTCTCGCTTCGAGAATATCCAGCCAGCAGCTTTCGTTATCTATCATTCCGCACTGATAAGCGGATTTTATTATCAATCGGGGAGAGCCCGTTTTCTGCGTAAAATATCCGTGATATTCGAGTATTTCTTTCATGAGCTTCCACGACTGCTCAAAGCATATTGCAAACAGTCCCGTAATGCCTGTTTGCTCCGCAATGGAATAGGGCTGTGAAATTTCCAGACAGCTTTTCAGGTTGACAAAAGCCTTGCAGAAATTTTCATACTTTTTCATACAGTACAACACCGTCTCTTTCAATTTCGGATATAAGCTCGTCTGATTTGCAGGAAGCTAAGTCCACAACGTCAAACATAAGCAGAGTGTTTACCTGCTCGTCCATTGCAAAACAAAAATCTCCGAAGTTCCCGCCGGATACGGCAAGGTCGATATCGCTGCGTTCGCCGTTTGTTCCTCTTGCCCGTGAGCCGAAAAGAATTACCTTTTCAACGCAGCATTTTTCGGCATGAGCGGCAATTTCTTTCTTCACATTTTCGGGAATATCAAAATTATTTTTCATGATCAAATCACCTGTACACATTTTTCTTTCCGTCAATAAAATCCGCCAAAATATCCCTGTGCTGGTCGATAAAAAGTTCGGGAGCTTTATCGGGCGAAAAATACTGCAAATCAACAGTCTCGCTGTTCTGCTTTGTTTCCTCTCCGCCCTCGGCGTGAGCAAGAAACATTGTCAGAATTGTCTGCACCTTGTCGCCGTTCGGATATTCATTGAAATATTTTGAATACACCCCGAAAAGCGAGTCCACCTTAACTCTCAATCCCGATTCCTCAAAGGCTTCACGGACGGCGACTTCTTCAAGAGATTCTCCCAGTTCCACAACGCCGCCGAGGAAACCCCACTCGTCGCAGTCACGCCGCTTTTGCAGAAGAATTTCCCCCGCTTCGTTCAGGACGATACACCCCGCATAATTAAGTATTATCTCGGAATGTCCAACCTTTTCCCTGATGTATTTTACATAGTCCATAGGCGTACTCCTTTATAAGTATTCATAAACTGCCATTTCAAAAATTTCGTCAAGCTCGTCCTGTACGTTTTCCATAGTATAATATGAACCATGTTCGGCAGATTCAAAGATATAATAAATATTTCCCATTTGGCATATCGGATCATAAAATAAAGAAAGTTTATTTAATTTATAAGCGGTCGTTTTCATGTCCGCTTTTCCATTTTTGTATTCTGCCGCAATTCTTCCAACAAGAATACGTTCAATCAAACATTCGTTATCCGTCTGCTGCGTATAACCGCATTCAAAAAAATAGTCGCCTATACGCTTCGTAACTTCATTAACGCCTTTAGAAACAGCGTCGAGAACATCAATATAACAGTAAGGCACATTGTCAAGCCTTTCTATTTCATTATATATAAAATCTTCAAGCTCGTCAACAGATATAATTCCAACCTCTATACCTGTTTTGTACAAATCCAAATATTCATTTATAGTCATAATATTTCACTCGTCATATTTGCGTACCCGAAGCTCTATCCCCAGCGACATAGCAAGAGCCTTGCAGCGGCTTATATCCTCCATGGGAATAACGTCCACCACCGTAAACATTACCTTGGGGACGTACTTTTTGCAGTCCGCCGCAAAGGAAATCATAGCGTCGAAAGCGTCCTCCCACTTGGGACGTGTAACCTCGTTGTATTTTTCGGCAGAGCATTGGTTAAGGGAAACCGAAACAATATCCACCGCGTCCTCCAGAACCTTTGCAGTAGGTTCGCCCCAAATTTTGTCTCCCAGACCGTTGGTGTTGAGACGGACGGGAATTTTAAAATTGTCCTTGATGTAACGTCCGATATAGCCCACGTCCTCGGCGCGCTCCATAGGCTCGCCGTAGCCGCAGAAAACAACTTCCTTGAACTGTGACATATCGTACTTTTCAAGCTCGTCAAGAACCTCGTCCACCGTAGGCTCCCGGTCGAGCCAAAGGCTGTCCGAACCGTATGCGCCCTCGCCGTTCTGTCTGATACAGAACGTGCAGTTGCAGGGACACTTATTGGTCAGATTGATATAAAGCTTGTCGCCTACCGTATAGAGAATCGTCATCATATATATCACCCTGTTCTGCGGCGGTACTAAAGCATTGAGCATACCGCCGAATGTATTTTTTCAAAAACGCCTTTGTGTTTTTCCGAAATATCCTTATCAAATTTTTCTTTATCGTAAAAATATTCGGCAAGAAATTTTTTGTCATTGTCGCAGGCTTCAAGCAGTTCCTTTTTCGACAATGGAAAAATATCTTTTTTTGCAGTATAGCTCAAGCCTTAGCGCAAACATAAGCGGCTTTAAAATGTACGTCTTTATTTTTCCGTGAGTAAGCTTTTCTTTCGGCTCGTCAACAGAGATATAGTGACGGATACTCATTATGATTTCCGCAATATATTTTTTATATATCGCCTCAATATCGCTTTTGTCAGGTTCGCCGCATAAGTCCCCGCCGTAAAGCAAAACGCTGTCAAGGGCGCGGACGGAACGTTCCGACCATGCGTTGAATTCATCGCTTTTAAATTCCGCTAAAGACATACATTGAGAATTTATTTCAACGCTTTCATATGATACCGAATTATTCCTTGCGCAGAAGCCTACGTCCGAAAGAACGCCTGCGTTTATTTCGCCGAAAATACAGAATACATCCAAATCGGAATTTTTCCCGCCGTCGCCTCTTGCATAGCTTCCCGAAAGGTAAACGAACAGCAGATTTCCGCCCTGTTTTTCTTTCAGCATATCAATGAATTCACCGAGGATTTTTTCATAGTCGAAGCCTGAATTATTTTTGGGTATTTCGGTTCTCATCGGCAGTCTCCCGAATTTTCGTCAATATAACCCGTGATAACTTTACCAACAAGCCAGCCCATTGTCAAGCTTAAAGCATGGAGAAAAACGCTGCCGTCCTCCCTTTTGCTTAGCTTCTTAATGAACGCGCTGATAGCAAGAGTAATTCCGAAATAGATAAGCAGGTCTCTGACTTTTACGGTTTCGTTGAGTTCGTTCATAATAACAAGTCCTTTCATAAAGCTTTGATTTAGTAAATGCTTCCTGCCGTACGCGGGAACGGTATAACGTCGCGGATATTTGAAACGCCCGTAACGTACATTATCAGCCGCTCAAAGCCGAGGCCGAAGCCCGCGTGCTTTGCTCCGCCGTAACGCCGCAGGTCAAGATACCAGCTGTAATCCTCCGCAGACAAGCCAAGCTCGGACATTCTTTCGGTCAGCATATCAAGACGTTCCTCACGCTGACTTCCGCCGATAAGCTCACCCACTCCGGGGACAAGCAGGTCAACCGCCGCAACGGTCTTTCCGTCATCATTAAGACGCATATAGAACGCCTTTATCTCCTTTGGATAATCAGTGACAAAAACAGGCTTTCCGAATACCTTTTCGGTGAGATAACGTTCATGCTCCGTCTGCAAATCGCAGCCCCAGAATACAGGGTATTCAAACTCGTCCTTGTGCTTTTCGAGAATTTTGATTGCCTCCGTGTAGGGACATCTTGCAAAGTCAGCAGACGCCACTGCCCTTAGTCTTTCCAGCAGTCCCTTGTCGTAAAAATTATTGCAGAATTCCAGCTCCGCGGGACACTCTTTCAGAAGCGCATTCAAAACATATTTCAGCATATTTTCCGCAAGCTCCATGTCGTCCTCAAGGTCGGCAAAAGCGATCTCGGGCTCTATCATCCAGAACTCGGCGGCGTGTCTGGGAGTGTAGGATTTCTCCGCGCGGAATGTTGGCCCGAACGTGTAAATTTTTCCGAACGCCATTGCCATGCACTCGCCCTCAAGCTGACCCGAAACCGTCAGGGACGCGGGCTGTCCGAAAAAGTCCTCGGCATAGTCCACACGACCCTCGTCATTTTTGGGGACGTCGTCAGGGTCGATCGTAGTAACGCGGAACATCTCTCCCGCGCCCTCGCAGTCGTTTGCGGTAATTATCGGCGTGTGAGCGTACACAAAGCCGTTTTCCGCAAAAAATCTGTGGAGAGCCTGCGCCGCCGCTGAGCGTATTTTGAACACCGCCTGAAAGGTGTTTGTACGCATACGCAGATGAGAAATTGTGCGGAGATATTCAAGTCCGTGAGCTTTTTTCTGCAAGGGATAATCGGGAGAGGAAATTCCCTCTGTCTCAATTTTATCGGCGTTTATTTCAAACTTCTGCTTGGCGTTTGGAGTGGCTATAACACGTCCCGAAACGCTTATCGCCGCGCCCGTGTTGAGCTTGGAAATTTCCTCAAAATTATCAAGCTTGTCTGCTTCGGCTACAATCTGAACAGGGGTAAAGCAGCTTCCGTCGGAAATCGAAATAAAAGCTATCCCCTTGCCCGTGCGGAGGGATTTTATCCAGCCGCAGACTGTAACCGCTTCGGAAAAGCTTTCGGGATTTTCATGCAGTTTTTTAAGTTCGGTACGTTTCATTTTTGAAGTCCTTTCATTTTTAAAATTGTATCGTCAGCGGAAATACACTCCGCGTATCTGCCGTTCCAGATGAAATTATTGTAATAGTCACAGCATTTTTCGGCGGTCATAAAGCCGTTGTCAAAGGTAGTATTTGCAAGCTGCGGGACAATTATTTTATAGCCCCGCTCAAAGCCGCATTTGACCGCATTTATAATCTTTTTATCAAATATCCAAAATTATGTACTCCTGTGAAATTCTCAAAAACCTGAGGTTCTTGATTAGTAAATAACGATTTGCGGACAACAATCAGATCATATTTTTCACACATTTTCATAATGCCATTTTCATTTACAGCAGGGTCTTCAAGGTAATCTATTATAATTAAATACTTATATTTCATTGTGATTACTTTTTCGAGCAGAGCTTCAAATGAGTTTCCAAACTTCGCGGCTTCGCCGAGAAGTAAATGCGCTATAATTATATCATATGCCTTGGCAACAGTATCCCCGCATATATCTTTTTCAACTACGCTTATATTTTCGTTGTGTTCGGCGATCTCTTTGATAGAGCTTATTTTTCTTATATCGCCCGGATATACAACCGCGTCAACAGGAGTATTGGGAAATGAATTTACAATTATAGACAGACTTGTCCTTCCGCTCCCTGCGTCAAGTATACTTGTAATGTCCTCTCTTTTTATAAGCTCAAGAAAATCATTTAAAATTATTCTATGCCCTTTCACCGGTAGTCCTCCCAGCTTATCTGTATTTCCCCACCGTCTCGTCGCTCCAGACGTGAACCTCGACATACCTTTCGGGACCGTGTTTCCCGTCGTCGTTCCAGTCCTGTGGCAAGCCGTATTTTTTAATAATTTTCAGTATCTCGTCATAGGTGTAAAGCTTTTGACGGTACTCCTTTCCGTCGTTTACAGCCTTGCTGAATGTGGGCATTGAATCGCCGTATGTAAAGGAAAGGGTCGCTGTGTCAAATTCCTCAATGGGAATTTTCACAAAGCCGCAGTCCTCATACCAAGTACTGAGCCATGGGCTATGCTCAACCACCATATAGTGAGGCGGTGTGCGGAGAATTTTCCCGCCCTTTTTCAGAAATTCGGTACGCAGGATCTCCTCGCAGTTCCGTCTGTACTCAACATATTTGTCATGTCTTTCCGCGCCTTGGGAATTGGGCTTCTCGGCTTTTATTTTTTCAAGGACAGCTTTCGCTTCCGGGACAGGAAGCTCCGACAAATTTCGGAACGGTGTTCCCGATTTGTCGTAATAATGATACAAGTACATTCTGTACCTCCATTATAATTTTCAGACCAAACGCCCGCTAAGAAAACCACAGAATTTATCATACGCTTCTAAATAAATTTTATAGTTTAATTCAGTCGCGAATTTATTGTAATAGTAACTATAGCCTTCTCCGTTTCCGTATAAAAGAATACACTGCCGGTCGTTATTTTCATCATATTTTATTCCATAGTATTTGTAATGACCGGTCGGGTATTCCGGATCATCATATCTGACCCCGGAATCCCGCTTAACAGCTGTTCCGTTTATCTGCAATAATTCCTTATAGTATTCAATCAATTTATTTTCAGGTATTATGACTAAATCCTTTTCTGTAAACACATTTTCATACTTACTATACAGCTTGAAATCTATTTCGGAGCATACCGCTTCTTCAAGCCTGTCGTAAACATCGGGGACTTCATAGATCTCATCGGGAGCAATGTTCCTGAAATCGTACATCTTCATTTCACCCGTGTTTGTTATGTAGCAGCCGAGAATGTTTGTATCATCATAATTATGAGACATAACAAACACAATTTCGGGTATATTTTCTGCAAGTGCGTCAAGCTCTTCCTCGCTTAAAGTTACAGCTGTCGTTTCGGAAACCGTTGTTTCTTCCGGCACAGTTTCTCCCGCTTTTACATATCTGAAATGTATTGCGGCAACGACCGCTGCAAGCAGACATACAAATACTTTTACAGCATTCATAATTTCCTCCGTTATTAACGTTCCGCAGCATAGACCGCAAGCTCAAGGGCAATATCAAAATGTCCCGCGTCGTGCTGAGTACCCTTTATCTCTCCGTCTTTATGTCTCTTGTCCCATTCGGGAGCGTCCAGCAGGTCTGCGCTTGTAAAAAACGTGTACAGCTCCAAGCCCCTGAAATCGCACATCGCCTGCAAGCCCGCGCACTCCATTTCGACCGAAATGCAGCCGTCAGCCTTGTGCTTTTCAAAATTATTTACGGTCTCTCTGTAAAACGAATCGATAGTCCATGTCTTTCCCTTAACATAGGGGATACCGTTTTCACGCATAAAATCCGCAACGATATCGGAATTTTTTACGGTGACATAATCGGAAGCAGGCATATAGTGATAGGACGTGCCCTCGTCCCGATAAGCTTCGGTGGGTACCATTACTTTCCCGTGGGCTATTTCCTTGTCCAGACAGCCCGCCCCGCCGAATACAACATATTTTTTCGTTTTTATTATCGACAGACTGTCCTCAACCGTTCCAACACAGGCGGGGGCTCCCACATAAGTTTTATAGAAAGCAATTTTCTTTCCCGCACAGTCGATCTGATAGACGGGGGTATCTCCCGTCGCAAAGCGGAATGTGCCGATTTGTTTGCAGTCATAATTCTCTGTCACAAATTTTTCTATTTTCTCGGAAAACGTCAGAATGCACGCGTCAACAGCGGGCGCATTTTCATTTATCCGCGGCTCAATTATTGCTTTTGATTTATTATCAAATGTTTCGGTTATCATAATTATTCTCCTTTGCGTACTGCGTACAAATTCGTCTCCCACGCGGGAATATAAAGCTGGTGTCTGACGTAAAGCTTCAGCTCGGGATTAATGCTTTTTATCAGCAGCGGAAGCTCAAACATATCCTCGTTTCGGTGGTAAAGGGAACAGAGAATTTTCGCGCCGTTTTCAATGTGACGGCGTGCGCCCAATAACGCCTCACGCTCGCCGCCCTCAACGTCAAGCTTCAGTACTGTAACATTTTCGGGGACGGCTTCGTCTACCGCAAGGACGGGTATCTCCACCGTCTTTCCCGAGCCGTTTTCGCGGGACATTCTCCCCTCGTTTGCGGAGATTTTTACAGTGCCGTTTTCCCGTCCCGCCGCGGCGTTGAACAGGGTAATTTTTTCGCTTTCGGGGAGATTTTTTGTAAGCTTGCGGAAATTTTTAGGGTTAGGCTCAAAGGCGTAAATGTGACGGAATTTTTCTCCGCAGGCTTCAATAAATTCGGCGGCGGTGTCTCCGTTATAAGCACCCAAATCCGCAAAAATTTCTTCATTTCCGAGCGGGATAATTTCACCGTAAATCTCCTCTTTCGGGGACGTGCATTTGTTTAAGTATTCTATCTTGCCGCTTATTTTAAAATTAAGCACGTTCGCATAGGTCTGACGGGACTTTTCGTCCGCAAGCATATCATAGGCAGCCTGAATTTTCTCCGCGTTTTCCTGACAGTAGGCATAAGTAAACAAGCCCTCCCCCGCGACGGGAACGTCGGGAGCAAGGAGAATATGCCGCTTTGCGATTTCATTTATCCTGTCGTAAAGACTTTGATACCCCGCCGCAAATGCAAGGACGATAACAAAGTCGTCAATAAGAGCCTCAATTTGTGAAAGCGTATGGACTAAATGTCCCTGAAAGGTATGCCCGCGGACAAATTCGTCGCTTGCGAAAAAGCCCGCAAGGGGTATGCGGTACTGCTCGAAAACACGCATTATCTTTAACGCCCCGTCCCCCATGCCATAAATGAACACAGGGAGATCGGTGCTTTTCAGATAGTCCCAGCAGTCGGTTTTTTCGGTGATAAAGTCGAGCATGGATCAGTCCTCGTCGTGGTCGCAGTCGATATGCATATCGGACGCTATCATGTCCCTGCCGCGGGTGCGGTATTTATCCCGCTGGATATCGACCTGCTTTTCAAAGATGTTCATGAAGTCCCGCGGATTTTTGATTGAGGTCACCTCTTTCACGGGAGTATCCGTGTCGCGGCAGTTGATGATAACTGTTCCGCAGCCGAAGATACGCTGCCCGAAGGGCTGGCGCAGGCTTTTGTCCACAACGCGGTAAAGCTCTATCTCGTCCTCGGTAATGGACAGAAAGCCCTTGCGGGTAATGAATTTTTTCTCGGTAAGAATATATCTTGTGAACGAAAGGGGAAGTCCGAAAAGAGTGCGCTTTTTATCAGTCCAGATCGTTTCGTAGCCGCTGTTTGAATTGTTTGCCATAATATCAGTTCCTCTCTTTAAAGCTTTGTAAATTGTTATTCATAAATCCTGTTAAGCATGACTTTTCTGTTCTTGCGTTCATAAAGTCCTATCAGGACGACTGCAAGTATTCCGATAGGGGAAACTATAAGTCCAAGAGCAAGTCCCTTGGGGAAGAATTTCATTTCCACGGTATGAGTTCCCGCGCTCATTGGAATGCCTACCAGCGCGTCGTTTGCGACCTTGACAGGCTCGGTCTTTACGCCGTCCACAAGAACAGTCCAGCCGGGCTCCCACGAAATTGTGGTGAACAGTATTCCGTCCTCTTCGGCTGTGACCGTACCCTTGAGATGATCCTCCTTGAAGCTTTCTATCTCAAGGGGCTGACGCTTAAGCTCGTCTATAGCTTCGCGGAACATTCCCTCGTCAAGATAGTAGAAATAATTCTCCTTGAAAAGAACCTCTTTCTTTTTCTCGGTAATGGTGGTGATAAAGGAAAGCTCGTCCCCCGCGTTAAATTTTCCAAGCGGCTGAATGCACATTCTTCCCGCCTCGTAGTAGTAGTCCACAAAATCCTTGTTGAGCCACAGGTTTACTTCCCGCTCGTACTGGGAGGGGAAATACATATAGATCATATCGTCCGTGGGAGCTTCAAAGATAAACTCAATATGGGAGTTCTCGCCGTCTATTCTCGGCACGTATTTTGTGTGAGTTCCGTAGGTTGAGGGCTTTGCGTTTTCGGGAACGATCTCGTAGTCCTCTATCCTTTTGAAGAACTCCCGGTACTCGTCCGACAGCAGCGCGGACAGAAGCTTGTTCTGGTTTTCAAAGGGATTTTCCCATGAATCGAAGCTCAGGTCTGCTATAGACTCGTCCGCCATGAATGCAACGGGCAGAGCGTAGGGGTTTTCGTAAACGTACATTATCTCCTTTTTGTCGCCGTTTGCAAGCACAAGCTTGTCGTAATGCTTTGACTTCTCAACGTCGGGAGGAGGCGTTATTCCGTTCTCGTCGGGCTGAGGGGCATTGCCCTTTTCCATAACGTATTTTATTCCGAATATCGCGTCGGTAACATAAGTGGCTCCCTTGTACTTGATGTAGTGTCCGCCGTAGGAAAAGCCTAAATTCCGCAGGAACTGTATGGGCGCGGCGTTAAGGGTGGAGCTTGAATGGGAAAGTCCGAAGGAGCCGAAAGCCATAGGGTCGTTTACGGTGCGGTGGAAATTCTTTTCTATCCTGTAGACGGGGCTGTCGTCCATTTCGTATATCTTCTCCACGGTGTTACGTCCGAGGGTGATGTATCTGTTGTAGGAACTGTATTTGGAGTACACAACGTCCTTGTCGATCTTGTACATGGTATAGGAGGACGTTACCGTCATCTCCGCGATAACAAGTATCGCTATTGCAATCGGCACGGGCTTTACCTTGTAGTGCTTTTTCTGGAGGTACAGCATCAGCGCATAAAGTCCTGCCATAAGTATGGTAAACCATACCGTCGCAAGGATATTCATTTTTTCGATATCCTTGCCGTTTGCTGAGACGGTGGGGTTCTGCTTGTCAAGATATAAAACGTATGCCGCAAGCAGGAAGAACGTCCCGCCTATTTCCTTGAAGCTTATCCCCTCGATGCGTTCAAAAGCCTGCGCCGCCATGACAAGCATAAGGAAGCTGATGGTGAACGAGTATCTGTAGGGCAGCCAGTTGGGCACCTGAAAGCCGTGCCATACGAGGTCAACAGTGGACATATACATTGACAGTATCACCGACAGAGTAAGAAGTCCGAAGCCTATCTTCTGACGGAGCTTGATGTTGCTGTTGAAGAAATAAAGCGGAATAAGCAGTATTGTTATTACCCCGCAGTAGACGACCGGCGAGCCCTCGGGACGGCAGGTGTCGTAAACGTTGGGAAGGATATTCATGAAAAAGTCCGCAAAATCAAACTGGGTTTTCATTTCGTAGCTTGGTTCGGAGAACTCAAATTTGCCGAGGCTGAGGCTGTAGTAAAGGGGTATGAGCAGCCATGCCGCGCAGACCGCGGCTATAACTCCTCCGCAGGCGAATTTAACGCCCGACAGCAGCATATGCTTGAAATGGAACGGAAGAGTATCCTTTGCGATAAAAAAGTAGTACGCGATAAAGTACAGACAGCAGAAAATTGCGATCATCCAGCCGATGTAGAAATTCGCTATAAACATCAGCGCAAGGGGAATTATAAACAGCAGCCATTCTCCCTTTTCGATAAGGCGTTCTATTCCCAGACAGATTATAGGCAGGTAGATAAGACCGTCCAGCCACATGGGATCCATAAGCTGTACTATCATGTACGCCATAAGGCTGTACAGGATTGAAAAAATAAGCGCGGTATAGGGCGCGGTGTTTTTGGACTTCCGCAGGTACATACAGAACGTTACCGAAGCCGAGCCGACCTTTAACATCTGCATGATAAGCAGGGAGGTGGTCATTATTGAGCGGGGCAGGAGCATTATGATAATGGTGAACGGACTTGCCAGATAGTAGGCGAAGATACCCATTGTTTCTCCCGTAAGGTTGCGGCTCCAGCTGTTTACGAAGCTGCCGTTCCCCCAGAAAGCGTCCCGCAGATTTTCGTAGTAGTAAACGTACTGACCGCTCAGGTCAAGCACCAGCACGGACTCGTCCCCGAACGGATAGATGCCGAAAATAAAGTAGGACACCAGCAATACTATCATGGGGATAAAGAACGCGAAAAGGTATATCCCCTTGTTTATGAGAAGATTTCTGAAGCTGAATTTCAGCGATATCTGTGAATTTTTCAAAGCGAACCTCCGTTGTTGATTTTTAGATATATACTTTTATTATAAATGCTTTTCCGCTTCTTTACAATAGATTTTGCAATTTTTGTGAAAAAATATAAAAAAATACCTCCCGACCCCTTGTTAAACGGAAAGCAATGTGTTATAATGTTAAAAACAGAACATTTGTTGTGCAATTTTTGACCGGAGGTTTTAATATGCATCTTTTTGAAAAAACAGTAAGCTCCGAGCTTATTTTCGACGGAAAAATCATCACCGTAAAAAAAGACCAAGCCGAGCTTGAAAACGGCGAGGTAGTCAGCCGCGAGCTGGTGGTACACCCGGGCGGAGTATGCGTCGTTCCCATTACCGACGAGGGCGAGATACTTATGGTACAGCAGTTCAGATATCCTTTTCAGGAGGTTCTTACCGAGCTTCCCGCAGGCAAGCTGGAGTTCGGAGAAGATCACCGGGAGGCGGGTCTGAGAGAGCTTCGTGAGGAGACGGGCATGGTATGCGAAAAGTTTGAGTATCTGGGCGTGTGCTATCCCTCCGTTGCGTACCTCACCGAGAAAATCCATATGTACCTTGCAACGGGTCTGACCTATCAGTCCCAGTCCCTTGACGAGGACGAATTCCTTGACGTGATAAAGGTAAAGCTTGAGGACGCCGTTCAAATGGTCATGGACGGAAAGCTTCCCGACGCAAAAACTCAGTGCGCCGTACTCAAGGCGGCAAGGATACTTGGCAAATAAGCAAATAAAAAACTTTACCCGACCTTTGTACGGGTCGGGTAAAGTCAAGTGCGGTATCGCTTTGAAGAAGCAAATATGCCGTGGGGACAATTATGTCAGCGGGGACTCCCCGCCTTAAAAACCTGCTTCCTCTGCTTCTGCTTCTGCCTGCATCTGCTCTATATGGCGGGTGTAAGCTTCGAGGATCTCGTCCTCAACAAGCTTGCGGGCGTCGGGAGAGATCGGGTGAACGATATCCCTGAAAATTCCGCTTTCATCCTTCCTGCTGGGCATTGCAACGAACAGTCTTTCATCACCCTGAACGACCTTGATGTCGTGTACGGCGAGCATATTGTCGATGGTGATGGAAATAACTGCCCTGAGTCTGCCCTCGGGTATAATTTTCCTGATCTTAATGTCTGTGATGTTCATTAGAAACGTCCTCCTTAATAATTGACATTTGCGGTATACTTAACTACAAACATATTATTAAACATTTAATGGTAAAATATTCAGTATGAAAAATAAAAATTTGCCGATAATATGTATGCCGCTATCCTATAGTATAGCAGATTATTTTTAAAATTTTTTAACTTTTTCTGAAACAAAAATATGCGGGGTGTAATTTTTGGATAAACAAATTATAAATAACAGCCGACATATCCACTTTATCGGCATAGGCGGAAGCGGAATGTATCCGCTGGCGCAGATACTCCACTCAAAGGGATATTTTCTGACAGGCTCGGACAACAACGAGACGGAGACCTTGCAGGCTGTCCGCAGTATGGGCATTCCCGTGTACCTTGGTCAGCGGGCGGAGAATATCGGGGACGCCGATCTTATCGTCCACACGGCGGCTATCCTGCCCGACAACCCCGAGCTTATCGCCGCCAAAAGCAGCGGAGCAACGGTGCTTGAAAGAAGCCAGCTTTTGGGTATCCTTACCGAGCAGTTCGGAAACACCATATGCGTAAGCGGCACTCACGGCAAGACCACCGTTACCTCCATGATAACTCAGATACTGGTCATGCAGGGACTTGACATAAGCGCGGTGATAGGCGGAAAGCTTCCCCTTATCCACGGCAGCGGCATTGCGGGAAAAAGCGATATCATGGTGTGCGAAGCCTGCGAGTTTCAGGATCATTTCCTAAATCTTAAAACCTCGGCGGCGGTGGTGCTGAACGTTGACGAGGATCATCTGGACTATTTTAAAAATCTTGACAATATAATCAGATCGTTCCGAACTTTCTGCGAGAACGCCGACAGCGCCGTTATCATCAACGGGGACGACGAAAATTCCATGCGGGCTGTGGAGGGTCTTGACAAAAGCAGGATAATCACCTTCGGCAGGTCGGAAAGCAACAAATGGTATCCTGCCAACATAAATCACATCGGCGGCATGGAGACCTCCTTTGACATTATGCGGGACGGAAAGCTGTTCTGCAAAACGGTACTGCACGTTCCCGGAGAGCATAACATTGTGAACGCTGTTGCTGCTGCCGCGGCTGCGGACTACGCTGGAGCTTCTCCCGAGGGAATAGCCAAGGGTCTGGAAAGTTTTAAGGGCGCGGGCAGACGGTTTGAAAAGTACGGCGAAGCGGGCGGCATTACCGTTGTGGACGATTACGGTCACCACCCTGCGGAGATCGCCGCAACGTTGGAATCGGCGGTAAAGCTGGGCTTCAAGCGGGTGTGGGCGGTACACCAGCCCTTTACATTTTCAAGGACGGAGCTTCTGCTTGACGACTTTGCAAAGGCGCTTTCCATTGCCGACAAGGTCGTTCTTACGTCCATAATGGGCGGCAGAGAGGTGAACACATCGGGAATAACCGCCTCCGCTTTGGCGGACAAAATAAACGGCGCGGTATGCTTCGACAGGGAGCATGACGAGAGCATAGAGCTTGTGTCGCAGTACGTCTGCGAAAACGCGGAGGAGGGCGACCTGATAGTTACCCTCGGCTGCGGAGACGTTAACAAGGCGGCAAGAAGAATACTGGAACTGCTGAACGAGAAATACTCCCGATAGGGAATAAAGGCAACACCGCACAAAGAGCGGCTAACGCCTTTGCGCACGTCTTGCTTGCATATTTTTCGTCATAAAAATGCTAAAGCATTTCACCAAAATTTTTTGACATACGCCAGTATGCAAAAAGCTAAAGCTTTTGCGAATTTTTGGCACAATCTGACGAAAAATCTGACGTTCAATCTTTGATTGAACAAGCGCAAATACGCACGCAATCTTTGTGCGGTATCGCCTAAATTCACAGAAAGGATGGTTTAAATGAACGACAAGGAAAAACGGGTTTTTGAGTACGTCAAGGAGCGAATGGAGGACGGCTTTGCTCCGTCCATACGTGAGATATGCGCGGCTCTGGGCATACGCTCCACCTCCACGGCGGCAAGGTATGTCAATAACCTTGTTTCGGAGGGATACCTTGAAAAGGTTGACGGCTGCAACCGCGCAATAAAGCTTGCGGGAAAGGGTGCTGTTAAGATACCCTTGGTGGGTACTATCACGGCAGGTCAGCCCATTACCGCGGTTGAGGACATTACGGACTACATCAATTTCCACGAGCAGAAAAACTACACGGGAGAGCTTTTCGCTCTTAAAGTCCGCGGCGAAAGCATGATAAACGCGGCTATTTTGGACGGTGACATTGTTGTTGTGGAAAAATGCTCCACCGCCCGGAACGGCGAGATCGTCGCCGCTATGGTAAACGGAGAAGAGGCTACCGTCAAGACGTTCTACAAGGAGAACGGCCACTACCGCCTCCAGCCCGAAAACGATACTATGGATCCCATTATCGTGGACGAGTGCGAGATAATCGGAAAGATCGCAGCGGTAATACGCTACCTTTAAGCTTTAAAAATCGGAGAAATAATATGAATTACTACGGACAGCCAAACGGTCTGAACAACGGACAGCTTCCTCCTCAGATGTACTATGACGACGAAGCCACCTCCGACGAGAAAAAAGAAATACGCCGCACTTTCAACGCTGTGGGAGCGGCTCTGCTGGCGCTGTACATACTTATAATCGTTTTCTGCTATGCGGGCTACAGAGCTTTCAGCGGCGAAACGGAGTACAACGAGTACGGTCAGGCGATCTACACGCTTGCGGACACGATCGTAGGCGGGTGCTTTCCCGCACTCACCGCAATGCTTGTTTTTGCCGGGTACTGCGCTCTGTCCCGCTACAATCCCAAGGAGCTTTTCAGAACGGATAAGCTGAACGGCAAAGAGATCGCAAAATACGTGATGATAGTTCTTTTCCTTCAGCAGATATCGGTGATCTGCACCGTTATCATGTCCAGCGGACTTTATTCGGTGGGTCTGGAGGTCGCGGGAATGAACTACGTCTTTGAGCATAAGCCCTCGGTCTACGCGGCGGACGTGATCGCAACGATTATTCTTGCTCCCATAGGCGAAGAGCTTGTCTACAGAGGGATAGTGCTGCGCTGCACAGCCAAGATAAGCCAGAGGTTCGCTATATTTTTCTCGGCGTTTATTTTCGGCATTATGCACGGAAATCCCTATCAGTTCGTGCTGGGCTTCCTGCTGGGTATACCCATGGCGATAATCACAATAAGGACGGGTTCGATCATTCCGTCGATAATATGTCATATGTCGGCAAACACCATAGCTTCGATACCGACTGTTGTGGAGTACTTTAACGAGGACGCGTCCTTTGCGCTGACTGTGATAACTCTGCCTGTTTTTCTTATTGTGGGACTGGTGGTGTTCGTCTCGGAGGCAGTCTCGGGAGGACTGAAGCTGCCCGCCTATACTGCCTATCATAAAAAGCGCACCTTTCCAATTCTTATTACGTCATGGAGCATGATACTGGTAACGGTTCTTTATGTTGCAGACCTGATAAGGAGCATACAGCCTATTGCGGAGCTTCCCGAAATATCCGAAATGACAGAGCAGGCGGCAAGATTTATTTTAAGGAGTTAGCTTATGGAAGATAAGAGCAAGCAGAACGGGCAGGACACCCGCGTCCCCGAAAAAACAAACGGTGACAAGCACAATCTTATGCCCGACCAGACCTCATGGGCTGAGGAAGCCAAGGAGGAAATGGAGGACTATATCGAGTCACAGGGTATCCATATAAGGCAGTGACCCGAAACAGCGAAAGGAGGCGGTCTTGCGTGTCCGAAAATGAGACGGGAAATGGCGCAGCAGGCAAAAAGTTTTTTGCCATAATTTCACGAATGAAGTATATAAACCGCTGGGGACTTATGCGAAACGCCGTTAACGAAAACATAAGCGAGCACAGTCTGGAGACGGCGTTTATCGCCCATGTTCTGGCGCTGTACAGGAACGTCCGCTTCGGCGGGAACGTCGATCCCGAACGGGCTGCGCTTCTGGCAATGTACCACGACGTTACCGAAATAATCACTGGCGACCTGCCCACGCCCGTAAAGTACTACAACGAGGAGATAAAGCAGCAGTACGGCAGGGTGGAGGAAATCGCGGGAGAGAAGATACTGAGTTATCTTCCCGACGATCTGCGGGAATATTACCGTCCGCTGATGGGAAAAACCGAGGAGGAAAGCGAGCTTTGGCAGCTTGTAAAGGCTGCGGACAAGCTTTCCGCGCTTATAAAGTGCATTGAGGAGCGGAACATGGGAAATCTGGATTTTGCCAACGCGGAGCAGAGCACCCTTAAAGCCGTACACGACATGGAGCTTCCCGAAGCTGAGGAGTTCATTCGGGAATTTCTGCCGTCCTACGGACTTACCCTTGATGCGCAGATATGACCGCGGCAAACAGCAAAAAACAAAGGACATAACGCATACCGCAAAGCGGCGGCAGGCGTTATGTCCTTTTTGCACGGAAAGCCGCAAAACTTCCCGTTAAGTATTTTCACTGATAATACGGCAGATCTCTCTGTTCAGCTTTTCAATAAGCTTTATATCCTCATCTGCGCCCTCCGCGGAGCCGTTCTTGGCTTTAAGCTCAAGAGTGCGGGCGGCTTCGGAAAGGGCGGTCATTCCGAGGTTTGCGGAGACCCCCTTAAGCTTGTGTGCGGTCTGGGAAAGCTTTTCAAGATCGTTTTCGGAAACCGCGTCTTTGATCGGCGTGATCCTGTCCTCGTCGGGGAAGCGCTTCAGAAACTTGGCATAAATCTCGGAGGAATCGTCCCCGAATCGCGAAAGCGTTTTGTCCACCTCAATGCCTATCTCTTTAAGGGCGGCGAAAAGACCGCCGGTGCTTTTTTCCATAATCGTTGTACCTCTTTTCTGAGCAGTGATAAAGACCGATAAAAATGCGGCGAAAAACGTCCGAAAGAGAAAATTTATGCCGCTGATAAAGAAAGTATCCGTACAAAACGGAAAACAGATAC
>JAAVHL010000145.1 GCA_014799735.1 Ruminococcus sp.
ATTAATATATAATTAACAAATAATACTTAGTATTACTCTTGAATATTTTGTAAATCTTGTATATAATTATTTTTAAGTAACTATATCTTTTTATTTGTATTTTAACGAGGTGCAGCCTATGTTTTTTAATCGTTTTGCCGTTTGTATCATAAGCCCGGAAAAAAAGATCGAAGCCGCTTTCAGCAGTGTTCCGCGGCCCGAGGACAGCGTGTTTGAACTCAAAACCTGCTCCCGTGCCGAGGAATTCAGCCCGTCAGCCGTTTCGGGATGCGCCGTTATTGTCGATTGCTCCGCACTGAATGGAGATATCCCTGACTTTAACGCGGAAAATGCGGTACTGATTATTTCCGCCGACGCCCCTCCGAGCGACGAGACGCTTGAAAAAGCGGGCGAGGTGTGGGTAATGCCCAAGGACGAGGCTCTTGCCGAAAAGCTCCTTAAGCTGAATTTCAAGCGCCTTATGGATAATATGAAGTTCCGCGCCGACAGCCACAAGAACGAGGTATGCTTCAATACCGCAATAGACAGCGTCCCTGACCTTATCTGGTTCAAGAACTCCAAAGGCGCGCACCTTATCGTAAACAACAGCTTCTGCAAGGCAGTGGAAAAAACCAAGGAGCAGATCTATAAAAAGGGTCACTACTACATATGGGATATCCCCAAGAGTGAGTACGAGCAGGGCGACTATGTATGCCTCGAATCCGAGGATATCGTTGTGGAAGCGCGGAAAACCTGCCTGTTCGACGAAAAGGTAAAGACCAAGAGCGGTATGCGCCAGTTCAAGACCTATAAGTCCCCGCTTATCGACTCGGACGGAAATATTTTCGGCACCTGCGGCATCGCACGCGATATCACCGATATACAGAATACCAACAACGAGCTTGACGTTGTGCTGGAAAGTATGCCCTACGCCGTTATAGTTGCGGATAAACACGGTTCTGTTATCAGCACCAATTCAAAGTTCAGCAGCTACTTCCCAGAGGACGGCAGCATTATCGGAGAGAATTTTGAAAGCTGGAAAGAAAAAGCTCTCGCGGAGCATACCATGAATGCCGACGGAAATATTGAAATTACAAAGTCGTCAGGTGATGAGACAAAAACTCTCGTATTTAACGAGCAGCCCATCATTGACGTATTCAACGAAAATATAGGTACAGTCAACGTTTTCCGCGATGTTACGCTGGAAAGAGCCTTTGAACAGCAGACGCTGCAAAACGCAAATACAGACTTCCTGACAGGTCTGCACAACAGACGAAGCCTGTTCTCCTATCTGAGACTGGTGAAGAACGAACCGCAGCTCTCACTGATAACGATCGACCTTGACAACTTTAAATCGGTAAACGATACTTTCGGACACCAAATAGGAGACGAAGCCCTGACCGAGACCTCCGCAATGATAAAGAAATGCTTCCCCAACGACTTCATTGCAAGGCTCGGCGGAGACGAGTTCCTTGTGGTAATCAGCGGAATATGCTCCGAAAGCGAGCTTGAAAGCAGTACCGCAAACCTGCTTGGTACTCTTTGCGGAGCCTACAGAAGCCGCGAGGAATTTTCCATGATGACCGCCAGCGCAGGAATTGCCTACGACGTTATTGAGTCGGGAAGCCATAATATCGAAAAGCTGATGGTAAACAGTGACAGCGCTCTTTACTGTGCGAAAAATTCAGGAAAGGCTACCTACAAACTATACGGTAAGCTTGTCCGCGATGGAATTACGGTAAAGAAATAATATTAATATTAAAGCGGAATGTGCAGATAAGCTTTGCACATTCCGCTTTTTGCATTTTTAGCTTAACAATCTGTCAATTTGGGGCTTGTCGAAGCCGATAACCACCTCTCCGCTGTCGAAAACCGTTACGGGGATACCTGTCTGTCCGGAAACGCCGATAAGCTTGTCATAGTTTTCGCGGGACTCCGTTACATCTATCACGTCGTACTTGACCCGCCTGCTGTCAAGGTAAGCCTTAAGCTTTGTGCAGTATCCGCAGCTGTCCGATGAAAAAACCTTTATCACTGTAAATTCTCCTTTTTTTTGTTATCCTGCCGTATTTTGCAGGATATATTTTTCCGCATTCAGAGCGGCGACCGCTCCGTCCGAAACGGCGGTCACTATCTGACGGTACCTCTTTGTACGCACGTCCCCCGCGGCGAAAACTCCCTCAACGCTTGTTTTCATGTCCTCGTCCGCAGCAATATAGCCGTTCGGGTCAAGCTCCAAGCTGCCGCGGAGAAGCTCGGTACGGGGTACGCTGCCGATATAGGCGAACACCGCCGAAAGAGGTATCTTCCGCTCTTCGTGAGTAAGCGTGTCGGCGACAAGAGCGTACTCCATAAAATCGCCGCTGCCTCCCACGTCTGTCAGGTCGGTGTTGTACAGTATCTCGATATTGGGAGTATTTTCCGCGCGTCTGAGAATGGCTTTCTCCGCGTGAAAGCTGCTCTTTCGGCGGATCATCACCACCTTTTCCGCAATATTGGAAAGGTACAGTGCCTCCTCGATGGCAGCGCTTCCGCCGCCCACCACGCCGACGGTTTTTCCCTTGTAGGCGGGAGCGTCGCACAGCGCGCAGTAGTGAACTCCCTTTCCGCGGAAACGGGATTCGTTCCGCACCAGCAGCGGCTTCGGGACTGCTCCCGTAGCAATGATTACCGCCGTGGGCTCGAATATCCTGCTTTCGGTGATTATCCTTTTCTTGCCATCGGAAAGCTCCGCACGCTCTATAACGTCGAACTCGTCTATTTGAACTCCCAACGCCTGCGCGTGGGCTCTCAGATGCTCCGAAAGCTCCGTTCCCGTTATGCTCATATAGCCGGGATAATTTTCCACAATACTGCTGAGAGCGACCTGTCCTCCCACCAGACCTTTTTCCAGCACCACGGGGTCAAGCTCCGCTCTTGCCGCATATATTGACGCGGTTATTCCCGCGGGACCCGCGCCCACAATAACAAGCTTTGTTCTGATAATTTCCTTTTCCATATGAATACTATACGCAAAAATCCCCCGAAAATTCGGGGGATTTTGTAATATTCACAAATATTATTCAGCAGCCTCGTCAGCTTCAGCAGCTGCACCGCCACGCTCCTCAAGGAGAGCGCGGATCGAAATGCTGATCCTCTTTTTCTCGGTGTCGATCTCTGTGATCTTAGCCTCTACCTCGTCGCCGATAGAAAGAACGTCCTTAACGTTTGTTACCCTGTTTTCCGCAAGCTGGGAAATGTGGATAAGTCCATCGATATTGGGAACGATCTGCGCAAAAGCACCGAAAGGTGTGATGGAAACTACCTTAGCCTTTACAACGTCGCCTACGCTGTAGTCCTCGGCAAACTTGACCCAAGGATTATCCTCGTCCTTCTTGTAGCCGAGAGAAATTCTGTCAGCCTCCTTGTCAAGGTCCTTAACGAATACCTCGATAACGTCGCCTACCTGAACGACCTCAGAGGGGTGCTTGATCCTATTCCAGCTAAGCTCGGAGATGTGAACCATACCGTCAATGCCGCCAAGATCAACAAATGCGCCGTAGCTTGTCAGCGATTTTACCTCGCCCTTGAAAACGTCGCCGATCTGAACAGTATCCCAGAATTTAGCCTTAGCAGCGTCCTTTTCAGCGCTGAGTACAACTCTGATAGAACCTACAGCCTTGCCTCTCTGCTCGTTTACCTCAATGATCTTGAACTTAACTGTTTTCTTCACAAGGTTCTCGAGCTTCTCGTCTCTGCGGGCAGTAGCCTGAGAAGCGGGAATGAACACTCTTGTGCCCTCGTAGAAGATGATAACGCCGCCCTTGACAACGCTCGAAACCGTACCCTCGAGAACAGCGTCCTCCTCCTTAGCCTTAACGATCTTGTCGAAGCCGATCATAGCGTCGACCTTTTTCTTGGAAAGAGTAACAATACCCTCGGCGTCGTTTACCTTGATAACGATAAGCTCAACCTCGTCGCCGGGCTTTACCACGTCGGAAGGCTTAAGGGAAGTGTCGTTTGTCAGCTCGTCAAGCGAAACATAGCCTGTGTGCTTGGTTCCCACATCTACAATAGCTTCCGCGTCGTTCACGGCAGTTATGTAGCCTTTCACCCTCTGACCGGTATATATTTTTTTGAAGGACGCGTCGAGAGCCTCCTCAAAGTTAAAGTCCTCTTCCATGTTCTGCAATTTTTCACTCATCTGGTTTGTAACCTCCTTGATTATATAAGCCGGAGTTGAAGCGCCGGCAGTAACGCCCGCGATAAATTTTTCGCGGACATTATTTTTGATAAGATGTCCGATATAACGGAAATCCAATCCGTCTGCGTTTTCGACGTGAACGCAGGCTTTGCAGTACTGCCCGCAGATCTCCGCGAGCTTTACCGTGTTGGAACTGTGCTTCCCGCCCACAACGATCATAAGGTCTGCGGTTTCAGCCAGCCGCGCCGCAGCCTCCTGCCTGTCGGCGGTAGCGCTGCACACCGTGTTGATTACCTCGGCTTCGGGAAAAATCTCCTCAGCCGTTCGGGTACACTTATCCCATATACTTATATTATACGTTGTTTGCGCAACAATTGCAACCTTTTTTTCAGAATTTTTATAAAATTTTTTTAAATAGCAATAAAGGTCGGTATTATCTTTCAATATTTTTGGTATATTGTGACAATAAGAAGCCGTACCGCGTACCTCAGGATGGTTCTCGTCGCCCATGATAATTATGTCGTATCCCGCCGCGGACTTCTCATCAACTATCTTTTGTATCCGTCTCACAAACGGGCAGGTGCCGTCGCGATACTCTATCCCTTTTTCCTCCAGCAGCCGAAAAATATCACTGCTGACGCCGTGGGAACGTATGACAACGGTCTCGTCCGTCAGCTCGGCAAGCTCCTCGGGCGTGTTGACGATACGAACGCCCTTTGCGGCAAGCTCCTCGGTAAAGTCACGGTTATGGATCATTTCTCCGTAGGTAACAACTTTTTTGCCCTCATGCAATACATTATACACGATTTTTACCGCTCTGTCAACACCAAAACAAAAACCCGCTTTTTCCGCCATAACGATCTCAGTTTTCATCTGTCGCAGGCTCCTCCTTGTCTTCGCCGCCCTCCACAAGCTCGGTGATAGCGCCCATTATGCGCTTTTTGACTTCTTTCAGCGCCTTTGGGGAAGCGTCCTCAACGGCGATCTTCTCGGCGGGAATGACCTTTCCGAACCTCAGCGTCAGCTTTGAGCGGAAGTGCAGCTTTTCCCCCTCGAAAACAATTCCACAGGGGAGAACGTCCGCACCCGATTTTGCGGCAATGAGAGCCACACCCGTCTTGCCCTTGCCCACTTTGCCGTCCTTGGAGCGGGTGCCCTCGGGAAAGATAACAAGATGTCTGCCCGAATTAAGTATAGCAACGGAATCCTCAATGATCTGCATATCGCCGCTGCCACGCTTTACGGGAAAAGCTCCCAGCTTTGTGATGAACCAGCCGAACAGCCTGTTCTTGAAAAGCTCCTCCTTGGCCATGTATGTAACGGGCTTTTTCATGGGCATTGTGAGGATAACGGGATCGGCGTAGCTGCGGTGATTTGAAGCCATTACCAGCGCCCTGTCCTGCGGGATATTTTCTACCCCCTCAATGTGAAAGTTGTAAAAAAGCTTGTACACGCCCATAGTGACGTATCTTACGAAAGCGTTCATATTAGCCCTCCCTTAATGACTTTGGTTTTCCAGCTTCTCGTTGATAATATTTATCAGCATATCGACCGCGCCCTGCAAGTCCACGTTTGTGGTGTCGCACAGAACCGCGTCCTCGGCTTGCTTCAGGGGAGCTATATCCCGGTGCATATCGTTGTAGTCACGCTTGTTCACGTCCGCAAGAACTTCCTCAAAGCTGACCGTTTCGCCCTTTTCGATAAGCTCCTTGTGCCGCCGTCTTGCGCGTTCCTCAGCGGAGGCGGTAAGGTAAATTTTCACGTCCGCGTTGGGCAGGACGACCGTGCCGATGTCCCGACCGTCCATAACAACGTTGTTTTCGGCGGCAATCTTCTGCTGCAAATCAAAGAGGAAGTCCCTGACCCGCGGTATAGCCGACACCGCAGAAGCACCCATGGAGACCTCGGGAGTGCGTATCTTGTCGGACACGTCCTCGCCGTTTACAAAAACGTGCTGTACGCCGCCGATGTATTTCAGTTCGGGGACTATATCATGCAAAAGCTTTTCCACTGCTTCCGCGTTTTTAACGTCCTTGCCCTGTGACAGAACGTAGTAGGCAACGGCGCGGTACAGCGCTCCCGTGTCAACGTAAATGTACCCGAGCGCCTTTGCGGCGGCTTTTGCTATCGTGCTTTTACCCGCGCCTGCGGGACCGTCTATGGCTATGTTTACCGACATAATTTTACCTCCGAATCATTTCTCGTTTTTTCTGTATATTGCTTCATTTTCCGTTGCCAATGTCATCATTTCCATGTAATACATACCTTTGTCATCTCTGTATACAAAGCAGTAGACAGGCTCGCCGCCGTGCTTTTCCTTTATAGTATCCGATAACTGCGGTCTTGCAACGTCTCTTTGAATTTGGTCGGACATACGGGCTTTGCCGCCGCTTTCCACCAAATTAAAATAATTATCATCGGCAAGCATATCGCCGTCAAACAAAACGTTCATATTTTCAAGAACACTTTCGTCCTCCAGCCAGATACGTGCCCCATATGTATTTCCGCCTGCCAGAAATATATAGTCAAGTCTTATCTTTTCGGGGTCAAGGCAGTATTCATCACATATCGCCAGATATTCGCCGTTATCAAGATACTCAACCTTTTCAACGCCTTGATCACTTTTTGATGCATTCAGCAAAGCAAATGCAATGACGACAATAATAAAAGTCACGACCACATAAATTATAATAGCTTTTTTTCTGTTTGGATTCATAAACTCGTCCTCTTAAATTTTTCGGTTATATATTTTGCCCCGCCGCAGCCGCAGTACAAAACGCTATCTGCAAATTAAATCCTCCCGTGTAGGCGTCAATATCAAGGACTTCCCCCGCAAAGAAAAGTCCATCTACCAGCTTGGACTCCATAGTTTTCGGGTTCACCTCGGAGAGCTTCACGCCGCCGCTTGTGATTATAGCTTCGCTTATCGGACGGAAATCCCGCACTGTTACGGGGAAGTTTTTCAGCAGTTTTACAAGTCCCGCCCGCTCCGTTTTTGTGACGGAATTCACCTGCTTTTCGGGAGTGATACCCGACAGCTCCACAACAACAGGTATCATCTTTGAGGGCAGAAGCTTTGAAAGGGAATTCGCAAAAATTCTGTTTGGATTTTCGGAAAAATCCCGCTGGATACGCTTGTCCAGAGCGGTGTCGTCAAGAGCGGGCTTCATGTCAATGAGAATTTTGTAACGTCCCCGCTCCATGTCCCGAATGTGACTGGACGCGCTTAAAATTAGCGGCCCCGACACCCCGAAATGGGTAAAGAGCATTTCTCCCTGCTCCTTGAAAATGACCTTGTTTTTCCCGGTATCCTGCACAGTAACGCTGACGTTTTTAAGGGACAGTCCCGTCATTTCCGAGCAGTAGTCCTCCTCGCTGACAAGCGGCACAAGTGAGGGTTTTAATGTTGTGACCGTATGCCCCAGAGCCTTTGCAAATTTGTAGCCGTCGCCGTCCGAGCCTGTGACAGGGTAGGACTTTCCTCCTGTGGCAACAAGCACTGACGCGGAACTAAAGACCGTATCCCCGCACCGAACGCCCACGATAACGCCGTCCTCCGCAAGGACTTCCGAGACCCGCTTGTGAAGCACCGTTACGCCGTTCCTTAGGCACAGCTTTTCAAGGGCGGAAACAATGTCCCCCGCCTTGTCGCTGACAGGAAAAACACGGTTGCCACGCTCGGTTTTAAGCGGTACGCCGAGACCCTCAAAAAATTCCATGCAGTCGTAACAGTTGAAGCTGCTGTAAGCGGAATAAAGAAACTTTCCGCCCACGGGAATGTTAGCAAAAAATTCCTCGTCGGTGCATTGGTTTGTAACGTTGCATCTGCCCTTGCCCGTAATGGCAAGCTTTCTTCCCAGACGGTCGTTTCTTTCAAGCAGCAAAACGTTCCTGCCCCTGCCCGCCGCCGTTGCCGCGGACATCATTCCCGCCGCTCCGCCGCCAATTATTATGCAGTCAAATCCGTTTTTAGGTGACATTTTAAAATTCCTTTCGATAACTCACCCGCCCCCCTTGAGGGGGCATATTAAAGTCAAAGTATGCTGTATCTTACTGCGGGGGTGACTGCCGCTGCGGGGCGTTCCCCGCCCGCCGCTCCGCCGCCTATGACAATGCAGTCGTAGTAATTACTATTCATAGTTTTATCCTTTTTGTACCCTAAAGAAGCTTTTCCGACTTGCTTTTCTGGGACGGCGTAAGGTCGTAGTCCTGATCGTCGGAGCTTTCGTACACCTCGTACTCGTCAAATATCCTGTTGAGACGCTCGTAGCCGTTCACAACATAGTCGCTCTTTCTCATTCCCACCGCAACGATAAGCGCGTTTATCACGCTCATGGGGGCAACAAGGGAATCCGCAAAGGAGACCATGTCGCTCCGCGCAAGCAGGATATTGTCCGCATATTCCGCAAGCGGGGAAGCCTTGCTGTCGGTTATGGCGATTACCTTTGCGCCCTGCTCGGAAGCGTACCGAAAGGCCTTCACAGTATGCTTTGAGTACCGCGGAAAGCTTATGCCGATCATGATATCCCCCTCGCCGATATTGAGTATCTGCTCGAACATTTCGCTTGTGGACGTGGTGTGTACAAGCTTAACGTTCTCGAACATCATGTTGAAGTAAAAGGACAGAAATCTCGCCAGCACCGCTGCCGAGCGCGCGCCTATGACGTAGATGTTTTTCGCCTGACAAAGGGTGTCCACAGTGCGGTAGAACTCGCCGCGGTCGCCCTCTTCAAGGGTCTTGCGTATCTTGTCCATGTCCATGTTGAGGACGCGTTCGTACACGTCGCCGCCGCTGAGCTGGTCGTTCATCACGTTCACGCGCTGAGCGGTGGTAAGCTTGTTGCTTGTGTACTCCTTTAAGGCGCGCTGGAGTTCGGGATAGCCCTCGAAGCCAAGCTCCGTGGCAAACCGCACCACCGTGGACTCGCTCACACCTACGATCTTGCCAAGCTTTGAAGCGGTCATAAAGGCGGCTTTGTCGTAGCATTCGGTGATGTATTCGGCGATCTTTCTGTGTCCCTTTGAAAGCGAGGGCATGATCTCTTTAAGTCTGCTGAAAAGATTTGCGTTAGGTTCGGGTGACATTTTATTTATCTCCTTTAGAATTTATTGATTTCCTCACATAGGAAAGTATATTCTATAACAATTTTTCCCGCCCCACTGAGTGGGGCATACCCTTTGAGGGGGCTATGCAATGTAAACATTATAGCATTTTACAAATGGGGTGACATTGCCCGCGGGGGCTCCCCGCTATTCCCAAAGGCTGTCCTGCAGCTTTAGTATTTCCTGCCTGCGTTTTTCCGTTGCGGACTGGTCTTTTCGGTACACACCGTTCTCAAACAGAACAGCGTCCCCCTCCTTAACATCGGGAGCAATCTCCGAGCGGGGAACTTCAAAACGATTGTCGCCGTCCTCGATAACGGCAGTGTTTTCGACTATTCTATCCACTAAAAGCATACTTACTGCTCCTTTTCGGGTACGACGAAGATGTCGTCTCCGTCGGAATAAACTATTATTGTTCCGTTTATATCGTTGCGGAAGCACTTTACGCCGAAGCCTTCAAGACGTTCCAGTATCTCGGCGTGAGGGTGTCCGTAGCTGTTTCCCGTGCCGCACTGGATAACACATATGTCGGGCGAAACCGCCTCCAGAAATTTCTCGCTTGTGGAGGTACTGCTGCCGTGGTGACCCGCTTTAAGCACGTCCGCGCTCACATCAGTCCCCGAATTAAGTATGTCCTTTTCCGCCTTGGTTTCTGCGTCTCCCGTGAAAAGATAGGATGTATCACCGTAAGTCATGCGTATAACAACGGAGTAGTCGTTCAGATCATCGTAGTCCGCAAGGGGAGCGAGAATTTCAAGCTTGGGCGGCTGTTTATCCATTGAAGAAGCAGTCTTGCCCGCAAGCGCGTAGACCGTTCCCGGCTTCGCCGCCGTAAGCTTCAAAGCCTTGTCCTGCAAAGCCGTGAGAAATCTTTCATAGGTTTTTGTGGTGGGAGTCTTGTCCGCGGAAACCTTTGGAGCAATGACTCGCTCAACGTCGATGCCTGAAATAATGTCGCCCATTGCGCCGATGTGGTCGGAGTGCGGGTGAGTGGCAATGACGATATCAAGCTTTTTAACGTCCTGCTTTTTAAGGTAATCGAGAATTTTGTCGCTGTTTTCCCTTTCGCCGCAGTCGATAAGAACAGCCGCGCCCTCCCACTTGATCAGGGAGCAGTCGCCCTGTCCCACATCTATATAGTGTATTTCAAGATCGGCGTCCTTGTCTATGAAGCTGTTTACTGCCGACGCAGGGACTTCCGTGTCGCCGAATTCAAGATAGGAGCTGAAACAGAACGCCGCTCCCATAAGTATCAGCAGAAAAAGCAGTACGGGAGATATGCCAAGTCCCTGCGCCGCTTTTGCCGACGACCTTGATCTTGATGATGTTTTTTTCCTTTGAGCCATTTTTTATCCTCCAAATCAAAGCATATTGTAATACCCAATTAAGAACAGAAATCCTACCATAAGCGGATAAACTACTGCTATATACAGCCATATGTTAAAAATAACATTTATTGAGGTTCTTTTCGCATAGTTCTTATTTTTTGTATGTACTGCAACAAATCCGCCTATAAAACCGCCCAGAGCCGAAAATGTCACGCCCTTGCGTTCGTCAAAATTATCGTCAATAAAACGGTAGGCAAGCCAGTTCATAAAAAGAAACAGCGGTACGGAAATCCACCAGCAATAAAGTACGCCCACCAAAGCAAAAAAAGCTACAGGACATAATAATTCGGTAAACAGAAAAGCAGCCGTCAATCCCGCCATAAATATATTTAAAAAAATATATTTGAGTATACCGGTCGATTTTGACATATTATCTCCTCCGCCCTTTTTATCAAATCCAGTCGTAAATACCTGTTGCAAACATCAAACCAACTCCTGCTGGAAAGCCTATAAAAATCCAAAGATACACAATAAAAATAATGTTTACTGTCCTTGCTTTCGGGAATTTTTTATTTTTTCTGACTGCGGCAAATCCCCCGATAAAGCCTCCCAGAGCCGAAAATGTCACGCCGTCCTCGTTGTTTTTCTTAACGCTTTTATACGCCAATATGCTCATGTAGATCATAATCGGCACAATAACCCAGCAAGAAAAAACCAACGCATATATAAGCACATTCCGTATAATCGTGAAGAAAAGGCTGAACGGGTCTTTTCCCTCGCAGAGAAGAACCGCCGTCATAAACGCCGCCATTGCAATATTTACCGCAAGGTAAATCCAATTTTTCTTAAAAAATGCAGCCGCTTTTGACATTTTTACCGCCCTCTCTTTTTCACGCTTTTGCGGACGTTCCCTCCGTTTTTACTATGCCTGTTTCCGCCCTTTTTCGCGGACTTAGCCGCTTCACGCTCCCGCTGTTCCGCAAGGTACTTAGCATCGGGCTTAACAAGACATTCCTTGCCGTTTCCTATCAGGTCGGTGCGGTGAGCTTTCTGCAAAGCCTCAATGACCTTGCGCTGATTGTCGGGACGGAAATACTGCAAAAGCGCCCTCTGCATACCCTTTTCCTCGGCGGTTCGGGGGACGTAAACCTCCTCCATTGTGTAGGGGTCAAGCCCCGTGTAGAACATACAGGTGGAAATTGTCCCGGGAGTGGGATAAAAGTCCTGCACCTGCTCGGGACGGATACGCAGGCTTTTCAGGAACAGCGCAAGCTCCACCGCCTCTTTCAGCGTACTGCCCGGGTGTGAGGACATCAGGTACGGCACAAGGTACTGCTCCTTGCCCACCTGCCCCGTTATCTTGTAGAATTTATCCTGAAATTTTTTGTAAGCTTCAATATGGGGCTTGCCCATTTTGTCCAGAACTACCGCCGAACAATGCTCGGGAGCGACTTTTAGCTGACCGCTCACATGGTGTTCGATAAGCTCCCGCATGAATTCGTCGTCCCTGTCCTCTATAAGATAATCGTACCGTATGCCGCTTCTTATGAAAACCTTTTTCACCTTTGGAACGGCACGAATTTTCCGCAGTAATTCAAGGTACTCTTTATGGTCAACCTCCAACGCCTTGCAGGGTTCGGGAGCAAGACATTTTTTCCCCTTGCACAAGCCATGCTCCAACTGCTTGTGACAGCTTGGCGCACGGAAGTTTGCGGTAGGACCTCCCACGTCGTGAATGTATCCCTTGAAATTCGGCAAAGTGGTAAGCAACTTTGCTTCCGCAAGAATACTTTCCTCACTGCGGACAGCAATTTTTCGCCCCTGATGAAGTGCAATTGAACAGAAATTGCAGTTCCCGAAACAGCCCCGATTGTGGGTTATAGAAAACTCCACCTCTTTTATCCCGGGGACGCCGCCCTCCTTTTCGTAGATAGGGTGGTAAGTCCGCATATAGGGCAGGGCGTAGACCTTGTCCAGTTCCTCCGTTGTGAGGACAGGGGACGGCGGCAATTGCACAAGCATAAATTTTTCCTGCCGCTGAATAATTGTCCTGCCGTAAATCTCGTCCTGCCAGTCGTACTGCTGACGGCAAGCCTTTGCATAGGACTTTTTATCCTCTCTGCAAAGTTTCAAGGAGGGACACTCAACTGCCCCGTATGGGGTATCCTCGGGCTTGCAAAGATACGCCGTACCCCGAATATCCGTAAGATTTTTCACGTCCTCGCCGTTTGCAAGACGTGTGCATATTTCGGCCATCTGATGCTCACCCATGCCGTACATAAGAATATCCGCGCCGCTTTCCTCCAGAATTGAGGGACGTACAGCGTCGTCCCAGTAATCATAGTGGGCGAACCGCCGCAGGGAAGCTTCCAAGCCGCCTATACCGATTGTAATATTTCCGAACGCTTCACGAATTTTTTTGCAGTAAACAGTGACCGCACGGTCGGGACGTTTCCCTGCCATTCCCCCCGCGCTATAGGCGTCGTCGGAACGCTTTTTCTTTGCGGATGTGTAGTGAGCAACCATGCTGTCGATATTTCCCGACGTTACCATAAAGCCGAAACGTGGTCTGCCGAGACGCATAAAATCCCGCGTACTGTGCCAGTCAGGCTGAGCAATTATACCCACTGTATAACCAAGACTTTCAATGACCCGTGAAATTATAGCAATGCCGAAGCTGGGGTGGTCAACGTAGCTGTCCCCCGTCACGCAGATGAAGTCCGGTTGGTCGATACCCTGTTCAAGCAGTTCCTGTTTTGAGATAGGTAAAAACGGCATAGGCAAGCTCCTTAAAAATCAATAAAATAAAATGTATATGCTGATATAGATATAATTGCAAATATGATTGGAAAATAGCAGGAAGCCAAAAACGTTGTTAACCTGACATGAATTTTGATGTCATATTTTTCTTTTTCCACTCCGTTGCGTCTGCATAAGCTCCGCATTTTAAAATAAAGTATCAGGTTGGGTATGTAAATATAGACAGGCAAAAACGTAAAGAAAACTTCGCCGCCGTATTTGCTGCCGAGACTTACAAACATAAAAATCAGACTCATAATGCCTAAAGTAATATTTACAATCGCCGTAAGCTTTATCGGCACATATCTGCACAGCAGTGCGCCGATAGGAAGCGCTAAAACGTACAATAATACAAACAAAACAATTAATATCAGCAGAAAAAACATATACGACCCTCCTATTCCTCGGCGGGTTCCTCGCTTTCGTCAATACGGTCTTGATTTATCAGCTTCCTCTGCGCCCACATCTCCCTCGTAACAAGCACGGAACGGGGCTTTGAACCCTCGTATGGGCCCACCACGCCAAGCTCCTCAAGCTCGTCCATAACACGAGCCGCGCGGGCGTAGCCAAGCTTAAGCTTCCTTTGCAGATAGGAAACGGAAGCTTGTCCCGCGTCGATAAGGACTTCCACAGCCTGATCGATAATGTCGCCGTCCCCGCTTGGAGCAGAACCGCTGTCCCCGCTTGGCTTCTCGCCCTTGGGAACAGGCATATTTTTCTCGATCTCCTCAATAATTTCGTTGGAGTATTCCACAGTGCCGCCGCTCTTGATAAATTCCACAACAGCTTCAACTTCCTTTGTGGAAGCGAAACAGCCCTGAATTCTCACAGGCTTGGGAATACCCTGCGGATAGTAAAGCATATCGCCGTGACCCAAAAGCTTCTCCGCGCCCGCCGTGTCGATAATGGTACGGCTGTCCACCTGGGACGAAACCGTCAGCGCGATTCTGGACGGAATGTTCGCCTTGATAAGTCCCGTGATAACGTCAACCGTAGGACGCTGTGTTGCGATAATAAGGTGCATTCCCGCCGCACGAGCCATTTGCGCAAGACGGCAAATTGAGTCCTCAACCTCGTTTGCCGCAGCCATCATCAGGTCGGCAAGCTCGTCTATGACAATGACGATTTTCGGCAACGGCTCAACGCCCTCCGTCTCCGCAGCCATTTCGTTGTAACCGCCGTGGTCGCGGACGTTATAATCAGCAAAAAGCTTGTACCTTTTAAGCATTTCCTGCACCGCCCATGAAAGCGCGCCCGCCGCCTTTCGGGGGTCTGTTACAACAGGGATAAGCAGGTGGGGTATGCCGTCGTAAACCTTGAATTCAACCATTTTCGGGTCGATCAGAACAAGCCGTACCTCGTCGGGTGACGCATTGTATAAAATACTCATAATTATACTATTTGTACAAACAGACTTACCCGAACCCGTCGTACCCGCAATAATAAGGTGGGGCATTTTTGCAATGTCGCCGATCATGATGTCGCCGTCGATATTTTTTCCCACAACAAAGCTAAGCTTGCTCTTGTTTGCGGCAAACTCGGGGCTTTCTATCATTTCACGGATTGTAACAATATCCTTTACACGGTTAGGAACTTCCACGCCCACAGCTGCCTTGCCGGGAATTGGCGCTTCAATACGGACACCAGCCGCCGCAAGGTTAAGCGCTATATCGTCGGAAAGTCCTGTTATCTTGGAAATTTTTACTCCTGCGCTTGGCTGCAATTCATATCTTGTAACGGTAGGACCTCTGTGAATATCAACAATACGTGTCTGAACGCCGAAGCTTTTCAGAGTGTCCACAAGGGTGTCGGCGTTGGTTTTCATTTCCGCCTCGGCTTCCGCGGCGTTAAGACTGTTGTCAACGTTTTTCAGCAGCGTTATGGGCGGGAACTGGTACACAGCTATCTCCGAACCCTGCTCGGCGATCTCGTGCTGAATGTCCGCCGCTGTCAGAGCCTCGGGCATATCAAGCTCGTCCTCGGTCTGAATTTTATTGGACGCAAGGGTGGACTGCTTCTTAGGCTGCTGTAAAACAGGCTTCGCCGCAGGAGGTGCAGCAGGCACGGCAGGCTTTTTCCTTTCGGGAACAGCCGCCGCCTTTTTGATTATGTCCTCCAGGTCGCTTGAAGCGGACTTGATCTTCTCCGTGGCTTCGACCCCAGCGGCAGCCGACACGGGCGCGGGAGCGGCAACAGGGTGCTGGGGGAGCGTCTGCATAAACTTTTCTTCCTCGGTAAGCTCCTTTTGAGGCTCGTCGGGTTCAAAGGGCAGCTCCTCCTTGGGGACGCTTTTCTTTCCCGCGGGCATGGGTATATCCACGTTGAAATTCTTGGCTTTTTCCTTGACGATTTCAGTAGGCACGTCGCTGTTGGGCACGTCCTTTGAAGCGGCTTTTGCGGCTGCCTTGGCGTTTTTGCGTTCCGCGGCGGTTTTCTTCGCTCCCGGAGGAGGAACGAAATCGCTGTCCTCTTCGGGGACATACTCTCCCCTTGCGGCATTCGCAGCGGAAATACCTCTCTTTATCATCTTAACGATATCAAGAATGGTCTTGTTCGCAAGTATCATTATAAACACGAAAATAAGCAGGAGTATAATAATAGTCGCCCCTGCCTTTTTAAACAGCATAAGAAGCGGCACTCCGAGAAAAACACTCATGACCCCGCCGCCCCGAAGCTGTTTACCCTCGGCGTAAAGGGTGGGGATTATTTCCTCAAAAAGATTGCCCTCGGGCAGAGCCGTGCCTGAGATTATCCGCGCGAAAGCCGACAGCAGCAGTATCATGATAAAGCACTGGATAACGCGTCCCTGAACCGTCTGGCGGGACTTATCCATTGCTATCATCACCGAAACGTATATCAGGACTGCGGGTACGACAAACGCCGTCCACCCGAACATTCCCAGAAAAATATTATGTATGCTGTTCCATGCGGATTCGCCCTTTATAAGCGCAAACGCAAGTATCAGCGCTCCCAGCGCGAACAGCATTGCCGACCAGAATACTCTGTCGCCGTTTTCCTGCTCGGCTTGCTTGGTCTGCTTCGATCTCGATGACGCGGTCGTTTTTCTTTCAGCCACTTTTTCTTCCTCCCGATTTTCCGTAAGGGCTAAACCCCTTTTTCCTTTGATTTTATTCTACTTAATGTATTATTTGCAGTTATTTTCCTATCAGTATTCTTACCCCGCCGATCTTCTCGTACAGTCCCAGACCGATAACGATGATACCGAGGACAAGGGTGTACCACGCGAAAACGTGGAATTTATCATTTGTCACAAGCATTTTGATAAGGCGTATCGCAAAGTATCCCGCAACAGCCGACACCACAAAGCCGACTAAAAGCGGTACTAAATTTGCGGACAGCTCCGCGGCGGAGGCTTCTCCAAGCTTGACCACCGCTCCCGCAAGAATTACGGGGATGCCCAAAATAAAGCTGTATTCCACCGCATCCTCACGCTTCATTCCCGTAAAAAGTGCGGCGGATATCGTCGAGCCCGAACGTGAAATTCCCGGAACAAGGGCAATTCCCTGAAATACTCCGATAGTCAGTGCGGCGGGGACGGTGGTCTCTCCCGCAGTTTTTTCGGACGCATAGTGCGCGCCGCTGCCCCGTCCGCACCGTCCGCTCAGGAACAGCAGCGCGGAGGTGTAGAGAAAAGCGATCCCCTCGATAATGATATCCGAGTCGGAGGAAAGCCGCTCAAAGAAATCCTTGAATATGTAAAATACAAAAAGGGGCAATATTGAAACTATTATCATCATTATCATTCTGCGTTCGGGATTCATGGTTTTCCACTTGAATTTGCCCGTGAAGATGTCCCCAAGCATACGGAAGGCTTCGGCTATAAGCTTTTTTATCTTGTCCCAGAATGCAATGAAAACCGCCGCAAGCGTTCCAAGGTGGAACACTATCGTCATTGTGACCGCGCTCTCGCCGTCCAGACCTGTAAAGTGCTGAAACAGCGAGAGATGTCCCGAACTGGACACAGGCAGGAACTCGGTCAGTCCCTGCAAAATTCCCTGCAATATTGCTTCAATAATACTCATTGTAATAAACCTCGTTTGTTTTATATTTTGTATACCTATTAACAAGAGTCGTACCGCCTAAAAAGTCCCGCAGATCGGTTGACAGAATCTTTTGGGGCAAAGGCGCGGTATTGTCTGCGGAAAGCTCTCTGCTCTGGGCGTACAGTACATCATATTCTCCGATAACCGTGTAAAGTACCATAGCTACTCCTCCGTATCGTTGTCGGGGTAACGCTTTTCGCCAGTTTCGATAAGCTCGTACAGGGCCTCGATAGCGTCAGAAAGCCCGCCAAGTGAGTCGATAAGCCCCTCCCTGACCGCGGTCTCGCCGTCAATGACCGTACCCATATCCATTGTAAGCTCCCCAGTGTTCATCATCAGCTCACGGAAGCGTTCGGGGGAAATGCCGCTGTTCCGCGTAACAAAGCTGATTATCCTTTCCTGCATTTTGTCAAAGTAGGAAAGTGTCTGGGGTACGCCTAAAATCGTCCCGCTCATGCGGACGGGGTGTATGGTCATAGTCGCGCTGGGTACAATAAAGGATTTTTTCGCGGACACCGCAAGGGGTACGCCGATAGAATGTCCCCCGCCAAGAACGATAGACACCGTGGGGGTTTTCATTCCCGCGATAAGCTCGGCGATTGCAAGACCCGCTTCAACGTCGCCGCCCACCGTGTTCAGGATTATAACAAGGCCCTCGATTGAGCGATCCTGCTCTATCGCAACGAGAGCGGGCATGATATGCTCGTACTTGGTGGTCTTGTTTTGTGGCGGGAGGATATAGTGTCCCTCCACCTGACCTATCACCGTCAGACAGTGGATAAGGTGCTTTGCGTTCTGTGAGACCACCTCGCCGTTTTTCTCGATAAGCTCTGCTTGGTCGAGCTGCTCCTCGGTCAGGGACTGATTTTCGTTGTCGCCGTTATTCTCGTTATTTCCGCCGTTTTCGCTGTTATTCCGCATAATAGTGACCGTTCCTTTACTCATTTTCTAAGTATTTTGCGCAAGGTTGGTACAATTATGCATATATGAAATATTATAACTCATTTCCTGCAAAATGTCAAACATTAGCGGGACAAAAAAACGTCCGCACACCGTTGCTTTCGGTATGCGGACGTTAGGGCTCGAAGTTATTGTCAGAAAAGATTTTTCACGATAGCCTTGTAATTCTTTTCATCAATTTCAAGCAGACTTTTCTTTCCGTTTTTCCAGTGCAGAGCGACCGAGTACGCGCCCTTTTTCTTTGCGGTAAGAGCGGCTAACATTCCCCACGGCCCGAGAACTATTCTTCCCGCCACGCCTCTCAGCAAGCCGCTTGCAAGTGAAACGCTCTTTTCTTCCGACAGCACCTCGTAGCTTTCGACAGTCCATTTTGCAACGGCTTCCGAGCCGATAAGCACGAGACCGTTTCCCGTGCGGACGCTTTCGCCCTCCAGATATCCCGCCAAAACTTTGTTTCCGAACATTCCGACACAACCTTTCCGTTGGATTTTGTAAATATATTATACATCATATAATATCATATGTCAATAGGCAAATAAAATTTTTTTGCAGTCACAAAACATCTAAACACAACAGGCGGCGAAGCCGCCGACTCAAGCTGGTCCAGCTGAGCCCAGCTGGCAGAAGTCCAGAGGGCGGAGCCCTTTGGTCGCCGCCCGCAGGCGGCGAAATCCCTTTCGTCTGAAACGGTGAAAGGGGTGAGAAATGCGAGAGCATTTCGAGGGGGAGCGGACACGACCGCTCCCCCTTGTTGCATTGCGCGGCAAAGTAAATCTCCAAAACGTCACAGTGTGACGTTTTGGACGGAACAA
>JAAVHL010000146.1 GCA_014799735.1 Ruminococcus sp.
CCCATGGAAGTCTGGGTATGATCAAGAACCCACAGCAGGCTTCCCTTTTTCTCCTTGTTCCGCATGGTCTCTGTAAGCTCCAGATTGCGCCGCGCCGTCAGGTCAAGCTCCATGAAGTAGCTGTCGTTGTAGCGTTTTATCCCGGTAAATCTTCCTACCAATGCTTTCTGAGTATCGCTTATGTAGTCGAAAAGTCCGCAGACGCACTGAGCCTCTGAGCTGTCCTCGTTAAGACCGATCTCGCACAGTTCGGGGACGTTAAACTGCTTTAAGATAACGTCCTTTCTGGCGTTTACGTCAAAGCGTTCGCTGTCAAGCATCTGCACGGAGCAGTTCAGCTTGCTCTTAATAAAATCCGTCACCTGTCTGAGATCGAGGAAGCTTTCGTTGAACAGCACCTCCGCAGGTTCAAACCGCGAAAGCTCGTTGATTATCTCATTCTGCACGTCCTTGCCCGTCTTTTTGAACAGGTGTACCTCTCCTGTGGAAATATCCGCGAAGCATATCGCGCACTCGTCCTCAGCCGCAAAAGCCGCGCATATGTAGTTGTTCTTGGATTCGTCAAGAAGCGCGCTTTCTGTGAGAGTTCCCGGTGTGACTATCCTGATAACGTCCCTTTCAACGATACCGTTTTTCACGTCCTTGGGATCGGTAAGCTGCTCGCAGATCGCGACCCTGTGACCGCCCTCGATAAGACGCTTTATGTACATCTCGCTGGCGTGATAAGGTATACCGCACATGGGCGCACGCTCGTCCAGACCGCAGTCACGCCCGGTAAGCGTAAGCTCCAGCTCCCTTGAGACCATTATTGCGTCGTCGAAAAACATCTCGTAAAAATCGCCCAGTCTGAAAAACAGAATATGATCCCTGTACCTGTTCTTCACGGAAAAGTACTGCTTCATCATGGGCGAAAGACGATTCATATCAATCTGCATAGCCATAATTACCGCGATTGACCCGCCGTGCTGAACGGCAGGTCAACGTCTCCTCTCAATAAATTTTGATTATACTGTTTCACGACCTGAATGTGTACAAAAAATTCAAACAAAAATTTGAAAAGTTTTAACTTTTTTATACGGTTTTTGTACAGAATTTTTTGTCAGCACAAGGTGCACACACATATGGGAGTGAAATAGAATTTAGTGGCATCCGCCGCAGGTCGAACAGCTTCCGCCGCAGCCTCCCGGCTCCTCGGTGGGACAGGTTTCGGGATCCTCTCCGTTTGCCGAATAGGTGATGATAACGTTTATCTGTGTGAGCAGATCGTCCATAGCGTTTTTCGCTTCGTTGTAGTCAACCATATTCTTATTGCCCATGATAGTTCCGTAAAGGGACTTGATCTCATTGTCCAAAGCGGTAAGTCTTTCCGCGCTGCGGTCGTCCTTAGCCATTTCGGCGTTAAGCTCAACACGCTTCATCTGGAACTCACTTATCATCTGCTGAAGCTCGGAATCGTTGTCATTAGCCTCCTTAGCCTTTACATAGGCGGCATATCTTTCGTCCGCCTGAATCATCTTTCCCAGTTCTCTTGCCTTGTCAATAACGTTCATCTGTAAAACTCCTTTATATTTTTATAATTTTCCGTCTTAAGCAATTTATGCCAAGCCGCCGAAAATTTCCTCAGCAGCCGAATGAAGGAACAGCATTCCCTCTCCGCTGAAAAAGTACTTATTTGCCGCTTTCCTTTTCAGAGCCATCTCTTCAAACGCCTTGCGCTGAAGCTCTTTTCTTTCAAAGTACTCGTCCAGAAGCTTCTGCCGCTCAGTCCTCAGTTCCCAGAAATCCTTCTTTTCCTCCTGCTTCTCCTCGGAGTCCTTGCTGCGGTTTCTGAGGAATATTTCTTCAAGCGTCTCTGCAAGAATTTGCTCGTCCGATTTAGCGGAATCCTCCGCCATTTTCAGCGCGTCCGCAAATGAGCCGCCTGCGCTTCCGCCCTGAGAAACATACCTGTACAATGCAGACGCATCTTTTATTCCGTTGACCGTACCCAAATTTGTCATAAATATCCTCCCTTTCACATCAGTCAATAATTTCACCCTGCAAAGCCCAGTTAAAGGCTTTTGTAATTCTTACCTTTTTCATCTGTCCGATAACCGAACTGTCCGCTTTAGCCTCGACAATGATAAACTCATCGCTTTTGCCCGCGTACCAGCCCTCGTTTTTAGTTCCCGACTCAAAAAGGACGTCCAGCGTTCTGCCCTCAAATCTTTTGAAATGCTCCGAGGATATCTCCCTCTGCAGCTCCAGAAGCTCCCTCATGCGCTCGCTTTTCTCTTTATCGGAAACTTTATCCTCAATAAGAGCGGCTTTGGTTTCCGTCCGCTTTGAGTAAATGAACGAAAAAATATTGTCGTACTTTACCTCGCGAAGAATTTTCAGCGTGTCCTCAAAATCCTCCCGGGTCTCGTTTGGAAAACCAACGATTATATCCGTGCTGAACGAAAAATCAGGTATCCTGCTTCGTGCGTAGCTTACCGTTTCCATGTATTTTTCGGCTGTGTAGCGCCTGTTCATTTCCGTTAAAATGCGGTCGCTTCCCGATTGGAGCGGCAAATGCATATGCTTGCAAATCTTATCGCATTCTATAATAGTATCAATAAGCTCCATGTCCGCGTCCTTGGGGTGCGGGGACATAAACCTTACCCTGAAATCCCCGTCCAGAGCGTTTATCCTGCGGAGCAGCTCGGAAAAACCTATCGGAGGATCAAAACTTTTGCCGTAGGAATTAACATTCTGCCCAAGAAGCATGATCTCCTTGCAGCCGTTTCCGACAAGCGTCTTTATCTCGTCAAGCACAGCTTCGGGACTCCTGCTGCGCTCCCGACCTCTAACATAAGGCACTATACAGTATGAGCAGAAATTGTTGCAGCCATACATTATCGGCACGCCCGCCTTGAAGCCGCAGCTTCTCACAGGACGGATATCCTCCGCAATTCCGCCCTCATACTCGGTGATATCCACCTTCAGTCCGCGCTCGGTGAGAGCCTCGTACAGCAGCCTCGGAAACTCGTTTACCGCAAATGTGCCGAATATCAGATCGACCTGCTTGTAGGTCCTGCGTATCTTCTCAACGACCTGTTCCTGCTGAGCCATACAGCCGCACACGCCTATTATCAGCTCGGGACGGCTCTCCTTGAGGTGTTTCAAATCCCCCAGCAGTCCGTAAATTTTCAGTTCGGCATTTTCCCTTACCGCGCATGTATTGTACAGAATAAGGTCTGCGGAGGAAACGTCCTCCGTTATGCCGTAGCCCATCTCGCACAGCAGACCCAGTATCTTCTCTCCGTCGCTCACATTCTGCTGACAGCCGAAGCTTCGCAGGCAGCACAGATAGGTCGAATCACTTTGGGTCAGCATTTCCCTGACCTTAGCCTTATAGTCTGTCAGCAAATCGGTCTTCCTTTCCGTTAAAAGCTATATACAATTATTATACCACTTTCTTTGGCAAATTGCAACATTTTCAATACACTTTTTCTCCGTCGGCAAAAAACGCTTTCACCTCGGACGGCAGGCTTTTTCCGATGTAGGTGTACTCGGCGCAAACTTCTCCGTTATACACAAAAACCGAAATGTATCTGTTCGGGTCGTCGATATCCACATATCTGTCTGCATAGGCGTATTCGGCAAGAGACGGGTTTTCCCGATAGGGATAAAATTCGGTGCGGATATCCTCGGCAACGTCGCCGTATTCAAAATCTATACAATTTTCAGCAAAGTAATCTTCATCTTCTATTCCCGAAAACAGTGCCATCACCTCAAAGCCGCCCTCTTTTCTGAGACGCGCTGCCTCAAACTCAATTCCGCTGTCGGAAGATATCCCGCAGATATCGTATAGGTTCATCATGCTTTCCTCCGAGACAGCTTCGGGGTAGCAGTATATCCTGTAGGAACGGTTCACAAGCTCCAGCAGCTTTCCCCCTCCAAAGTATAGTATCAGAAACAATCCCACGGAAAGCACGGTGTACAGCGCATTCTGCTGCTTGGTGTAATGCTTTCCGGGCATTTTTTCGGTATCCTGCTCCTTGTCGGCAGGGATATTGGTATTTTCCTCCATTTGTAAAAACTGCTCCTTTCTGCCATGTATATTTATAGAATATCACGAAAAAAATTTTTGGTCAAGTTTATAGTGATTTTTTTTTCAAAATATGTTATAATAATTCTGACGAATTATTGAAACGCAAGTAAGGTATCCGCTTCGCGGATTTATGTTATAATAATTCTGGCGAATTATTGAAACGCAAGTAAGGTATCCGCTTCGCGGATTTATGTTATAATTATTCTCGGATATAAAAAAATGTAAAACACCTTGAAAGGAAGCAATATCGTACATATGAACTATAAGATAAACTGGAACGGCTCGGACGGAGTATTTGCGGTACCCGACCTTGCGGCGGACTGTCTGAAGCTTGCAAGCGGCAAAGCCGTAAAGCTGCTTCTTTACATACTAAAAAACAAAGCCTCGAACGAAACGCTTGCAGAAATGGGAAAAGCCGTAGGCATTACCGAGGAGGACGCCGAGGACGCAATCTCCTACTGGCAGCAGGTAGGAGTTATTCTTGCAGACGGAGGTTTATCGCCTGTCAGTCAGACAGTGACTGCGGACACGCCGTCCGCTGCGGCTAAAGCCGTCCCCGAAGTCTCCGCTCCGAGAGCAAGGGAAAAAGCCGCGAAAATGATCTCCCCGTCGGAAATTTCCGAACGCGTGGAAAGCTCCGAGGAGATAAAGTTCCTTTTCAGCGCAGCGGAAGCCACCCTTGGAAAGGTCCTCACCTATACAGAGCAGCGAACGCTCATCTGGATGCACGATTACTATGGAACAGCCTCCGACCTGCTTCTGATGATAATGGATTTTGCGGTATCCCAAAACAAGGCAAGCATCGGCTTTATTGAGAAGATCGCTTCCGGGTGGCATGAAAGCGGAATTGTTACTCACGAACAGGCTGAGCGTGAGATACTTCGTATGCAGAATTACTATTCGCTTTCGGGACAGGTCTGCACCCGTCTGGGACTGGAGCGTACTCTTACCCCGACGGAACAAAAATTTGTTTCCGACTGGGCTGCCAAAAATATTGATATTGACCTGATAGCCTATGCATACGAAAAAACTGTTGACGCTATAGGCAAGGTCAAGTTCAGCTATATGAACAAAATTTTGCTGGACTGGTACGGCAAAGGCTTTTTTACTCCCGCGGACGTGAAGAAATCGGAAAAGAAGCCTGCGGCGGCTGACAAGGTGCAAAAAAGCGGCGGCGAGCATTCCTATAATCTTGATCTGTTGGTGGAGCACGCTATGAATACCGTACCCGAATTCAAATAAACCGAAAGGAAGCATAACATGGCTTTTGACAAAAGTATATACGAAAAGGCGGAAAACGAGATAAAAAACAGACGTATGCGTGCTGAAAGCGACGCGGAAGCAAGAGCTGCGGAAGTATACCAAAAGATACCAGAAATAAAGGAAATAAATGTAAGACTTTCCCAGACAAGCGTGGAGCTTTCAAAGCTTATCCTGAGAAACAAGGGCGATTTCAAGGAAAACTTCGAGAAGCTTAAAACTCAAAATCTTCAGGGGCAGGAAATGGTACGTACTCTGCTGAAAAACGGCGGCTATCCCGCCGACTTTCTTGAACCGAAATACATATGCGAAAAGTGCCGCGACAAGGGCTTTTACGACGGTCAGCGCTGTTCATGCTTTGAAAAGCTGCTTACTCGATTTGCTGTGGAAAAGCTTAACTCCGAAGCAAATATGCCCGACTGCGATTTTGAGCATTTTTCACTGTCCTACTATAAAGGCATTACAACGGACGCGGGTGTGGACTGCTACAAAAAAATGTCGGATAATCTGAATTTCTGCCGTCAGTACGCCGAACGCTTTTCGACCGATTCGCAGAGCCTGTTCCTGCTGGGAAAAACAGGCGTCGGAAAGACCCACATTTCCCTGTCCATAGCCAAAGAGGTCGTCCAAAAAGGATACACGGCGGCTTACGGCTCGCTTCTGAACTACCTGAGAATAATCGAAAAGGAGCATTTCGGCAGAAGCGAAAACCCCGAAACGGACACGTTACAGATACTTATCAACGCCGATCTGCTCATTCTTGACGATTTAGGCTCCGAGTTCCGTACAAGCTTCTACGAGTCGGTTATGTACAATATCATCAATTCCCGCATCAATCTGGGACTTCCTACTATTATAAACAGCAACCTTTCCGCCGCCGAGCTTCAGAACAATTACAACGACAGGATCATATCACGCCTTTTCAGTGTGTACAGCACGCTTATGTTCGTCGGCGACGATATACGTCAGATAAAAAGGCTTAAGGGAGAATTTTAAAGATTTTGTATTTTTTTTCTGATTTCGGTTGATTTTTTTTAATTAATGTTGTATAATTATATTTAGGCATAGCTTTTGCAAGCTGTAATATCGCTCAATACTTCTGCGGTTCGGCGGAGGCCCGTATATCCGCACTGTCGCAGGAACGTTTTACTATCGTAAGACATTCGGCAGCGGTTACAATTTATGGAGGGATTTTTCTATGAATACTAATATTTTGCTTGAAAGCGGTACAAATGAGCTTGAACTTCTTGAATTTCAGGTGGGCAACAACAACTTTGGAATCAATATTTCCAAGGTCGTTGAAATAATGATAAACGAGGACGTTACCCCTGTACCTAACGCTCCCGAAGAGATCGAAGGCGTTTTCATTCCCCGTGACAAGCTTATCTCGGTAATTGACTTACATAAGGTCGTTCATGTTCCCCATACTACTTCGGGTAAGGAAATTTTCATCATCTGTGAATTCAACCGTATGCACGTTGCTTTCCACGTTACAAGCGTGAAAGGCATACAGCGTATATCATGGGCTGATATTTCCGATCCTCCCGCAGTTACCAGCGGAAGCAGCGACGAAGCTATCGGTCTTGCTACAGGCGTTGCCAAGATAAACGACAGGATCATCATTATCATGGACTTTGAGAAGATCGTTTCCACCCTTAACCGTGACGCGGGTCTTGACCTGAACGGTCTTGACAAGATCGGCGGTCCCGACGCTATGGCGGGCAATAAGCATATCGTTGTTGCAGACGACTCCAAGTTCCTCAACAAGATGATAACCGATTCGCTGGCAAGAGTCGGATTCCATAATATCATGTCCTTCAGCAACGGTCAGGACGCATGGGAATACGTTCAGAGCTTCAAGGACAAGGGCGACGATATAACGTCCCATATCGCCTGCGTAATAAGCGATATCGAAATGCCCAAAATGGACGGTCACAGACTTACCAAGCTGATCAAGGACGACAAGGTTCTTTCTCAGATACCCGTGCTGCTGTTCTCGTCCCTTATCAACGAGCAGATGATCGCAAAGGGAAAAACTGTCGGCGCGGACGGTCAGTTTTCAAAGCCTCAGATCAAAGAGCTTATCAGCTATCTGATCACGGTTCTTTCATAAAAGGCAGTGTCTTTACCCTTGCCGCCGTCTATAGTGATGGCGGCAAGTTTTGTTTCCGAGACGAGAAAAAGCTTTGGTAAAAGCTTAAAGCGGTTTGTTAAAAATAACAAGCCGCTTTTTTATTTTTATTGTTGTCCTATAATCGACAGTTTTTTAAGCCTCCGCGCTGTATAATTAAGCTGTCAAAAACAAACGTAAAGCTGCGGGTGGTTTTATGTACATATACGTTGATATTCTTATTATTACAAACATTTATGCGAATTTTTTTCTGCTGAAAACCACGGCGCGGCTCACGCATACTCCGCTGAAAAACGGCAAATGCATTGTGGGAGCGTTGGTAGGAAGCTTGTTTTCGCTGATAATACTGCTGCCCCCCATGAGCTCTCTTCTGCTTTTAGCGGTACGGATACTGTCTGCAGCGATGATGATAACGGTTACTTTCGGCGGCGGAAGCTCTCCGCGCGAGCTTTGCAGAACAGGAACGGTTTTCTTTCTGGTGTGTTTTGTTTTCGCGGGGATAGAGTACGGTCTGGCAGTCCTGTCGGGAGGCAGGAATATGCTTTGGCACAACTCCACTCTGTATGTGAACATCTCGCTGCTGACGCTGGTGGTATCCACTATCGTTTCCTACGGAGCGATATGTCTGTTCCGATACTACATGGACGGAAAAAACTCCTCGGACGTGGTCTATGACCTGATAATCACCAAAGATAACAAGACCGTATCCGTCAAGGCTGTCGGCGACACCTGCAATAATCTTACCGACGTCTTTACGGGAAAACCCGTTATTGTATGCGGAATGGAAAGCCTGTCCCCGCTTTTGGGTGAAAATATGCCAGCGGAGAACCTTTCGGGCGGAAAGGGCTGGCGGCTTATCCCGTTTTCCACAATACATTCGGACGGTATGCTGCCTATATTCAAACCCTCGGAGGTCATTGTCAAAAACTCCGAAAGCGGCTCTGTGCGGTCTGCGGACGTTTATGTGGGCGTGGTGGACAAGGAAATGGAACACGCTGTTTTCAATCCAAAAATACTGAAATAACTATAATCTGAAAGGAATGGCTTATAATGAATATCCGTGAAAAAATCACAAATATGATCAAACGCATTATTTTCGGTAAAAGCTGCGGGAAAATCTTTTACATAAACGGTCCCGAAACTCTCCCCGCTCCCCTTTCAAGGACGCAGGAGGAAGAAGTGTTCCTTATGCTGGAAACCGACGAGGAGAATGCACGGCGTATTCTGATCACACATAATCTTCGTCTTGTGGTATATATTGCCAAAAAGTTTGAGTCCACGGGTATCGGTATCGAGGATCTGGTCTCGATAGGAACGATCGGACTTATCAAGGCGGTAAAGACCTTCTGTCCCAGCAAAAACATCAAGCTTGCCACGTATGCCTCGCGGTGCATAGAAAACGAGATACTGATGTTCCTGCGAAAGTCCAGCCAGTACAAAAACGAAATTTCCATTGACGAGCCGCTGAATATCGACTGGGACGGCAACGAGCTTCTGCTGTCCGATATCCTCGGTACGGACGAGGATACTGTCAACGGAAATATCGAAAACGAGGCGGAAAAAAGCATACTTCTCGAAGCGGTAGAACGGCTTCCCGAACGGGAAAAATGCATTATGAAAATGCGGTTCGGACTTGTGGACGGCAAGGAAAAGACCCAGAAAGAGGTCGCAGACATCATAGGCATTTCGCAGTCCTACATATCGAGACTGGAAAAACGCATTATCAAAAAGCTTCGGAGGGAGCTTGAAAAGGTAATTACATAATTTCCAGTTTTTGTATCGTGCAAAAATGAATATTAAAAACGGCTCCTGACAATAATTTTAGTAATATTATCGTCGGGAGCTAAAACTATGTACTACAATAAGGTTGATATAAGCGGCGTGGATACGTCCAAGCTTACGGTTTTAAAGGAAGCGGAAAAGCTGGAGCTTCTGGATGAGGGCTTTGAGTCGGTGTATGACCGGATCAGGCAGGAATTGATCGATAATAAATCCGCTTATCGGACGGAGATCA
>JAAVHL010000151.1 GCA_014799735.1 Ruminococcus sp.
AGGCACAGGCAGAAGCGGCGCAGATCATGGATGAAAAAATGAAATTGCTGGAGGAGAACCCGGGAGCCTGAGATAAAGAACAACATAAAAAATAGAAAGGGAAAAAATATGAACATTACAAAGACAGTAAACGGAGAAGAAACAGTATTGGCAGTGGAGGGAAGGATCGATGCCACAAACAGCAGGGAGCTGCAGGACGCGATCATCGGTGCTTTTCAGTCAACCAAAAACCTTGTGGTCGACTTTGAAAAGGTGGCATACGTGGCCAGCGCGGGACTGCGGGCGCTCCTTTTAGGCCACAAGACAGCGGTTTCCAAGTCAGGCATTATGAAGCTGACACATGTCAATGAGAATGTCATGGAAGTGCTGAGGATGACAGGCTTTCAGTCGGCGCTTCATATCGAGTAGAGAGTAGAGAATCGCCATGAGCCTGAGAGAGAAAATCTTTTCCAATGAAACAGTAAACAGCGGAAGGCAGCCGGAACTGGATCTGGCGAAAGCCGTACTGATCTTCTGTCTGGCGCTGGTGCACTGCGTCATAGAGTGTACACCGGAGGAACAGCTTGCCCATGGCCTTCCGTTCTTTTTTGACTCTGTGATCGGAGGCCCACTGGGGGCGCCCATGTTTATGTTCGCCATGGGTTTTGGCATGGTATACACAAAGCGTCATGAGCCGGGAGATTATGTCCGCCGGGGAATCCGGATCGGTATCACCGGTTATGTGCTGAACCTGTGTCGGTTTCTGGTCCCTTTTCTGGCGGGATATCTGCTGACAGGAGATATTGAGAAATACATAAAACCGCTGCCGTACCGGGTGCTGGGAAATGACATGCTTCAGTTTGCCGCGCTGGCGATGGTAATGATCGCTCTGTTTGTCAGGCTTCATCTGTCAAATGCGGCAATGCTTCTCATCTGCCTTGGCATGTCGGCTGTGGGGACGTTTCTGAAAGGAGTGGACGCCGGTTCTCCGGCGGGCAATATTTTCCTGGGGTATCTGATAGGGACAGAGGATTCGGCGGGAGCGGTGTTCTCGGATTTCCCGCTGCTGAACTGGCTGATCGTTCCGGTGAGCGGCTATGTCTTCGGCGGGTTGCTGCTTCATGTAAAAAATAAGGACCTGTTTTACGGGATTCTGTCAACGGCGGGGATTCTGGTCTGTATGGCCTATTTTCCGCCTGCCATCCGCGGCGGCCGGGGAATGTTTGGCGAGGGGCAGAACTGCTATTACCATATTGCCACCACTGATGTCCTTGTCAGCATTGCGGCGGCAGTCGGCATACTGGGGATCTACCATGTGATCGCCCCGCATCTGCCCAGGCGGGTGTTGGGCTGTGTCACTGAGATCAGCCGCAATATCAACGCGGTATATTGCATACACTGGGTGTTTGTCATGTGGATCACGAATGTAATGTTCTATATACTGCGGGGGACGCAGGAATTACCGGTGCCCGTGACGCTGCTGCTTGGTATAGGAATCAGTATCGTGTCCATCGCGGCGGCACATTTCCGGTCTGTATCAGGGCGGAAGCGGTAGTCGGAAACGGGACGAATTGCTTCAGTAAATAATGGAACAGGAGGCAGAAAATGAAGCATCATAAGCTTGGAATGAAGGCACTGGCAGGATTATCCATCCTTGCAGTGGTTGTGATATTGTCAACCTGCCTGACAATTGATATCCGCTATAAGAAAGAGCAGATGAGCATGTACAACGATATCGCGTTTTCCTATGCCCGGACGGCTGCGGAATATATCGACGGAGACAGGATTCGCTCCTATGTGGAAAACAATACGGAGGATGATTATTACAGGCAGGTACAGAGATTTCTTGCCATATCACAGGCACAGACGGATCTGGAATATTACTCTGTGTTTGTTCCATATGAGGAGGAGCTTGCCTATATCTGGGATGTGGGCAGCGGTGAGGGAGTCCGTCCGCTGGGATACCGCGAGGCATATATGGAGGGCGGCCAGGAGATTGCCAGACAGATTTGTGCGAACACCTATCCGGAGAGGATCATTGTAACACGCGATTCGGAGTATGGTTATATTGCGTCAGCTTATGCACCGGTTTTGGACAGCGCCGGAGAGACTGTGGCAATCGTTGGCGTGGATCTGTCAATGCCGGGGATACGAAAAGCGCTTTTTCATTTCCTGATAACGGTCATATTCAGCGTGACAGCGGTAGTTGCCCTTTTGATGGGGCTTTTCTATGTTTTTATCAGAAAAAATATCATCACACCCATTGACCGGTTAAACAGAGCCACGAAAGAAATGGTGGGCAGTCTGGAGAGCGAAGAGACTTTTCATGTGGAGATCCACACGGGTGATGAGATCGAAGAATTGTCGGAATCCTTTGCGCAGATGTATCTGGAGCTGAGGGAATATCTGCGGGAGTTATCCGTTGTGACAGCGGAAAAAGAGCGTATCGGGGCGGAGCTTGACATTGCCACGCAGATTCAGGCGGACATGCTTCCCAGCATTTTTCCCGCTTTCCCGGAGCGGGAGGAAATGGATATCTATGCGCTCATGGACCCCGCAAAGGAAGTCGGCGGGGACTTTTATGACTTCTTTATGGTGGATGACACGCATCTTGCCATGGTGATGGCGGATGTGTCGGGGAAGGGCGTTCCGGCGGCGCTGTTCATGGTCATCGGAAAGACGCTGATCAAGGATCACACGAAGCCCGGAAGGCCGCTGGGAGAAGTGTTTACCGAGGTAAACAGACTGCTCTGTGAGTCCAACAAGGAAGGGCTTTTTATCACGGCGTTCGAATGTGTCCTGGATCTCAGGACAGGGGATATGGTCTATGTCAACGCGGGACATGAACCGCCCATTATCGCCACGTGTAATGAGGGCTACAGTGTCCGCAGTGTCACGCCTCAGTTCGTACTGGCGGGCTTTGATGAGATGACGTATAAGTCGGGCGAATTGAAGCTTGCGCCGGGGGATCGGCTCTTTCTGTTTACGGACGGTGTCACGGAGGCGACCAATGCAAAGGAGGAGCTTTATGGCATGGACCGGCTCTGCGAAGTGCTCTGCGCAAATGCGGAGAAGAAGCCCCGGGAACTTCTGCAGACGGTGAAGCAGGCGGTTGACGGGTTCGTGGGAGAGGCGGAGCAGTTTGACGACATTACCATGCTGGGGATGGAGCTTCGGAAGCTGAAGGACAGCCTTACCTTAAAGGCGGAGCTTGCGTCGCTGGGAACAGTTACTGATTTTGTAAACGGCTTTATGGACAACTGCGGATATGATAACAAGGTACAGACCCAGATCGATATTGTAGTGGAGGAAATCTATGTGAACATATGCAGTTATGCGTATCCCGACGGCCCCGGGGACGTGACGGCCGAAGTCGCCGCGGAGAGCGGAAGGCTGACCCTGACCTTTGCCGACAGCGGTTTTGAATACAATCCGCTGGAGAAAGAGGACCCGGATATCACCCTCAGCGCGGAGGAGCGGGAAATAGGAGGTCTCGGCATTTTTATGGTCAAACAGATCATGGATGAGGTCACCTATCGGCGCACGGACGGGAGAAATGTGCTGGAACTGACAAAGAATGTGGATACTGTTTTGGTTGACGGAACTGTCTGAACATATTATGATAGGAGTTGAATTGTCCGGGGAAACAGGTGTAAATCCTGTACGAGCCCGTCGCCGTGAGGCACATATGGAATACTGCCGGTCTGACCCGAAGCCACAATCCGGGGACATGCCATTGGAAGATATCTGAGAAGGCTGATCAGCAGAGAGTGCCAAGTCGAAATATCCGGATCGTTCAATCCTCATGGATGAGAGTGAATCACAGATCAGGAAGAACCCTGGACTGTTACGGGCGTGTCGTTGTCATATCATTTTCAGGAGCAGAGAGATGCTTTCAAATGATGCGGACAAGTATGCATTCAGGCCGCGAGTGCCGGCTTTTTGAGGAAATAATGTCAAAGGAGAAAGAATATGCAAAAGAAATGCGACAGGAAATTTTCGTCAATCATCCTTTGTATGGCGCTTATTGTGGCTATGGCGCTGGTTACGACCGGGTGTAATGGCAGTTCAGGAAACAGGGATAATAATCCTTCCGCAGCGGCGGGAGATGCGGGCGTTGTGGCGGATAGCGGACAGGCGGAGCTTAAGCAGCTGGGAGAGGGCAGTACCGTATTCCTGTTCAGCGTAGTGGACAGGGACGGCAATGAAACGCCTTTTGAGATCCATACGGACAGGGAAACAGTGGGAGAGGCTCTGGAGGAACTGGAGCTGATCGCCGGAGATGAAAGCGAATACGGACTCTATGTCAAAACCGTCAACGGCATAACGGTTGATTATGACAAAGACGGCGCGTACTGGGCCTTTTATATCAACGGCGAGTATGCGCTTACCGGTGTGGATGTCACAGTGATCACAGAGGGGGAAAGTTACTCCTTTAAAGTGGAATAGTCACCGGAGGCGTTTATGAGAGCCGGTATGAAGCTTACAATCAGGGAAATTGCCGTATTTGGAATGCTGGGAGCCGTTATGTATGCTTCCAAGCTTGTAATGGAGTTACTTCCCAATATACATCTGCTCGGTGTATTTACAGTGGCGTTTACCGTTGTCTACAGAAAGAAGGCGCTGTACCCGATCTACACTTATGTGATTTTGAACGGTATTCTTTGCGGGTTCGCGGCGTGGTGGATACCCTATCTGTATCTGTGGGCAGTGCTTTGGGGAGCGGTCATGCTCCTTCCGAAGAATATGCCGAAAGCAGTGCGCCCCATCGTATATATGTCAGTGTGCGCGGCCCATGGCTTCCTGTTCGGAACATTGTATGCTCCCGTGCAGGCATTGCTGTATGGACTGAGTTTTAAGGGGATGATCGCCTGGATCGCTGCAGGATGGCCATATGACTGTATTCACGGCATCAGCAACTTCTTCTGCGGGATACTGATCGTGCCGGTCATTTCGGCACTGAGACTTGCGGAAAGGAGTATGGGGAAGGAAGAAAACTGAGAATTTGCGTATTATGAACCACGGGGATGCCCTGGCAGGGCAGCCCCGTGGTTCTTTTACTCGTCCCCGTTTCCGGATTCGGGAACAGACCGTACATTGATGCCGTTGACTACCACATTGCCGTCCAGCGCAATGACCAGACAGTCCCGGCCGTTAATGTTGCGCGTCTCGATTAAGTCAGTGCGGTCAGGACTTACTTTGACGATCACATCGGGGGTCTTGATCTCAAAGGTACGGGCGCTCATGACATTATTCACCAGAAGGGAGGTCTGCTCCCCGGCAGTTTCATCGTAGTGGCGGTCAAACTGCTCCAGCTTTTCGTTTGCTACACCGCTGCTGGCAAGAATTGTTTTTACCTCGTTTTTGTCCAATACCAGCGGTGCAGGCTCTTCTTTGTGCTCCTCGACCATCTCAGTGAGCGTGTCATGAATATTTTTCACTATTTCAATATCGCAGGTCTCCCCCAGAGTCTCTTCGATAATTGCCTGAAAGGTTTCCTTCTGGCTTCCGGCGGTCAGCGGCAGGGGACAGCCCAGCAGCTGGTCCGCGAAGCTGTCTTTCAGATCCTCCGCGTCTTTGGTGTAATAGAGGGTACTGTGGATATCGGAGCATCTGTCGTTAAACGCGGGGAACAGAAAGCCGGTTTCGGGAAGGCTCACCACCCAGTCGCGGATTCTGTTCTGGAAGGTATTCTCCACCGCGTTATAGCTGAGCCCCGGTTTGGAAAGCTCCACGGGACAGATGCAGACAAGGATATATTCATATACCTCGTCGGAGGCGTCATCCATCTCCAGTCCGTCGGAAGCCTTTCCGGGAACATCATAGGCATCATGCACCAGCAGAATCAGATAATTTCCCACATATTCATATGTAGCGATGATCTTGTCGTAAAATTCCTCCAAAAGTGCATCGTCTTTCAGCTTGCTGTCCCGGAGACGCAGCAGGAATTCCTGTGTGCCACCCTCTTCCTCGCTGGCCAGAGGGAATTCCAGCGTCAGCAGATTTTTGCCGGGAGTGCCGGAGAGAGTCTTTCGCAATATCTCAAAGTATTTGAACATTTCCTCCTCCGGCAGTGCCAGAAACGCCTGTTTCAGTTCCGTCTTTTTATTCTTCTCGCCGTCCACGTAGCAGCCGCATATTCTGGTGATAGAGCAGTTCCTCTGGGTGAGGAGTTTTTTGATTTCGGATATTTCCTGTTTTGTCATATGAATAGGTACCTTTCTCAATCAATTTTTTCAGAGGAAGAATCGTTTCAGCGATCCTGCCCATCTTAGTATAATTCAATTTTGAAAAGTGGGCAAGCACTCTTGTGAAGGATAAATTCTTGTGTTACTATTAAAAATGTGGACATGTTCCGGCAGATGCGGAACAAATTGTCACAAGCCTGTTTCTCCGGAAAGAGGCGCAGAAGAGGAATGGAACTGGAAGAAAGAAAACGGTCCCGGAGCAGGGGACATTGAAGTGCAGAGACGGAAGCGGAATGAGAATAAGAAAGGAAAAAAGAATTATGGGCAAAGGAAAAGGACTGGTAGCAGAATTTAAAAAGTTTATTATGCGCGGAAACGTCATGGATATGGCAGTGGGTGTAATTGTAGGAGGAGCGTTTACCTCTATTGTGACTTCACTGAATCAGGATATCCTGACCCCTCTGCTGGGAATATTCGGAGGAACAGATTTCAGTAATCTGTATGTGACACT
>JAAVHL010000040.1 GCA_014799735.1 Ruminococcus sp.
CGGCGACCAGGGGCTCTGCCCCGTGGACCTCGCAGCCTTGAAAGGCTGGCGAACTTTTTGCATAGGTTATCCGCTCATTTTGCTTAATATTACAAAAAACGCGCCGCGGCAACTTTGCCCGACGCGTTTTTCCCTCGCTTACTGATTGTCTTCGATATACTTAACGATATCGCCGACAGTCTTGATGCCCTCGACTGCCTCGTCGGGAATTTCAATGTCGAATTCCTCTTCAAGACTCATTACAAGGTCAACAACGTCAAGAGAATCTGCGCCCAGATCGTCCTGAATGTTTGCGCCGGTCGTTACCTTATCGGCTTCAACGTCCAGCTGATCAACAATGATCTCCTTTACCTTATCGAATACCATGGATATTGCCTCCCGTTCATGTAATTTTTATAAAGACAAACGTCCCTATATGCATATGAAATTCGGCGGAATTTATGCTTCCGTAAACTCGCCGACCTTTCTAAACTTAGTATATCGTTCATTTAGCAAAACGTCAATATCTATTTTCATTTTTTTATGTAGAGTTTTATATAAAAATTCAGCTATATTTTCGGCAGTTTGACCAATATCGTTGTGAGCGCCCCCTAAAGGCTCCTCAATTATCTTCTCCGCAACGCCAAATTCTACCATATCTTCCGCTGTTGCCCTCATTATGTTGCAGGCCTCTTTTTCCCTGCCGGCGTCCTTCCACAAAACGGAAGCGAAGCCTCTGGGAGAAATTACCGAATATATGGAATTTTCCAGAACAGCCAGCTCGTCGCACACGCCCAATGCAAGCGCACCGCCGCTGCCGCCCTCTCCCAGAACAACGCTGATGATAGGAGTTTTAAGCCGCATAAATTCCAGAAGATTTCTTGCGATAGCCTCGCCCTGACCCCGCTTCTCCGCCTCCACGCCGCAGAACGCGCCCGGAGTGTCGATAAAGCATATCACGGGACGGTGAAACTTCTCCGCCTGCTTTGCAAGCCTGAGAGCCTTTCTGTAGCCCTCGGGGTGGGGCATTGCAAAGTTGCTGTCCTTGTTCTCGTTCAGGTTCCTGCCCTTTACCTCGGCGATCACCGTCACAGGAATGCCGTTTATGGACGCTATCCCGCCCATTATCGCGCCGTCGTCGCCAAAATAGCGGTCGCCGTGCATTTCGATAAACTCGTCGAAAATAAGAGGGATATAGTCCCGAATGGTAGGTCTGCCCTTGTGGCGGACTACTTCAAGGCGTTCATAGGGAGTTAATTTGTTGAGCTTTTCCATTATTCATTTCCTCCCTTATAGTAATCCCTCATGGGGTGCAGCTTAAGTATGTGGGCAATAGTCCTGCGCATGGATTTGCGCTCCACTATCATATCGGCAAAGCCGTGCTCCAGCATAAATTCCGCCGACTGGAAATCGTCGGGAAGCCTTTGCTTTATAGTGCCCTCGATAACGCGCCTGCCCGCAAAGCCCACAAGGACTTTCGGCTCGGCGATGATGATGTCCCCCAGAGAGGCAAAGGACGCCGTTACGCCGCCCGTGGTAGGGTCTGTGAGAACGGTTATATAGAGCAGTCCCGCGTCGCTGTGGCGTGCAACCGCGCCGCTTGTCTTAGCCATCTGCATAAGGGAAACTATACCCTCCTGCATACGCGCTCCGCCCGAAGCGGTGAACATTATCACAGGCAGCCTGTTTTCTGTCGCGTACTCAAACGCGCGGGTTATCTTTTCGCCCACAACGCTTCCCATTGAAGCCATCATATAGCGGGAATCCATAACGCCCAGCACGCATTTTTCGCCGCGTATAGTACACTCTCCCGTGACCACCGCGTCTTTAAGACCCGTGCTGTCCCGAAGCTTCTGCTGCTTTGCTTCATAATCGGGAAAGTCAATGGGGTTCACGCTTTTCATGCCCGCGTCGAACTCGCGGAAGCTTTCCTTGTCGGCGATAAGCCTTATCCTGTCGGGAGCCGCCATTCTTGCGTGATAGCCGCATTCGGGACACACCCGCAGATTTTTTTCCAGCTCGTCCGTCATCACCATATTAAGACACCGCGGACACTTGAACGCTATATTTACGGGAACCTTTACCGCCGTATCGGCTTTGTCGTTCCTGTCGCCCTTATCCTTGTCCTCACTTTCGGAGGGCGAGGAGGGGACGTTTAAACGGGTTTTCACCACGTTGAACAGATCTTCGAGACCCACTAAAGACACTCCTTTCAGTTAACCGTCACCATGGCGGCAAAATAAGCGCCGCGATAAACGAGAGAAAAAATATCCGTCTGTACTTTTGCTCGATAACACCATTTCGGGAAAATACCGAAAAAGCAATAACGCACAGCCACCACGGCAGCAAAAATAAAAGCAGCCATACCCACCAGTATTTTTTAGCAAACTCTCTGATATCATCAGCGAAAGCCTGCTGTCCTCCGTTTGCATACGGAGGGGGCGAACCCGTGCCGTTATTTGCATAGGGAGACGGCGGCGGGACATAATTCCCGCCGTTGTTCTGCGCGCCCGCATTCGGAGGCGTGCCGTAAGCGCCGTTGTTGGCGTTCTGTCCTGCAAATGGGGACGGCGGCGGGGACTGGTTCTGATAATTTTGATGTACTGTCTTGCCCTCCTCGTCCCGAACCTTGAACTTAGGCTGCTCGTAAGCAGTATCAAAGCCCGCGGGACGGTTGGGATAAATCTCCTCCGCCTGTACTTCGGGGGTTATCTCCCTGACGGCCTCCCCGAAAGCGTCGTTTTCGGGGCTCATATCGTACAGTGCGCTCAGATCATCGTCGTCGGGAACGTCGTATCCGCAGCTTTCGCAGTAATTGTTTTTAAGCTTTCCCCCGCACAGGGGACAAGTTTTATTTGGCATAACGCGCAATACGCTCCTTACCGAAAAATATAATCATGTAAAAATGTCAATAATATCTTCTGCGCCGTCTGCTGCTGAAAATCATATCGAACAGCTCCCGCAGTATAATGTCAAGTCCGAACGGATCCCAGCGGTTGAAAACCATTACCCCCGCCAGAACGCCGAACATTATCGCTTTCAGAATATCGGCTGTACGCCTGTCTGATCTGTACATAAAAACATAGAACCCCGCGAAAAGCAGTCCCGCAGAGGGAGCGGCCGCCATTATCAGGAATTTCCACCAATGTGCGATAACGAAATTTACCGTACCCTTTACAATACGCACAGGCAGGCTTGCCGCCGTCTGAGCGTTATACGGCACAAACGGAGCGGACTGCGCGGATTGTGACTGCTGCACAGGCTGCACGGGTCGTGTGGGCTGTACCGGTTTTGCCTGATGTACCGTCTGTATCGGCGGCACATTTTTTGTCGGCTGAAAGGTCTGCGCAGGCGGCGGAGTATTAACATTAGCCGCAGATACCGACTGTAAAGACGGTATCGACTGAACGGCAGGTCTCACCTTGATATTGGGCGCAGGCTGAACACTCGCCGAAGCAAGCTTTCCAAACGAGTTTACGGACTGAATACTCGGCAGGGCAATGGACGGAATATCGTACTCCGGCTCAGGCTCGTTAGCGATACCCGAGCTGTCGATATAGGGAAACATACCCTCCAGGGAATCCGCTTCGCCGAAGTGATCGTTGGACGGGTCAAGGTCGTAGGGCGCGGCGATCTCGCTGTAGTCGGGAGGCACAAAGCCGCAAGCCGAACACTCTCCGAGAACTACCTCTTCTCCGCAGATAGGACATATCTCCGCCACGTACCTTACCCCCATTCCCCCGTTTGCGGCAAACGGCTCGTATCAAGCCGATCTTATTTGTCTTTCATTTTTCTGCCCAGATAGCCTATGTCGTAGCTTCCCTCCTCGAACACAGGGTCGCGGATAAGGGAAAGCTGAAAATCTATGTTGGTGTCCACGCCCTCAACAATGAATTCGGCAAGCGCCCAGTTCATTTTTGCAATTGCCTCCTTGCGCGTGGGAGCGTAAACGATAAGCTTCGCGATCATGCTGTCGTAGTAGGGGGTTATCTCGTATCCCGAGTAGACCGAGCTGTCTATGCGTATTCCCGGGCCTCCGGGGATATGCAGAGCCTTGATCTTTCCGGGGCTGGGTCTGAAGCCCTTTTCGGGACTTTCCGCATTTATCCTGCATTCGATGGAATGTCCCTTTACGCGGATATCCTCCTGACTGTAGGGAAGCTCCTTGCCCGCCGCGATTTTAAGCTGCGCCTTTACAAGGTCTATCCCGGTAACAAATTCGGTTATGGGGTGTTCCACCTGAATACGGGTGTTCATCTCCATAAAGTAGAAATTGTTTTTATCGTCCACCAAAAATTCGATAGTTCCAGCGTTATAGTAGCCGCATACCTTTGCCGCCGCAACGGCAGCCCTGCCCATTCTGTCGCGGAGCTGGGGGGTCATGATAGTGGAGGGACTTTCCTCCAGAACCTTCTGGTTGCGCCTCTGCATTGAGCAGTCACGCTCGCCCAGATGGACTACGTTTCCGTGCTTGTCGGCAAGAATCTGAAATTCTATGTGCTTGGGGTTGACTATGAATTTTTCCATGTATATGCTGCCGTCCCCGAAATAATTCAGAGCCTCGGTTCGGGCGGCAGTGATCTGTGCTTCAAGATCCTCCATGCGTTCAACGAGACGTATGCCCCGTCCGCCGCCGCCTGCCGAAGCCTTTACCATAAGGGGAAAGCCTATTTCCTCCGCAAGCTTTTTCGCCTCAGCAACAGAGGACACCGCTCCATCGCTGCCTGGGATAACGGGTACTCCCGCCTTTTTCATTGCGGACTTTGCGGCAGCCTTGTCTCCCAGCATTTCAATGGATTCGGGCGCGGGCCCTATAAAGGTTATCCCGCACTTCCCGCAGTTTCTCGCAAAGGAAGCGTTCTCGGAAAGAAATCCGAAGCCGGGGTGAACTGCGTCCGCGCCTGTTATCTCACAGGCGGCAAGAATGGCTTTTTCGTTCAGGTAGCTGTCCTTTGCGGCGGGAGCGCCTATGCAGACCGCCTCGTCGGCAATTTTTGCGTGGAGAGCGTTTCTGTCGGCGGTGGAAAATACCGCAACTGTTTTAAGACCCAGCTCTCTGCACGCTCTTATAATGCGGACCGCTATTTCGCCGCGGTTGGCGATAAGTACCTTTTTAAACATAATACTGATGTATCCTTTCGGGATTACTTATTATTTAATTGCGAAAGAAATTTCCGCCGCAACGGCTTTCTCGCCGTTTACCGTGGCAAGAGCCTTGCCCACGCCCACGGGACCCTTTACCTTGATTATCTCTACCTCTATCCTGAGGGTGTCTCCGGGCACTACCTGACGGCGGAACTTAGCTTCCTTAACGCCGCCGAAAAAGCCTATCTTGCCCTTGTTTTCGGGCATTGAAAGCATTGCCACCGCACCTGCCTGAGCGCACATTTCCAGCATAAGCACTCCGGGAACAACGGGGTAATCGGGGAAGTGTCCCTTGAACCAGAATTCGTCGGGACTCATGTGCTTGGTCGCAACCACCCTTTTGCCCACTTCCATTTCCTCAATGGTGTCTATCAGCAGGAACGGGTCGCGGTGGGGGATTATTTCCATAATTTGTTCTTTGTTCATTAAAGGCATATTTGTATCTCCCTTTATTTAATGATCATGATAGGCTGGTCGAACTCAACGGCTTCACCGTTCTTGACCAGTATCTCCGCAACAGTGCCGTCAAACTCGCTCTGGACTTCGTTCATCAGCTTCATGGACTCGATTATCATGATAACGTCGCCCTTTTTAACCTGCTGACCCACCGTTACGAACGGAGGCTTGTCGGGAGCGGAGGCGGCGTAGAAGGTACCCACGATCGGGGACTTTACTACATTTCCCGAAACCGCGGGAGCTTCCGCCTGAGCGGTCTGGGGTGCGGGCTGCTGCATAACGGGAGCCTGTGCTAAAGGCATACCCATAGGCGGCATGGGCGCTCCGCCCATCGGAGGGGGAGGCGGCGTACACTTCCTGCCCTTTATCGTAACGACCTCTTCGCCGTCCGCAACGGTTATCTCGCCTAAATCCTTTGCCTTGACAAGCTCGGCAAGCTGCTCTATAAATTCTATCTTAACCATATTTATCTCCTTTCAAATTGAAAATTTTTGATTTTCAATTTTTACTCCTTATATTTAATAATGCAAAGGGTAGCGTTGTGTCCGCCGAAGCCGAGACTGTTTGACAGCGCGGCGTTTACGGTCATGTCCCGTCCGCCCTCGGTGCAGTAGTCAAGGTCGCATTCTGGGTCGGGAACTTTGTAGCCGATAGTCTGGTGTACGTAGTCGTTCTTTACGGAAAGAGCGGTAACTATCGCTTCCACAGCGCCCGCCGCGCCAAGAAGATGTCCCGTCATGGACTTGGTGGAATTTATAACGGTCTTTCTTGCCGCTTCCTCGCCCAGAGCCTTTTTGACAGCCTTGGTCTCGTACTTGTCGTTAAGACCCGTTGAAGTTCCGTGAGCGTTGATGTAGTCGATATCCTCAGCTTTAAGACCCGCCTCCGTGTAGGCGTTTACCATTCCCCTTGCGGCAGCGTCTCCCTCGGGGGAGGGGGAAGTCATGTGGTAAGCGTCGCAGGTAGCGCCGTATCCCGCAATCTCGGCGTAAATTTTTGCTCCGCGTGCCTTTGCGTGTTCAAGCTCTTCAAGGACAAGCGCGCCGCTGCCCTCGCCGAGAACGAAGCCGCTTCTTTCCGCGTCAAAGGGTATGGAGCATCTGTCAAGGTTGTCGGAACGTGTCAGAGCCTTCATGTTGTTGAAGCCGCCCAGCGCGAAAGTTCCCACGCAGGACTCCGCACCGCCCGCGATACAAACGTCAAGATAGCCGTCCTTGATCTTTCTGAAAGCCTCGCCGATAGCATGAGCCGCCGAAGCGCAGGCTGTTGTGGAGCAGAAGTTGTCCCCCTTGAAGCCTGTGCGCATGGAAATAGTTCCCGCAGCCATGTTGCCGATCATCATGGGCACATAGAAAACGGATATCCTGTCCGCGCCCTTTTCAAGGAACTTTTCATGCTCCTGAAGCGTAAGGTTAAGACCGCCGATTCCAACGCCGAAGATAACTCCCGCGCGGAAAGGGTCAAGGTCTTTGAAGTCCGAACCGCTGTCCTCCAGAGCGTCCATAGCCGCCGTTACCGAGAACTGTGTAAACCTGTCCATACGGCGGGCTTCCTTTTTATCCACATATTTTTCGCAGGAGAAATCCTTTACTCTTGCGGCGATCTTAACGTCGAAGTCGTCGCCCGTAACGTCGTTTACAAAGCTGAAGCCGTGCTTTCCCGCTTTAAGACTGTTCCAGAAATCCTCAATGGTGTTTCCCACGGGGGAAACCACGCCCATTCCTGTTATAACAACTCTTTTCATATATTTAAACAAATCCTTTCATGTTAGAGAATAGAAGTTAGAAGATAGAGATAAGAAGCAATTTGTCAGACGTTCAAGCCTTATCAATACCTACCCGCCCCCTCGAGGGGGCTATGCAAAGTAAATTTTTGTCGTATCTTACATCGGGGGTGACACTGCCCGCGAGGGCAAAACGCCGCAAGCGGCGTTTCCCGCTACATTGACAAGCCGCCGGAAATTTCTATGGTCTGACCCGTCACATAAGAGGAATCCTCCGAGCAGAGGAAAGACACCACACCCGCGATCTCCTCAACCTCGCCGTAACGCTTCATTGCGATAGCTTCAAGCATTTTCGCCCTCTGCTCCTCGGTAAGCTTATCCGTCATTGGGGTCTTGATAAAGCCGGGAGCAACAGCGTTTACGTTGATGTTTCTCGAGCCCAGCTCCTTTGCGGCGGTCTTTGTCATGCCGATTATAGCCGCCTTTGAAGCGGAATAGTTTATCTGTCCGGGATTTCCGTACAGACCCGCCACGGAAGCAAGGTTGACTATCCTTCCGTGCTTCTGGCGTATCATAACGTTTCCCGCAAGCTTCATCATGTTGAAAACGCTTTTCTGGTTCACCGCGATGACCATGTCGTACTGCTCCTCGGGCATTCTTGCCATAAGACCGTCACGGGTTATTCCCGCGTTGTTTACAAGCACGTCGATAGTGCCGAAGCGTTCCTTTACCGCCTTTACCATTTCCTCGCACTGGCTGTAGTTTGAAACGTCCGCGCAGAATATCTCCGCCTCAACGCCGAGAGCGCGGATATCCTCCGCAATGCTGTTATTCTCAAACATACCCTCGTTAAGGTCGTTGAGAGCTATGTTAAAGCCGTCCTTTGCAAGACGAAGCGCGATAGCCGCGCCTATTCCTCTGGACGAGCCCGTAATTATCGCTGTTTTTGATGTATCAGACATAACTTTAGTTCCTTTCAAATTTCTTTCAGTTAAACGCATATCCCGAACCGTAAAGCCTGTTCGTCATTCCGTAGCTGTCCTCACTGCCGTTTTCTTCGGGAATAAATATCATCTCGCTGTAGGACGTGTTCTTATGCCTTACGTCAAGAGCAAGCATAAACTGTCTGCGCTTTGTTTCGCTGAGCCTCTTTGCGGCAAGCTCCATTCTGCGGACGCTTATCCGCGCCGCGCTGCCGTAGACCGAATACAAGCCCATTGCGGACAAAAGCGCAAAAAAGCGTACATTTCTGTCCCATAAAGAAAACAGCAGCAATACTCCCTGTACAATGAGCAGTATCACGCTTTTCTGGGTAAAGGCCTCAAATGCCCGCTCGGCATAAAGGCACAGCATATCCCACGTTTCCGCGGCAACATAATCGTCAAGCATTCTCGGCCCTCCTCACGCAAAGTTTAAAGCGTCACAGCATTAGTAATCCAGTATCACGCAGCCCATTGTAAGACCCGCTCCGAAGCCAACAAGGCAGAGCCTGTCTCCCTTTTTGACCGTTCCGTCGGCAATGGCTTCGCTCAGAGCGATAGGTATGGACGCGCTTGATGTATTGCCGTGGTTTGCGATATTCACAATAAATTTATCCATGGAGACGCCGAGATTTTTAGCCGCCGTCTCAATAATTCTTATGTTAGCCTGATGGGGTACGAACCAGTCCACGGTGTTAAGGTCGAGACCTATCTTCTCCGCCGCTTTCTTTGCCGCCATGGGCAGAGCCTTTGTGGCAAACTTGTAGACCTCCTTGCCGTCCTGAACGAGATAAGTAGTTCCCGCGGCAAACTCGCCCTTATCAATGGAATCCTCCTCCGTTCTGAAAGGGTGATTCACCTTATGGCTTTTCGCGTACAGGAAATGCGCTCCGGAGCCGTCCGCGCCTATGAAGCTGGTGAAAAGCTTCTCAGAGCGTCCTATTACAGCCGCAGCCGCGCCGTCTCCGAACAAAACGCAGGTGGAACGGTCGGTATAGTCGGTCACCTTTGAAAGTGTTTCGTTAGCCACTACAAGAACATATTTCATATCGGGATCGGTCTGCAAGTAACGCTTGGCAACGTCCACAGCGTAAACAAATCCCGAGCAGGCGGCGTTAAGGTCGTAAGCCGCCGCGTTTGCCGCGCCCACCTTGTCCTGTATAACACAGGCGACGGAGGGCGTGGAAAAATCATTCGTAATGGTCGTATCAATGACCAGCCCGATATCAAGCGGGTCTATCCCCGCGTTTTTCACTGCCTCCTCAGCGGCCTTCAGACCCATTTCCCATGTAGACTCGCCGTTTGAAAGACCTCTTGACTTTATGCCCGTCCTTGTGCTTATCCACTCGTCATTGGTCTCGACGATCTTCGCTAAGTCGTCGTTTGTCACGCGAAGCGACGGACTGTAGGAGCCCATTCCCAAAATTTCAATTCCAAACAAAGCAGTTACCTCCGTATACAGCGTTTCCGGACAGACCGCCGTTCCCGCAGGTTTTCGGAAAACATCAAAAAAACTGCGGCAAACGCTTGTAATTTTTCAATTAATATGGTATAGTATTAACAGCGGAACTTTTGCAGTTAAAATATATACAATACTATTGTAATATTTTTCGTCTCCGTTGTCAACGATTTTAAAGAATAAAATTTTTCACGGCGAAAAATTTTTTCGGAAAAGCCTCGGAGACGCCGCTTAAATTTCGCGGACATCTTAAACTTGCAAATGAAAGGAAACGTAAAATGTCAAAAACAGTATTCTTATTTTCGGGACAGGGCTCCCAGTATGCCGGCATGGGCAGGGAGCTTGCGGAAGCTTATCCCGGCGTAAAGGTATATGAAAAGGCAAGCGAGATACTGGGCTTCGACCTTGCGGAAAAGATCGGCGGCTCCGAGGAGGAGCTTGCGAAAACAGTCATCGCTCAGCCCGCTATCATGGCGACTTCGCTGACCGCGTTCGAGATAATGAAGCTGGAGGGTATAGAGTTCTCCGCGGTTGCGGGACACTCTCTCGGCGAGTACGCGGCTATGGTTGCGGCGGGAATGCTCTCTTTTGAGGACGGCTTCCGCGTTATCAAAGCCAGAGCCGAAGCCATGCAGAAAGCCTCCGAAGCCGCAAGCGGAGCAATGTACGCAATAATCGGCAAGCCCGCCGAGGAGATCGAAGCGGTGTGCGCCGAGATAGACGGCTACGTGGTTCCCGTAAACTATAACTCGTCCGCACAGACGGTAATAGCGGGGGAGACCTCCGCCGCCGAAAAGGCCGCCGCAAAGTTTGCGGAAATGGGCGCGAAAGCGGTTAAACTTGGGGTATCCTCGGCGTTCCACTCAAAGCTTATGCAGCCTGCCGCGGAGGAGTTTGAAGCGGCTCTTCGGGACATGAAGCCCGTCTTTAACAAGCCCTCGGCAGAGTTCTATTCCAACCTTACAGGAGCAGTTCAGACTGACTTTGAGGATATGCCCGCAAAGCTCGCAAAGCACATTGTTTCCCCCGTAAAATTCACCTCGGAGCTTGCCGCATTGCAGGCAGCGGGATATGAAAACTTTGTGGAGCTTGGCCCAAACAAGGTTCTTACGGGACTTGTTAAAAAGACCCTTAAGGGCGTTAACGCGGTAAACGTTGAAAACGCCAAGACCCTTGAAAAAGCGCTTGAATTACTGAAATAAACTACAGGAGGATTTTATTATGACTTATGAGGAAATTTTTGAAACGGCTAAATCTCTGTTCGCAAAGGGCGACGCTACAGGCTTTGACGGCGACTTCGCTATTCAGGTGAACATCACCGGAGAGGGCGAGGGCGCGTTCTATATCGCCTACAAAAACGGCACGCTTGACGTTGCTCCCTATGAGTACCACGACCGCGACGCTATTCTTTTCGCCACCGCGGAAAACTTCCTGAAGATCGCCGACGGCTCTCTCGGAGCGGTAGCCGCTTTCTTTTCGGGAAAGCTCAAGGTTGAAGGCAGCACCGACAAGGCTCTGGAGCTTGAAAGAATGATCACCTACATGAAAAAGAAAGCCAAAGCAGAAAGCAAAGCCGAGAGCAAGCCTGCAAGTCCCGCAAACAAAAAAGGCAAAAAGAAGTAAGGAGAAACCGAAATGTCTAAATATGCTCTTTTGGGATACCCCTTGGGACACACCATGTCCCCGCCCATTCACAAGCGTCTTTTCGAGCTTGACGGAGACCTCTCCGCGGAATATGAGGTGTGCGAGATTTCTCCCGACCGTCTTGACGAAAAGGCAGGGTATCTTAACTCCCTGAACGGCTACAATATCACTATCCCCTACAAGGTGGATATCATCTCTCATCTGGACGAGCTTGACCAGTCGGCAAAGCGTTACAATTCCGTAAACTGCGTTGTGAACCGAGACGGCAGGAACATCGGCTTCAACACCGACTGCTCGGGCTTTCTCCGCTCCCTTGAAGCGGGAGGAGCAAAGCTTGGCGGACGCGTCCTCCAGATAGGCTGCGGCGGCGTTGGCAGAATGATGGCGACGGAAGCCGCTCTCCACGGCGCAGACCTGACTATAGTGTCCCTGCCCGAATTTATCGCGGGCGCGGAGGAGGTTGCAAAGGAAGCGTCGAAGCTTAATCCGTCGGCGAAAATAAGCGTTATCACTCACGATAAGATAAGCGGGGAATTTGACCTGCTCATGAATGCAAGTCCCGTGGGAATGTACCCCAAAACGGACGACTGTCCCGTGACCGAGGACGTGGTGAAAAGCTGCAAGTGCGTGTTCGAGGTTATCTATAACCCCAACGTTACAAAGCTTATGAGTATCGCCGCCAATAACGGCATACCCGCCATAGGCGGCATGGCAATGCTTGTATGGCAGGCTGCCGTCGCCCATGAGATATGGAGCGGCGCGTCCTATAACGACAAGGACGTGGAAAAGATCATAGAGGACATGAAAGCGGAGCTTGCAAAATAATTCTGTCCCCTGATAATCCCTTACAGGAGGAAATCCAATGAAACTTAACAACAAGCTGCTCGCCCTTGCCAAGGGCATAAGCGTATGGTGGGGAATATACCTCATACTCGGCTGCTGCGCGGGCTTTGCGGTAAAAACGATACAGGATCTGTTTCTGGACGTAAAGCCGTTTAAAATAATGATGTTTGCGCCGTTTATGTGCGTCGGCTCTTTGCTGCTGGCGATCTTTACATATTTTATAACCAATCTGCTGAAACGCGCTCCCATGAAAAGGCTGCGGCACAGGCTTGTGAAAATTTTTAAGGCGGAGGGCTTTTCGCAGAGCTATCTGGATATGCTGTTCGCAAACGCAACCGGGGACAATAAAAATCCCATGCTTATCGAAGCCGCCGCGGCGTACTGTATACGGGGCGAGACCGAGACTGCCGCCAAAACTCTTGCGCAGGCTGACCTGACGAGCATTCTCGACGTGGCGCAGTCAACGGGAGATTTCCAGACAGCGGCGTATTACTACTGCGTGAAAATGGCCGCCTGCATTGTCGCCAAGGACGGCAGCGGCGCGGCGGAGGCTTACGATCAGGGAATTTACTACCTTGACGCTTTCTCGGACAGCGACATGGTAATGGCTGTTCTGGCTCTGTACCAGACCGAGGGCGGACTGGGCAATTCCGCTATAGAGACCGCCAAAAAAATAAAATGGCGCAGTCTGCCCCGTCCCATGAGAAAGTGCGGCAGATCGTTTTCGGAGCTTATCAAGGCGAGAAATCTTCTTGCCCTTGAAAGATACGAGGAGGCCGAAGCTGCGGCGCGGGCCTCTATGGAAAGCTCCTGCACGGAGTTTATGTCCTCACGTGCCGAGGAGATATTGAAGCTTGCCGATGAAAAGAAGCTTGAAGCCGATACCGCCAAGGCAAAGGAAGCCTCCGAAGCGGAAAAAGATACCGGGACGGAAGAAGCTCCGACAACGGAAGAGGCTCCCGAAACGAAGGATGCTTCCGTTACGGAAGAAGCCTCCGATACGGAAACACCCGCGGAAAGCTCCGAAGCCAAAACGGGAGAAACTGAAAATACCCACGATTTTTAAAGTTGAGTTTTTTGCCCTATAGGCTCAAAATCCCCTCGGATTTACAATAATCCGAGGGGATTTTTGACGGTTCAGGTCACATGATACCGATATAATTTTTAATGATCTCCACACACTTCTCAAAGCTGAGACGGCTCGTGTTCAGGCACAGATCGTAGTTCCGCACATCGTCCCAGTCCTTGCCCGTATGCACCTTGTAGTACGCCGAACGCGCCTTGTCGGTGCGCTCGATCTGCTTCTCGGCTTCGCGCTCGCTCAGACCGCATACATTTTTCGCGTTCACAATACAGGTAGGCATATCCGCCCAGATAAACACCTTTATAACGTCCTTACGGTCTTTGAGGACGAAATCCGCACATCTGCCGATAATTATGCAGCTGCCCTTGTCAGCAAGATTTTTTATTATCTCCGCCTGAAAACCGAAAAGATTTTCCTCGGAAACAAACTCGGAGCTGTCGGGCTTTGCAAGCTCGCCGCTGTACTTTTTCGGTTTCCCGAAAATGCCGCTCCTGACCTTTTCGTCCGCCTTGCCGAAAAGCGCCTCGTTAATGCCGCTCTCCTCGGAAGCAAGCTTGATAAGCTCCTTATCGTAATAGGGAATACCAAGGCTTTCGCTCAGCATTTTGCCGATAGTTCTTCCTCCGCTGCCGAAGCCGCGGGCGATCGTAATAATGTATTTTTCCATAATTACCCTCCTTGTCAGGTTCCGAAGATCACATAATTATCCGCACTTTGCCGCTTTCCGCTGCCTGACCGTTTATTCGGCGGAAAAATCATCTGCCATAATTTCCGCAGGCATCACCATTGAACACTCCGTATTGTCCACAACCTCGTCCGCAGTCATCTCATTTGCCGGCTTTTCATCGTCCTCGTCCCAAAGGCTGTCGTGCTCCTTACGCTTTTCGTTCTCCGCAATCATAGCCATATTTTTCGCCATTTGGTACATTTCCGCATTGAAGTCGAGCAGCTTCTGCTCGTCATAAGGCGGCACTTTATCTCCGCGGGCGATCCTGCGCATTATTTCCATGCACTTCATTTCCTCTTCGGTTTTTTCAGCCATAGCGTCTCTCTGCTGTCTTGACGCCTCGGCGTCATGGAGCAGATTTTTGTACGTGTTGAAACCCTCCATAAACTCGGAGGCCTTTTCGTACTGAAGCTCAATGCGGTCAAGGGACTTCGCAAGCAGATCGGCCTGTTCGTCCGTCATCTTGATCTCGCCGTTTTCCAAGGCCTTTTTTTGCGCTGTAAGCTCTCTTTTCTGAGCGAACAGCTTGTTCATCTGTGCAGAATATACGCGGCTTGCCTCTCCTATTTTCATAAAAACCCCTCCTTGTCATATCCCGAAAATAACATAATTATCCGCGGTTGAAGACTGCGGAACATACCCGCTCTTGGCCAGCACGGAATATTTTTTGTCCTTGTAGGCGGTAAGTATCTCCCTGCTTAAATTTGTGATATCCTCACGCTTTACCGCTTCCTCGGCAGAGCAGCAGTACCTCGCTGTTTTCATATCCGTCCGATCTGGGAGTACCCGAAATGTAGTCCATGATAAAGACAGCGCACCACTGCTCCGCCTTGAACTGTACTGCCATAAGAGACTGCGCCTTTGTCTGTACACCGGTTTCCTCCAGAATCTCGCGTTCCGCCGCGGCAGTGGGAAGCTCGTTTTCCGCAACAAAGCCGCCGGGCAGCAGTATCCTGTCCTTTGCCGCACCGTAGGTATGCCGCACAAGCAGTATCTTCCCGTCTATCTCGGTAATTCCGCATACCGTATAAAACTTGTTGTTCATATCACTCACCCAGATACGCCTTTTTAACGGAATCGTTATTCATAAGCTCCTTAGCGTCGCCCGAAAGCGCGATATTTCCCGTTTCGAGAACATAGGCTCTGTTGGCTATGGACAGGGCTTTTTTCGCGTTCTGCTCAACCAGCAGTACCGTAGTGCCGCCCGCGTTTACCTCTTTGATAATATCAAAAATCTCGCTTACGTAAAGCGGAGAAAGTCCCATAGAGGGTTCGTCCATAAGGATAATTTTCGGGTGGGACATCAGCGCCCTGCCCATTGCAAGCATCTGCTGCTCGCCGCCCGAAAGCGTACCCGCTATCTGGCTCTTTCTCTCCTCCAGACGTGGAAAACGCTTGTAGACCATTTCCAGCGTGTCGGAAATTTCCTTTTTATCCTTTCGGGTATAAGCGCCCATTTTCAGATTTTCCAGAACCGTAAGCTCCTGAAAAATACGCCGTCCCTCGGGAACGTGCGCCATTCCCATTGATACGATTTTATGCGCGGGAGTTTTTACTAAGTCCGCGCCGTCAAAGGTTATCGACCCACTTTTGGCGGGAACAAGACCTGTTATGGTGTGCAGGATAGTGGTTTTTCCCGCGCCGTTCGCGCCGATAAGGGCGATTATCTCACCCTCCTGCACCTCAAAGGAAACTCCCTTGACAGCGTTTATCATACCGTAGGAAACCTGTAAATCTTTTATTTCAAGCATTGCCATTGCATTCGTTCCTTTCTGTAGCAAAAACAAATAAAGCAAACCGGTCAGATACAAACAAAAGCCCCGTCGCGGAATAATCCCCCATACTCCAGCAAACTTACAGCGCGCAAAATCCGAAGCCTTGCGGAGGATTTTGACTGCCTGCGGGGGCTCCTCGCTGCCGGAGGGGACTCCCCGCTATTCGCCCAGATACGCGGTAATAACTTTCGGGTCATTCAAAACCTCGGTCGTCACGCCGTGAGCAAGCTCCTGCCCGAAGTTAAGCACAGAGACCTCCTCGCATATACCCGAAACAAGCTTCATATCATGCTCTATCAGCAGGATAGTCATATCGAATTTATCACGGACAAACCGTATCGTGTCCATAAGCTCCGCGGTCTCGTTGGGGTTCATTCCCGCCGCAGGCTCGTCAAGCAGCAGAAGTTTGGGATTTGTTGCAAGGGCACGGGCGATCTCAAGCTTTCTCTGCTTTCCGTAGGGCAGGTTGGACGCAAGCACGTCCCGCTCGCCCTCCAGACCGAAAACTCCTAACAGCTCCATTGCCCTTTGGTCAAGCTCCTTTTCCTCCTTGAAGAAACGAGGCAGACGGAAAATTCCCTCCGCAATGGTGTATTTCTTGCCGTTGTGCAGACCTACCTTAACGTTGTCGATGACCGACATATCCTTGAAAAGACGGATATTCTGAAAGGTACGGGCAATGCCCTTGCGGTTTATCTCAATTGGAGGTCCGCCCGTAAGGTTCTCGCCGTCAAGAGTAAAGCCTCCTGCCGTGGGTTTATAGACGCCCGTCAGCATATTGAACACCGTTGTCTTTCCCGCTCCGTTGGGGCCGATAAGACCGTAAAGCTGTCCCTTTTCAACATTAAAGGAAAAGTCGTCAACAGCGTGAAGTCCGCCGAAGGTTATGCCAAGATTTTTTACTTCGAGAAGCGCCATATCATTCAGCCTCCTTTTCGGCAGCGTTTACGGCAACGCTTGCGTTTTCAGCCGCGGACTTTTTGCCGGGTCTGAACTTTTCTTTCAGGTTTTCTTTAAATGTATTGAACTTCGGATTGTTGTTCAGGAGCATCATTGCGATAAGCACCACCGCGTAGATAAGCAGGCGGTAATCGTCCAGACCGCGGAGAACCTCGGGCAGAAGCGTTATAACGATAGCCGAAATTATCGAGCCTGTAATGCTTCCCATGCCGCCAAGAACAACGATAACCAGAATTTCTATGGACTTGTTGAAATCGAAAGTATTAGGCTTCAGGATACCCAGATTGTGACCGTAGAGAACTCCCGCAACGCCTGCAAAGAATGCCGCCATAACGAAAGCCAGCAGCTTGTAGAAAACCACATTGATACCAACGGATTCCGAAGCGATAACGTTGTCACGGATAGAGCATATTGCCCTGCCGTGCCGCGACTTCACAAGATTGCGGATAACTATAACGGTTATTATCAGCACAACAAAAACTGTGGTGAATCCGCTTGCCGTGCTTTTGTATTTTGCAATACCCTTAAGACCTCCCGCGCCGCCGAGGAAATCAAGGTTCGTGATTACCGAGCGTATGATCTCGCCGAAAGCAAGGGTAACGATAGCAAGATAGTCTCCCTTTAACCTGAGTGCGGGGATACCAATAATTACGCCGAATATTGCTGCCGTAACTCCGCCGATAATAAGAGCAAGAGGAAACTCGATCGCCGTGGGCAGATCGCAGTATATGGAAAAGAGACAGCCTGCATATGCGCCCACCGACATAAAGCCCGCGTGACCGAGGGTAAGCTCTCCCAAAAATCCCACCGTAAGGTTAAGGGATACCGCAAGGATAACATTTATCCCGATAGGTACAAGCAGGGACTGATAGTGCCTTGAAAGCGCTCCCGACTGCACGAGTACAAGTACTAAAACATATACCGCAAGGACGATACCGATCGAAATAATTTTTTTCAGATGTTTCTTCATTTCCGTATCCTCCTCCAAATCATACTTTTTCCATGCGCTTTTTGCCGAGAAGTCCCGTAGGCTTCACAAGCAGCACTACTATAAGTACGCCGAACACTATCGCGTCGGAAAGCTGTGTGGATATATACGCCTTTGAAAGGCTTTCGATTATGCCAAGAAGTATTCCTCCCAGCATTGCGCCGGGAACAGAGCCTATGCCTCCCAGAACCGCCGCAACGAACGCCTTTATTCCGGGAAGAGAGCCTGTGTATGGGCCGACAAAGCCGTATGAGGAGGTAAACAGAACTCCCGCAACAGCCGCAAGAGCCGAGCCTATTGCAAATGTGACGGAAATGGTCTTGTTCACATTTACGCCCATAAGCTGCGCCGCGCCCTTGTCCTCGGATACCGCAAGCATTGCCCTGCCCGTTTTGGTCTTGTTGATGAACAGCGTAAGGCATATCATGATGATCACCGTCACGCCGATAGTTACCGCGGATTCTCCCGTAAGCTCGATACTGCCAAGCTTTATAGGGTTCATTTTAATAACGGAATCAACCTTTCTCTGGTTGGAACCGAAAATAAGAAGCGCAAGGCTTTGCAGGAAATAGCTCACGCCTATCGCGGTGATAAGCACCGTCAGCGGCGAAGCGTTTCGCAGAGGCTTGTATGCGATCTTTTCCACCACGATACCCAGCAGCGAGCATACCGCCATGCTGACGATTATCGCCAGCGCAGGGGGAAATTTCAGGGTTGCCACCGCTACCGAAAGCGTGTAGGCTCCCACCATAATAATATCGCCGTGGGCAAAGTTCAGCATCTTTGCAATGCCGTAAACCATTGTGTAGCCCAGCGCCATAAGGGCGTAAATACTGCCCAGATTAAGTCCGTTGATAAGCTGTTCTATAAACTCCATTTGCTACCTGTCCTTTCACATTATTTGCATATTCAATTTATTATACCATTTTTCAATGTTTTTTTCAAGTAATTTTGCAATTTTGACGATAAAAAAATGCAAATTTAACAATATTTGTCCGCAAAACGGCTCGCATACTGCCGTATTCCGTCCGCCTCCGCTTGTCTTGCGAAAAATAAAAGGAGCGCGGCAAAATACGCTGCGCTCCGATTCATAATAATAAAAAGACTTATCTGGTCTCCTCCGCAAAACCGCTCTCAACAAGCTCAATAAGACCTGTTACAGCAGCTTCCTCGTCTGCACCGTCAGCGATAATTCTGATCTGTGTACCGCCTACAATGCCGAGGGAAAGGATACCGAGAAGCGACTTGGCGTTTACGCGGCGCTCTTCCTTTTCGATCCAGATGGAAGACTTGAACTCATTTGCCTTCTGAATGAAGAATGTAGCGGGACGCGCGTGAAGACCAACCTGATTCTGAACCATTACATCTTTTACGAACATAATACTCTCTCCTAACTTAGTTTCTTTTGCACTGGGTCATATGTGTTCTTTCTATGCTATTATTATACCCTGCAATTTTAAGTTAGTCAACGTAAAAATGTTACGAAAATGCCTCTATGGCAAAATTTCTGCTTTTTAATTAATTCGGAGATACCATTACACCAAACTTTTGGTAATAATAACGAAATTTATTACCTATTAACAATTTTCAACACTCTTTTATGTTAAATATATACTAAAATTTTTAACATTTCTGTATGGTAAAATTCATTTATCGTTCATATTGATACTTTCTGTGAACAATTTATATAGGTCGGGTCGTCTTTCTTTGGTTATTTTAACGGCTTCCTCATGTCGGAATGCGGCGATATTCCTGTGATGTCCTGTCAGCAGCACGCTTGGAACGTGTTCTCCCTCCCATATTTCGGGACGTGTATAGTGGGGATATTCCAGAAGTCCCGAAAAATGGCTCTCCTCTTGGAAGCATTCCTCCGAGGAAAGCACGCCTCCGCACATTCTTGCCACCGCGTCGGTCAGCACCAGCGCGGGAAGCTCTCCTCCCGTCAGCACATAGTCCCCTATGGAAATCTCCTCGTCCACTATCTTGTCAATGACACGCTGGTCAACTCCCTCATAGTGTCCGCAGATTATGAAGAGATTATTCATCTTAGACAGCTCAACCGCTTTTTTTTGTGTCAGAACAGTACCCTTTGGGGACATATAGATAACGTGAGGCTTCCGTGCGAACCCATCCGTAACTCCCAAAAAGCAGCGGTAAATAGGCTCTGCCTGCATTACCATGCCCATTCCGCCTCCGTACGGAGTATCGTCCACGCGGCGGTGCTTGTCGTTGGAGTAGTCCCTTATCTGGTGGCAGTGCAGCTCTATCTTGCCAGCCCTGCGCGCCCTGCCCACAATGCTTTCGTTCAGGACGGTCTCGCACATATCGGGGAAAAGTGTTGCAATATCTATCCGCAAGGGACGCTTTTTCACACGCACGCGTATTTTTTTACGAGCCTTAGTCATCGAAAAGTCCCTCCAGAACGTGAATTTTCATTATACCGCCTGCAACGTCCGTGCTGATCACCACGTCGGGTATGGCGGGGATAAGCCGAACGGTACCGTCCTCACCCTTTATATGGTACACATCATTCGCCCCCGTAAAGGACACCTCGCACAGCTTTCCGTAGCTCTCGCCGCTGTCGTTGTCGATAACCTCAAGACCCACTAAGTCCTGAACGAAGTACGAGCCCTCCTCAAGCTCCACGTCATTCCTGTCCATATAGAGTATCTTGTTTCTGATATCCTGCGCCTGTTCGGGAGTGTCCACCCCCGCTATCTTCATGACAACTATATTTTTCTGCACGCGGGACTTCAGTACCTCCACGGGAGTTTTCCCCTTGTCAAAATAGAGAGTGTCAAATTCGCAGAGAAACTCTCCCGAATCGCACCATGGCTCCACCCGCACCTCGCCTTTAAGACCCTGCACGGCGACTATTTTTCCTATTTCAAGATATTGTTTCATTGGTTTCATCTCCGTCCCGAAAAATTTTTAGGGGCAGCCGATAAACTGCCCCTATGGTGTAAATCTGATCCAAAATCTTGTCAGCCGACATACTCCCCGATTTCCAGAGTTCCATTATTGAGAAGCTCTATCCTCATATACTGTATACCTTCAAGGGACTTGTCGTCATCGCAGACTATGTGCCAGTAGTAGTCGATACCGTAGTATTTATTATCGAAATAATTTCCGCGGTCGTAAGACACCTGAATGTCTCTTATTTCGGGGTGTACGTCCCAGTCCGTGACTTCGCCGTCGCTGATGCTTTGTCCGCCGCTTGCCGTGGTTTTGATATCATAGCTCCATGTGTCGCCTGAGTCTATGAAATCGAAAACACTGTCTATCTGCTCGTCAAAGCCGCTTGTGTTCCTGACCTTTTCGCAGAAAAGCATTTTCATGCCTTCCTTGTCCTTTTCCTTTATGCAGCGCATTATCTCGCCTGATTCATCTCTTATGCGTTCCGCTTCGCCCTTGTAGCTTATTCTGTCCTCAAGCCAGCCGGGAATATTGTCCGAACCGGAATCGGTACAGCCCGCAAGTGAAACGGAAAGCGCTGCGCACAGAACCGCGCATATTATTTTTTTCAGCATGAGCCGTCAGTCGATCTCAACCATGATCTTCTGATTTGCCCTGCCCGCGCCCGCGCGCATTACAGTGCGGATAGCCTTGGCGATCCTGCCCTGCTTGCCGATAACCCGACCCATGTCGGCGGAGGCAACGTGCAGATGGTAAACCGTAACGCCGTCAGCGTCGGGGTCGTCTATATCAATCTTTACCGCGTCCTTGTCGTCAACAAGACCGTACACGATACTTCTGAGTAATTCTTCCATAAATATGACCATTTTCCCGACAGGAAAATGTGTCCTCCTCTCTTTCGATGTTTTGTGGTTTGCGAAGCAAATTTCCGACGACAAAACGACAGCCGGAAAAACAAAACCTTCCTGACAGAAGCAAGAGAACCTGAGGCAGGAGGCGTCCGCCCCCGCCCATATCCTCTTAACGTTCTTTTGACATTAAGCCGTTCAAGTCCCGCCGCACATTAAAGCACGCCGTTTTTCTCGAAAAGCTTCTTAACAGTCTCGGTAGGCTGCGCGCCGTTAGCCATCCACTTCTTAGCCTTTTCCGCGTCGATCTTTACGGTCGAGGGTTCGGTCTTGGAATCATAGTAGCCGATCTCTTCGATAAATCTTCCGTCTCTGGGATATCTGGAGTCAGCAACAACGATCCTGTAGAAAGGAGCTTTCTTTGCGCCCATTCTTCTCAGTCTGATTTTTACTGCCATTGTATATTCACCTCCGAATAATGATCTTTTGTATATCAAAACGCTTTTGCGTAATGAACCCGATTAGTGGTGACAGTGTCTTGACTTTGCCTTTGGTTTATAGCTGCAAACGCCCTTTGTACCGCAGCTGTCACAGATACCGTCATTGTCCTCGTCGCAGTAGGTGCAGTCCTTTTCGCAGTACCAGCCCTTGCTGCCGCAGTCGTCGCAAATTCCGTCGCCGTCATCATCGCAGTATGTGCAGTCCTCGGTGCAGTGGTAAACTATCTTGCTGCTTTGACGCTTGCTGTTATTGTTATGATGTCCCCCGTGGGCGGAGACCGTTACGCCAAGCATGGACGCTGCCATAACTGCCGCTAAAATTACCGATAAAAGCTTTTTCATGGGACATTCTCCTTTCCAAATCAGACAATCAAGCTGCCTTTAAATAATCAATCACCGAAATCTCTTGCATTAACTGTTTTGCAGTATTTACAAGCTTTTCAAGCTGTCTTGCAACCTCGTCGGAAAAATATTTTTCTCCGCATTGCTCGCATTCCTCGCAGGGAACATGCTTAATTATAATTACGCAGCCTTTATATTCGACAACGTGAGTTGTTTCTGATTTGATCAAATCGTCGCTTTTACAATAAGAACACATTGCAATTACCTCCTTGTTCGCAAATCCTCCGTAAACTTTTTTGTGTCCGGATAACAAACAGTAATAACGTACAGCGTTTTATCATCAGATGCGACCACGACATGAAGTACTCTTTTATTAACGCTGTATCCAAATACAAGGCAGCTCGGATACGGAAAATCATCAGGATAATCTTCTATGATCTCTCCCGACATAATACAACTGCCGACATCATCAATGCTTATATCCCTTTCCTGCATGCGTTTTAAACAATGCGCCGACCATTTGATTTTTGAACTTTTGTATAGGCTCTGAATGATTTTAATATCCATATAGTACCTCATATCCACCCGACCAGCACCGCCGTGCCGAAAGCCATAAGCAGAACCCCCGCCGCGCCGATAAGAAACCGCAGAACATTCCTGCTTTTCAGACGCTGCCGCGGTCTGCCGTTTGGGTGAGACCAGTAGTCAATGAACCATTTCCAGTCCCTGACCGCCGCGGCAAAGCAAAACGCTCCCACCGCGCCGAACAGTATAAAGTAAAAGATATCCATGTCTTATCTCATGGGAGGCATCATTCCGGGAGGAAGCCTCAGCTTGTTCTTTTTGCCCTTGGCATTTTTGCCCATAACGCCGAACTGCTTCATCATCTTCTGCATTTCCTCGAACTGTCTCAGCAGCCTGTTCACGTCCGCAACGGAGTTGCCGCTTCCCGCAGCAATTCTTTTCTTCCTCTTCGGGTCGATTATGGAGGGCTTTGCTCTCTCCGCGGGGGTCATGGACAGTATTATCGCCTCAATACGCTTCAGCTGACTGTCGTCGATGTCCGCGTCCTTTATCTTATCCCCCACGCCGGGAAGCATACCTATGATCTGCTTCAGCGGACCCATTTTCTGTATCTGCTTCATCTGATCCATAAGGTCGGTGAGGTCGAAGCTGTTTTCTTTAAGTCTTTCGGAAAGCTTTTTTGTGTTTTCCTCGTCAAATGTGGACTGAGCCCGCTCTATCAGCGTGAGCATATCGCCCATGCCCAAAATCCTCGAAGCCATTCTCTCGGGGTGGAACTGCTCGAAATCTCCAAGCTTTTCGCCAGTACCCACAAACTTGATAGGCTTGCCCGTTACCGCCAGAACGGATAACGCCGCGCCGCCCCTTGTGTCGGAGTCAAGCTTCGACATAAGCACGCTGTCGATGCCGAGAGCGTCGTCGAACGCCTTTGCAACATTTACCGCGTCCTGACCTGTCATAGCGTCAACAACGAGCATTATCTCGTTTGGCTCGGTCTCGGACTTTATGGTTTTAAGCTCGTCCATGAGCTGCTCGTCTATATGGAGACGTCCCGCCGTATCGAGAATTACAAGGTCGTTGCCGTAATCCTTGGCGTGCTTGACCGCCTCTCTTGCAATGGTGACAGGGTTTATCTGTCCCATTTCAAAGACCTTTACCCCTGCCTTTTCGCCCACTACCTGAAGCTGACTTATAGCCGCAGGACGGTACACGTCGCAGGCCGCCAACAGCGGACGCTTGCCCTGTTCCTTGAAAAACTTCGCAAGCTTAGCCGCGTGGGTGGTCTTACCCGAACCCTGCAAGCCGCACATCATAATGATACACGGAGGCTTTGAGGGGAAATTCACCCTTGCGTTGCTGTCGCCCATAAGAGCGATAAGCTCCTCGTTAACTATCTTTATTACCTGCTGTCCGGGAGTAAGACTTGTGAGAACGTCCTCGCCCACAGCGCGCTCCGAGACCTTGGCCACGAAGTCCTTGACAACTTTATAGCTTACGTCCGCCTCCAGCAGAGCCATACGCACCTCGCGCATAGCCTCCTTAACGTCAGCCTCCGTAAGCTTACCTCTGCTTTTAAGGCGCTTGAAAACGCCGTTTAATTTTTCGGACAGACCCTCGAACGCCATAAAAACCTTCCTTTCACCAATGGTTTGAATATCTTGACAGGACGAAAAAATCACGCCCTGTTATATGTTTAAAACAAATCCCTGTTTTCCTCGGCAAGCCGCAGGAGAGTATCCGCAAGCCTTGCAGCCGTCTTGACATTTCCGCCGTAGGAGCATTCGGATTTTATATCCTTTGCAAGCGCCAGTATCTGCTCAGTCAGCTCGGAATATTTCTCCGACCGTTCCGCAAGACGGAATTTGTCCTCCATATCAAAAAGGGTCTGTTCGCCCCGCTTGATGCTGTCGCGGACGCCCTGACGGGTTATAGCCTCATGCTCGGCTATTTCCGAGAGGGACAGATCCTCATTATAGTACAGATCGATAACGTCCCGCTGCTTATCGGTGAGCATGGGAGCGTAATAATCGAGCAAAACCGATACCCGCAGATTTTTCTCGCTGTTCATATACGAAACCGTTTCCCCCTTTGATCTGTACCTCAATGTGTTAATTTATTAAAACCGTTTGCCATTGTAAAGCAAAATTACTTTACATATTATACTACAAACCGCAGAATTTGTCAAGGGGGTAAAATGTAAATTTTCAGCAACGGTGTAAATGTCTGCTGCTTACGGACATTTATAGCAGTATACACCGAGAGATGCCGCTCTGTCAATATGTAAAGCGAAATTCGACAGTAAATTTTGGTTTAGCGCACTATCGTGCGTGTTCTTAGGCGGCGAAGCCGCCGACATCAGCTGGTCGAGCTGAGCCCAGCTCGCAGAAGTCCAGAGGGCGGAGCCCTTTGGTCGCGCTCCGCAGAGCGCGAAATCCCCTTTCGTCCCGAAACGGAGCAGGAGGTGAGAAATGGCGACAGCCATTTCGAGGAGGGGCGAACACGACCGCCCCTCCTTGTTACGGTACGCGGCAAAACTTCCCTTGAAAACAGTCCGGTGGACTGTTTTCAATGAACAATCTTAC
>JAAVHL010000041.1 GCA_014799735.1 Ruminococcus sp.
ACAGGTCTCGACCCTGTTGTCAGGAACGAAATTCTTGATATCTTTTTGGAGTACATTCAGGACGAAAACCACAGCATTTTTATGTCCTCCCACATCACCTCCGACCTTGAAAAGGTGGCGGACAGCGTTACCTTTATCGACAAGGGAAAGCTTCTTCTGACAGGCTACAAGGACGAAGTTCTTGAAAATCACGGCGTTATAAAATGCGGCAAAAACGATTACAAGGAAATCGCCGCAGAGGATATTGTCAGCGCGCGTCTCACCGATTTCGGCGCGGAGGTCATGGTGTCCGACAAAGCCGCCTGCAAGCGCAAGTACAGCGGTCTCGTCATGGACAACACCACGCTGGAGGAGATAATGGTTTTCTACGTAAATCGCGAGAAAAAGGAGTGGCGGTAATGAACGGCGTTAAAGGTCTTATTCTGAAAGAAATTTATCTGCGGCGCAAGACCATGCTTACGGGTCTGTCCATATTTGTCCTGCTCTTCATTCTTGCGGTTTCGTTCTGCCTGAGCTTCGATTACGGCAATATGAAAAACAACGAGAACCTGACCCCCGATTCCACAGTAATTCTCGCATATGCGATGGCAGGCGTGGGTATCATGCTGTTCAGCCAGAACGGTGAAACCTTTGTAAAGGACAGAAAGTGCAAATGGAATGTTTTTGAGTACACCCTGCCGCTTTCCCCGCAAAAGCTTGCGGCGGTAAAAACGTGTCTGCTTTTGGGCTCAAACCTTTTGGGTACGGCAGTTTCCACAGCTTTTGCGGCAGTAATTTTCGCTTTTGCCCACCACCAATTCACACTTGCGACTATGGCAAATATCACCGTTATTGCGCTGGCGGCTTTTGCTCTTATGACATTTATGGACTTCCTGCTGCTTAAATTCCAAGACCCGCAGAAAGCCGCATTAGCTTTTTCCGGCGTTGTCATAGCGCTCTACTTCTTATTTATGGCTTGGGTATGGCAAAGGCAGGCTGAACTTGAAGCGTTCATGGACACTATTGAAGAGTCAGATACGTTAGATATGCTGACAATTGAGGAGTTTATTGCGCCTGCGCTCGAATGGCGGGACAGACTGTTCCCGTTTTCGATACTGTTTTTTGCGGCAGTAGCTGTCATCGGATATTTTCTTTTTCTTACGCAGTACAAAAGGAGGGAAAAATAATGGCGGGCTTGCTTTACAGAGATCTGGTTCTCAACAAAAAAAATCTGCTTACTATGGCGCTGGGAGAGATCGGCTTGTCGCTTCTCATATTTACTCCGATAATATTTGACGGCGTAACTTCGGATACAGAGATAATAACGTCGCTGTTGAGCGTGTTTGTGTTTATTATGCTTTTCTTAGTGCTCGGCATTATGACGGCGTCAATTTTTGAAGCCGACGAAAGCAAAAAATGGGCATACTTCATTACCTCCACACCCCTTACCGATGTAAGTCAGATAAAGGAAAAGTACCTTTTCACACTCCTGCTTTATATCGTGCTTTTTGTCTGGTGCTATTTTCTTTCTGCTCTCTCGGCAGTGATGGGCGGCGCGGCAAACATTCTGATCGCCTTTCTGATGATGTGCATTATGCTTGCGGCGAACGCCATAGAATTTCCGTTTCTGGTACGTTTCGGCAGCAAAGCGGGAAGCCATATAAAAACCGCTGTCATGCTGCTTGCTATGATCATAGCCTTTGAATATATTTTCTTCGGCGACCTTTCTATATTCGGAAGTCCCGACAAAATTTTTGAGTTCTTTGAAAGGTTTTCGGACACCTCGCTGATGTCGGATATCTCTCTTGTTTTGCTTGCTGTGTTTCCCTATTTCTCCGCGGGACTTTACTTCCTTTCCTACAAGCTTTCCTGCAAACTATACCTGAAAGGAGCCGAGGAATATGAACGATAAAAAGCTTGCCGTTAAGAGGATACTCCTGTTTGTACTGTTCTCCTACGGGATTTACTGGATATTTGCGGGACTGTGCGACCTGCTCGGTATCCTTCAGGACGAAGCGGGATTTCAATTTGTTACATTTTTGGCAATGTTCACTCCTGCAATAGGCTCTCTGCTGACAAGGCTTGTCACCAAGGAGGGCATGGCAAATTCCATGCTGCGGCTTAATCTAAAGGGAAACGGAAAATATTACCTAATGGCGATTGCCTTTCCCATTATTTATACGGCAATAGAAACCCTGCTCAACTCTGCGGTGCTGGGTTTAAAGTTCGACCCCAACGCGGCCTTTGAGCTTGCGGAAGTTTCCGCCGTGGGCTATACCGCTGCGGTATTTTTCAATATAGCAATGTCAATTGCCATGTTTCCGGTTTTTCTCGGGGAGGAGCTTGGCTGGCGGGGATACCTTTTCCCGAAGCTGAAAACGGTAATGAACCGTCCTGCCGCCTATATCGTCTGCGGGATAATATGGGGCGTATGGCATACCCCCGCAATTATCGACGGACTTAATTTCGGCAAGGACTATATGGGGTACCCCTATATGGGGATACTGCTTATGTGCCTGTTCTGCATAGGCACGGGAATAATTTTCACATGGCTCACCGAAAAGACGAACTCGGTGTACCCCGCCGCTTTCGCCCATGCGGTGAACAACAACGTCACAGGACTTATTCTTGCGCTGACGGAGACTAACGACGAAAGCAGGGTACTGCAATTTTTCCTTGTGGGAACAGCGGCAATTTTTATAGTTGCGGCGATATGCATTGCGGAAAGCGTCATTTCCCAAAAACGGACTGCTGTTTCTTAAAAACAGGCTGCTGCCTGAACCTGTCCGCAAGTAGCAATCATTCCTTTGCGGCATATACTGTACTAAGGGAACGCCGGTGACCTGATCGGCACGGCGTATCCCCAAGCTTATAATACTAATTTCTAATCTGCCTATAGACAAATGTCTATAGGCAGAGCTGCCCGAAATGCGGCAGTCAAAACATACGGTTTTGACGAAATTAGTATTGCACGGCTTTCTCGGCGGCCTCGCCGCCACCGCCGTGCATAGCACGGCGGAATCAACTTACAGACTTTGTCTATAAGTTGATAAAGAAATAGTACAAAAGCTTTGAAAGGAATGAACTTAATGGGTATAACCTACTCCAACAAGGAAGTCAATACTGACAGCATCAGCTGCGGCGGATCGTTTGCGGTGACATTGTCCCTTACGGCTGCCCCCGACATTGTAAGCAACCCTGCTGATATTGTTCTTATTCTCGACCGTTCGGGAAGTATGGCGGGAAGCCCTCTTGCCAACATGAAAAACGGCGCGAGAAAATTTATTGATATTATCGCCGAGGCTACAGGCGGCACACAGACAGGTCAGATCGGCGGCGGCAGCCGTATTGCCGTTGTAAGCTTTGCCGACACCGCAACTCAGGACACTCAGCTTATCACCTCCGTTGCAGACCTCAAAACTGCTGTAACTGCTCTTACCGCAGGCGGCGACACAAACCACGCCGACGCGTTTGAAAAGGCTTTGCAGCTTTTCCCCGCTGGCTCCACAAACCAGAAGGTAATGGTAATGTTCACAGACGGCGTTACAACTGCGGGCGGAAACCCCAACACAGTTGCAACTGCGGCTAAGGCTCAGGGCGTAGTAATTTACGCTATCGGTCTTGACGGCAACGGCGGTATTGACGAGGATGCTCTTGACGACTGGGCTTCCGACCCGTCCTCCTCATATGTTATAATTGCTCCGAACGACACGGAGCTTGAAGACCTTTTCGAGGATCTTGCAAACAACATCACAAAAACAGGAGCTACAAACATTGTTTTAAGAGACACAGTTGCTCCGTGCTTCAGAATAAATTCGGTTATGAATCCTCCTGTCGGCACTGCTGCCATGATAAACTCAAACACGGTTGAGTGGCGTATTCCCGCTCTCGGCGTAAGCGGAAGCGAGGGAGCTACTCTCCAGTTCAACGTTCAGCACGTTGGTCAGTGTACGGGTACTGTTCCCGTAAACGAGTCTATTTCCTACACCGACACCGAGGGCAACATTGTTACGTTCCCCTCCCCCGAGATCGACGTAAACTGCGGCATTGACGTTATTCCCGAAAGCTGCCCTATCCCCGTTGAAATTCCCGCAGAGGGCTGCGGCGACACAATTGAATTTGACGCAGGCGATCTTGTTCTCGAATCCACAGGACGTATCCTCCAGCTTGACGTTACCATTCGGGACGTCTGCCCCAATAAGCGTGTTGCGCTGGCGGTTATCCTGAACGAGACCGACCCCGAGGGCAACGAATACAGACGCGGAATGAAAACCATGACCATTCCCGCCCACACCGAAACCTCCTGCCGCGACGTAACAGTACGCTGCATCAAGTTCGTTCTTCCCGAAGACCTTGACGTTTCGGGAACAGACACTGGAACCTGCAACGCAAGAAACTTCAACGCAAGATTTTTCGCAAACTATATCGACTCCGACTTTGAGTGCTGCCCGTCGGCAACATGACGTAAAAATGTAAAAACGTAAGGACGCAAAAAAATCCCTCCGCTTTTCGGAGGGATACATAAGTATTTGTTAAAAGCTTACCCTTGCCGCCGTTTTGACAGCAGGGGCGGTTTTGTTTCAGGACGAAAGCTTCTTTCGTACCGTTACAGCACGTTCGCCTTGATGAAATCGGTAAGCTCACGCGCCATTTCGTCATGCTCGGCAAGACGGGGGTGTCCCGGAGTAGCAGCTCCGTTTCGGCTGAAAAGGTTGTGATACGCCTTTATGCCAACCTCGCAAAGCTCATTCTTGATCTCCTCGATGGCATTGTCCCATTCGGCGTCGTGTATGAGGACGGTTGTGGTAAGCACGAATTTCGCGTCTCCGTAACGCCTCGCAAGGTCGCGGACAAGCTTTTCGTATGCGACCTTCCATTCTCTCCTTGTTGCGGGGGACGAAATATCAATGTCGTCTTTTTCGGTCTTTCCGTTGTGCTTGTCGTTCTGACCGATGGCGATTATCACTATGTCGGGGACATATCTGCCGAAATCCCACACCGTAGGCTCGCCGCCCTCGGGAAAGTAGCAGACCTTGTCGTAAACGCTTTCCAGACCGATACAATTGGGATAATGAAAATAACCTGTACCGTCAAGAAGAGCAATGCCGCCCTGACAGATGTTATGTATCTGTGCGCCGAGATTTCTCGCGGTCTGCATAACAAAGCTGTTCCGAACATTGTCATATGCGCTTTCATGGTTTTCAGGATCGCACTGTCCCACAAAGTCGTGCGCCTCGATCACCTCACCCGCGCAGACGCTGTCGCCGTAGGCTTCTATTCTCAGTTCGGGAAGCGGTTCGGGCGCAAGGAACTCTCCGTCCGTCTCAAAGGACTTGACCGACAATATCTGATTTCCCGCGTACCGCTTATAGAGAATTGCCGTGTGTTCACCCTCGGCAAGACCCTCCGCAAGTACGATCGTGATGTCCTTTCCGTTGTTTTCGTATTCAAGGGGAATTCCGCTCATTTCACCGTCGGTGACAACTCCGAATTGGAGCTTGCCCCACAGCGCGGTCGAATTTACCACCGCGGAAAGCTTAGTGCCGCGGAATTTCACCTCCGCCTGAGACCCTGCCCAGAAAAGCTTAGTCTCTCTTTCGGACACGTCAGTCCTGCCCATATAGACCACCTTGGGGTCGTTGTGAGAAATTATCATATTTATGACCATTTTCCCGTTAGGGAAAATGTGTCCTCCTTTCTAACGATGTTTTGTGGTTTTGCGTTAGCAAAATTTCGAGCTTTAGCGAGAAAAACAAAACTCGTAGTTTGAAAAATCAAAGATTTTTCAAACTTTAAATCCTTTCTAAGTTTTATGCAATGTTTTATGCAATATAGCCCGTGCGGTTTACGATCTGTCTGCCCTGTTCGCCTGTCATCCATTCAAGGAACGGTTCGACCATGGGGTTATCGGTGTCCTTAACGGTTATGGCGTACAGACTTCCCGAAAGGGGATAGCTCCCGTCGCGGATAGCGTCCGGGTCGGGGTATACGCCGTCCACCGAAAGAAATTTTATACGGTCGTCGTGAAACATTTCCGACACATAGTACCGGAATGAGTACCCTATTGCTGACTCCTTATTCTGGTAGCTTGCGACCTCTTTTATCACGCCCACCATTGAATATTCGTACTCGATCTCAAGCGGCTCTTTCAGCGGCACGTCTCCCATAAAGTACTCCATTCTTGTCTGCGACCCCGAACCCTCGGGACGCTGAAACGCCAGTATGGGAATGTTCGAGCCGCCCAACTGCCGCCAGCTTGTGTACTCGCCCGAATATATCTTCCGTATCTGGTCAGAGGTCAGACCGTCCACGGGGTTTTCGCTGTTCACAAAAAAGACGAAAGCCTCGCTGCCTATTGGCGTAAGAACAAGCTCCAATCCCTTTTCCTCAGCCATTTTGTACTGCGCCTCCGAGGGCTTTGAGCCGAAAAATATGTCTGTCTCGCCCGTCAGAAGCTCCTCAAAGCCAACCACCGTGTTGGTGAACCGAACGGGCATCATCTTTCCATTGTACTCCTTTGCCAGCTGCTGGATATGCCCGATATTTTCGTAGCAGCACTCCGCAAACGCGGAATATATGGGGTACGCAGCCTCCGCGCCGTTCAGCACGGGCATCTGCTTAACGTCGGATATTATGAAGTCCGACGGCTCGTCAAGCTTTGCAAGCTTGTTGTCGGGATTTTCCACATAGTACGGATACAGACTTACGCTTGACCAGCCGCCCTCATACGCAAAGCCGTGTCCCTCGGCAGTGCGGTAAATGTTGTCGCCCCTCTGACCGTAGTCCATTTCCGCGGAAACCGTTGACAGGTCTCTCATGCGGATAATATGTCCCATAGACAGCAGCGCAGTCCCGAAGCATACCGCGAACACCGCATATGGAATGAGCCTTGCCGTTGAGCGTGGAGTTCCGTACAGACGGTCGGAAACCTTTACCCCCGCCGCAAACGCTCCCAAAGCAAACAGGTGCGTTATACCGCTGAAAACAAGTCCCTTGACCGTTCCAAAGGCGATACATCCGTATATTTCGGGAAGATTGGGAACTGCTACCAGCAGATATAAAAAATCGCTGTACGGCATAAACGCGCCCGCAAAGAGTAACGAAAATACCTTTGCAAGCAGCGGGAAAAGCGCGGTAAAATAAAGCGCGGCACGGCTTTGGGGTTTTTTAGGTCTTTTCAAAGGCGTAACAAAGCGTCCCCATATAAAGTACAAGGCTATGCGGAAAACCGCTGTGAAGATCACCAGCACAGCTTCCGCCGCGTTATACCTGTCCACAGACATTGAAGACTGCACTGCCGAAGCCGTAATAAAAATAAATACGGCAGGCGCGGCGCAGAATACAGCCGCAGTCAGCAGAAAGTAGGCTACAGGCAGGTCTTTAAGCTTTTTCATGGTACTCCTTTCGGTAGAAAAATACCCGTCCCGCGATTGTATTAAAATAATCACAAAGCGGAACGGGCACGAAGCTTGTCACAAAATTCGCCGGCTAAAGGCTGAGCCTTCACCCATGCCGCCGTCTATAGTAATAGCGGCAAATTTTGTTTCCGATACGAAAGATACTTCCGTATCGTTATTCGTTTAAAAGTCAAACCTTGAAGATCTCGCCCTGAAGTGTGGGAGTTGCGGAAACAGCGTTAGCCTCGTCGGTGTCGATGTGCATAGCCCGTGCGAACTTGTCCGAAACGCGGCAAACAACGTCGCCGAGGATAGCCTTTCTGCCGTCGGTGTCAAGCTTTACCCATACGACCTCCTTGTCCTTTACGCCAAGCTCCTCAGCGTCGGCAGGAGTGAGGTGAATGTGTCTCTTGGCAACGATAACGCCCTCCTTGACCTCTACCTCGCCGCAGGGACCTACAAGCTTGCAGCCCGCAGAGCCCGCAACGTCGCCGCTTTCGCGGATAGGAGCGGAAATGCCGATAGAACGCGCGTCGGTAGCGGAAAGCTCGATCTGAGTAGCGGGACGAACAGGTCCGAGGATAGAAACGTTTGCAAGGGACTTCTTGGGTCCTACCACTTCAACGCGTTCCTCGCAGGCGTACTGACCGGGCTGGGAAAGGTCTTTCTTCTTGGTGAGTGTGGCTCCCTTGCCGAAAAGGGTCTCCAAGTCCTCCTGAGTAACGTGAACGTGACGTGCGGAAGTTTCAACGATAAAGGTCTTTGACATAAAAATTCCTCCAAATGTAAAATATTCTGTAATAATTATACTACTTTCGGAGGAAAAGGTCAAGAAAAAAATTACAATTCGCTGAGCAGATATTCCCTCATATAGTCGATAAATTCCTCCGGAGTGGGCTTTTCGCCCTTTCGGGGGATTTTTTCCCAGAACTTCACCGCCTGCGGAGAGGTGTTTTTCATTCCCTCGTCGATGTTTTTTTGAATCTCCGCGCGGACTTCTTCCACGCTTATTCCGTTATCCATTGCTACTTTGCTGATTGCGTTTTTGGCTTTCATGCTGTGTTGCCTCCTTAATTTTTATTATATTATATCACTTTAAAACCAACATGTCAACTCGTAACGTGTATATTTATGTACGCATATTGAGTATATTAGTATAATAAAATTATATTATACTAAATTTATCGGAGGTGCGCGGCATGATATACGGATTGCCCGAAAGACTTAGGGAACTGCGTGAAAAATTTGGGATTTCACAACGCGACGCCGCTGAGCGTGTGGGCATAGCCCCTACTACCATATCGGGTTACGAACGCGGAGAGCGTACACCTGATGTATTGACGGTTTTGAAATTTTCATATGTCTACAATTGCAGTGTTGATTACCTTTTAGGTAAAAGCCATGAAGATGATTCGCATATTTATATAGATGTTACCGAGCTTTCGGGAGAACAGCGCAAGGTCATTGACGAACTTGTTAAGGTAATGAAAAAGAATTAGAAAATTGGTATGGCAAAACATAGATTGATAAATAATCGTCAAAGTTAAAGGTGTGAGAGTTTTTGAACTTGGGGAAACGTATAATGGAGCTTCGTGAATCTAAAGGTATGTCGCGTTACCGTTTAACGCAGATTACAGGCATTTCGGGACATCACATTAAAGGTATTGAAGAAGGAACTCGTCAGCCGACAATTGAAACCCTTGAAAAGCTTATAGTTCCTTTCGGCATAACTCTTGCCGAGCTTTTTAAAGATGGTGAAGCCATGTATCTGTCCGAAAAAGAAAAGCATCTTATTGAAAATTTCAGAATACTGTCTGAGGAAAAACGTAAAGCATTGTTTTTAATGAGCGAGTCATTAACAAAATAATAAGGAGCTTTTATGTCAGTAAAAAGTGTATCTATACGAATAGAGGAAGAAATGCTGCAAAAAATCGCTTATGTTGCGGATTATGAGGGACGTTCCGTAAACAGCCATATCCTTGTGCTTGTTCGGGACAACATTAAAAAGTTTGAAGAGGATAACGGCAAAATTTCAATCGGACAGCCAATTGACCGTGATGAAAACGTTAAACCCGCGGCTAAAAATAAATTACCCAAAAATCATTGACAACCTGATTTAATTGAGGTGCAAATATGGAGGATAAGCTTCTGCGGTACACACTCCGCATGGACAGAGTATTATTTGCGAAATTCCGTTATGTTGCAGAATACGAGGGTCGCTCAGCAAATAAAGAAATCGAACAGATGCTGAAAAAGCGTGTTGCGGAATTTGAAAAGGAACACGGAAAAATAGAAATTGCCCATGACGAAATAAATTAACAAATAAACTATTGGCAAAACCGGCATAATGTGCTATACTGTATTTATTATCTTTGTCAGGGGGAATTTTTCCATGTTATCGGATATCGAAATCGCACAGCAGGCAAAAATGCTCAAAATAGGCAGAATAGCGGAAAATCTCGGCATTTCCGAAGACGACATCGAGCCCTACGGTCACTATAAGGCTAAGCTCTCGGAAGCACTTTACACCAAAACCGCTTCAAATCCCGACGGAAAACTGATTCTTGTTACGGCCATAAACCCCACTCCCGCAGGAGAGGGAAAGACCACCATGTCGGTAGGTCTTGCGGAAGCAATGGCTAAAATTGGTAAAAATGCGGTGCTGGCTCTCCGCGAACCGTCTCTCGGTCCCGTTTTCGGAATAAAGGGCGGCGCGGCAGGCGGCGGCTACGCGCAGGTAGTCCCCATGGAGGACATAAACCTCCACTTTACCGGCGATATGCACGCTATCACAGCGGCAAACAACCTCCTCTGCGCTCTTCTCGACAACCATATGCAGCAGGGCAACGCTCTCGGTATCGACCAGCGCAGAATTATGATAGACCGCTGTCTCGACATGAACGACCGCGCTCTCCGTAACGTTGTGGTAGGTCTGGGCGGAAAGGTCAACGGCGTGCCCCGTCAGGACGGGTTCAGAATTACCGTTGCTTCCGAGGTAATGGCTATTCTGTGTCTTGCCTCCGACCTTACCGACCTGAAAGAGCGTCTGGGACGTATCCTCGTTGCCTACACATTTGACGGAAATCCCGTCTATGCCCGCGATCTGGGAGCGCACGGCGCAATGACCGCTCTCTTAAAGGACGCTTTAAAGCCCAACCTTGTTCAGACCTTGGAAAATACCCCCGCCATCATGCACGGAGGTCCTTTCGCGAATATCGCTCACGGCTGTAACTCTGTCCGCGCGACAAAGCTTGCCTTGAAGCTTGGCGACTACTGCATAACCGAAGCGGGCTTCGGCGCGGACTTGGGCGCGGAGAAATTCTTTGATATCAAGTGCCGCTTTGCGGGTCTCAAGCCGTCCTGTACGGTTCTGGTCGCTACTATCAGAGCGTTGAAGTACAACGGCGGCGTGCCTAAGGCGGAGCTTACCTCCGAGAACGTGGAGGCTCTGAAAAAGGGCATTGTAAATCTTAAAACACATATCGAGAACATACACAAGTTCGGCGTGCCCGTTGTTGTGGCGATAAACCGTTTCCATACCGATACCGAGGCTGAGATAGCGGTAATAAAGGATTTCTGCGCTGAAATGGGCGTAGAGGTTTCCCTTGCCGAGATTTTCGCAAAGGGCGGCGAAGGCGGTACAGACCTTGCTGAAAAGGTTTGCGCCACAATTGAGAAGTGCGATGGCTGTCAGACGAATTTCAAGCAGCTCTACGACGAAAAGCTGCCTATCAAGGAAAAGCTGGAGATAATTGCCAAGGAGATCTACCGCGCGGACGGCGTGCAGTACACAAGTCAGGCTGAAAAGGCTATCAAGGAGATCGAGGGACTTGGATACGGCAATATCCCCGTGTGCGTGGCAAAGACCCAGTATTCCCTTTCGGACGACCCCGCAAAGCTGGGCAAGCCCGAAAACTTTGTGATAACAGTCCGCGACGTAAAGCTTTCCGCAGGCGCGGGATTTGTGGTCGCTCTGACAGGCGATATCATGGTAATGCCGGGACTTCCCAAAGCTCCCGCGGCATTGAAGATCGACTGCGACAACGACGGAAATATTTCGGGACTTTTCTGATTACGGAAAAATACGATAATGCTTGAACGTAACGGGCGCGGTAATGTCTGCGCCCGTTTGCTTTTCAGAGGAATTTTTATGGACATTCATCTCAGCTACACCGAAAAAGGCGAGGGCGAGCCGCTTGTGCTTCTCCACGGCAACGGCGAAAACGGTGATTATTTCGCACATCAGATTGAATATTTTTCAAAACGGCGCAGAGTTATTGCGGTTGACACACGGGGACACGGTAAGTCTCCCCGCGGAGACAAGCCCTTTACTATTGCGCAGTTTGCGGATGACTTGCTGAATTTCTTGGACGAGCATTGCTTTGAAAAGCCTGATATTTTAGGATTTTCCGACGGGGCAAACATTGCGCTGACCTTTGCGTTAAAGCACCCCGAAAGAGTTTCGCGGCTTATTCTCAACGGCGGAAATCTTTCTCCCGACGGCGTGAAACGGCGCGTACAGATACCAATTGAGATAGGGTATAAAATTGCCTCGAAATTTGCGGAGAAAAGTCCCGAGGCAAAGAAAAACGCGGAGCTTTTGGGGCTTATGGTAAACGAGCCGAATATTTCTCCCGACGAGCTTTCGGCAGTCACGGCGAAAACCCTTGTTATCGCGGGTACGTGTGATATGATAAAGGACAGCCATACCGAGCTTATCGGCAAAAGCATACTTAATTCACGGACGGTCAAACTAAAGGGAGACCATTTTATTGCAAATAAAAATCCCGAAGAATTTAACCGTGCCGTCGAGGAATTTTTGGACGAAAAATAATTTTTTAAATTTTATAGGCGCAGTTCATTTGTACCTTCCTGCGCGAAAAAAACCAAGGTAATAAAAAATACCTGCGGTATTTTCAAATCAAAACCGGGACTGCATATTGCTTTTTATGGGTGCAGTCTGACTGCGCCCATTTTGTTTTGGAGGGATTTTTATGTACATATTAAAAACCGAAGCCGCTTTCGACAGCGCGCATTTTTTAAGCGGCTACAAGGGAAAATGCTCTAATCTCCACGGTCACAGGTGGGTGATCTCGGCGGAAATATCCGATACCGAGCTTTTGGCAGAGGGACAGCTTCGCGGCATGGTAACGGATTTTGGCGACATCAAGCGGGACTTAAAAAATCTTGCGGACGAATTCGACCATGCATTTATTTATGAAAAGGGCACTTTAAAAAGTGCAACGGTTGCTGCGCTAAATGAGGAAAATTTCCGACTTATAGAGGTGGATTTCCGTCCCACGGCGGAAAATTTTGCGGAGTACTTTTTTATGCGGGTCAAGGAAATGGGTTATAAACCGTACAGAATTACGGTTTACGAAACGCCCAATAATTCCGCGACATTTATGGACTGAGGTGAATTTTATGCGCACATACAAAATTGCCGAAATGTTTTCCAGCATTAACGGCGAGGGAACTCACGCGGGACAGCTTGCGTTTTTTATTCGGTTCACGGGCTGTAATCTGAACTGCTCCTACTGCGACACAAAATGGGCGAACGTTCCCGACGCAAAATACACCGAAATGACAGCGGAGGAAATACTGTCCGAGGTGAAAAAAAGCGGCATAAAAAATGTTACGGTAACAGGAGGCGAGCCGCTTATTCAGCCGAATATTATTCCTTTGCTTGAAACGCTCTGCGGGGACGGTCGTTATGTTGAGATTGAGACAAACGGTTCTGCGGACGTTTCCGAGGTTGTGAAAATAAAGGGAGAACGTCCCGCGCTCACAATGGATTACAAGCTTCCAACAAGCGGCATGGAGAGCTATATGCATACCGAAAATTTTGCTGTCCTTGAAAAAAAGGACACGGTAAAATTTGTTGCGGGAAGCCGTGCCGATCTGGAACGCGCTCTTGAAATTATTCGGGAGTTTCGGCTTATCGAAAAATGTTCGGTTTATGTCAGTCCCGTTTTCGGGGAAATCGAGCCTGCGGAAATTGTGGATTTTATGCTTGAAAACAAGCTGAACGGGGTCAATGTTCAGCTTCAGATGCACAAGTTTATCTGGGACCCGAATATGAGAGGTGTATGATGGACGTTAATTTGAACAGAAATTTTGAGTATTATCAATCGGACAAATCACTTCCCTGCGATTGTGCGGGGTGCAGAAATTTTTTCGTACAAATCAAAGAAAAATTTCCCGAACTAAACGAGTATCTGTTATCCTTAAATGTGGATATATGTCGTCCGCTGGAGCTTATTTGGGACGAAATCGACAACGATAATAAAATCGAATATTGGGATTGTCAGTACGTTGTTTTCGGAAACTGCGAGAATGATTTTATTAAAAAAATTGGCAATATTGAATTTAATAAAAATACTAATTGTCACCCAAGCACGGGCATTTCGGAGGAACATTTTGTGCTTGCTTTCGGTACGATTGTGCTGGATAAAGTAATTGAATTTTAATAAGGAGATTTTAAAAATGGATAAAATTGATTACGCCGCCATCGAAAAGCATATCCGCGGCATACTAAAGGCTTTGGGGGACGACCCCGACCGGGAGGGTTTGCGGGAGACCCCTGCCCGCGTTGCGAAAATGTACGGCGAGGTTTTCGAGGGAATGAATTATTCCAATCGGGAAATTGCCGAGATGTTTGCAAAATCCTTTGAAACGAAATACACCGAAAACGATATTGTCATTGTGCGGGACATTGAGGTTTTTTCCTACTGCGAGCACCACCTTGCGCTTATGTACGATATGAAAGTTACTGTTGCTTACATTCCAAAGGGACGTGTTCTGGGGCTTTCCAAAATCGCCCGCATTGCTGATATGGCGGCAAAGCGTCTCCAGCTGCAGGAGCGTATCGGCTCGGATATTGCGGAAATTATGCAGCTTGCAAGCGGCTCGGAGGACGTTGCTGTCTTTATCGAAGCAAGCCACAGCTGCATGACCGCAAGGGGGATAAAAAAGCCCTCCGCCCAGACGGCGACGGTAACTCTGCGGGGACGGTTCGAGACCGATACCGCTTTGCAGAACAGGCTCTTTTTGCAGGTGAACATGAAATGACGCGGCGTTATATCGACGAGATAATCATGAAAAAGCCCGTTGACAAGAAGTCCTATTTGGCGGGACTTCCCGCGGTCAGGTTTCTGGAGAAAAGCGGTTCACTGCCCATTAACTCGGACGTGACTTTTTTCGTGGGCGAAAACGGCACGGGAAAGTCCACCCTTATCGAAGCCATAGCCGTGGCGTGCGGTTTCAATCCCGAGGGCGGGACGAAAAATTTCAGCTTTTCCACGTCGGGGGACGGTGAAAATTTCCACTCCGACCTGTGGGAGCATATCGCGGTCTCGCGGAGCAGATATCCCAAGGACGGCTTTTTCCTCCGCGCGGAAAGCTTTTTCAACGCGGCTACCTACATTGACGAGCTGGACAAAATTCCTGCGGCAAGTCCGCCTATCATCGAGAGCTACGGAGGGATATCCCTGCATGAGCAGTCCCACGGCGAAAGCTTTCTTGCGCTTGTGCAAAACCGTTTCCGCGGGAACGGTCTGTACATTCTGGACGAGCCGGAAGCGGCTTTGTCCCCAATGCGGCTGATGACCCTTATCGCGGAGCTAAGCAGGCTGGTGAAGCAGGATTCACAGTTTATTATAGCGACCCACTCGCCGATACTGCTGGCGTTTCCCGGCGCGGAGGTCTTGCAGCTTTCCGACAGCGGCATAGAGCGTGTCGGCTACAGGGATACGGAGCATTATCGGGTGACGCGGAGGTTTCTTGAAAATCCCGAAAAAATGCTGAGATATCTTACTGAGAAAGAAAATGACGAGACGTGAAAGCGTCTGTAAAATCGGAGGAATAATTTTTATGAAAGCACTTGTTTTATTCAGCGGCGGCGTGGACAGCTCCACCTGTCTTGCGCTGGCGGTAAAAAAGTACGGTTCGGAAAATGTGGTTGCCCTTTCCGTTTTCTACGGACAGAAGCATACTAAGGAAATTCAGGCTGCAAACGCTGTTGCGGACTACTATGGCGTGGAGCATATCAAGCTTGACCTTAGTCTTATTTTTCAGTACAGCGACTGTTCCCTGCTGGCACAGTCCAAGGAGGAAATTCCTCACGAAAGCTATGCGGAGCAGCTTGAAAAAACGGAGGGTTCTCCTGTTTCAACATATGTGCCGTTTCGGAACGGTCTGTTTATTTCGGCGGCGGCAAGCGTTGCGCTTTCCAAGTACTGCGGCGTGATTTTCTACGGCGCGCACGCGGACGATTCCGCAGGGAACGCTTATCCCGATTGTTCCCCAGCGTTCAACGAGGCTATGAATAAAGCCGTCTGGGAGGGCAGCGGCGGACAGGTGAAAATTGAAGCTCCCTTTGTGGGACTAAGCAAGGCGCAGGTGGTGAAAACTGGTCTGGAGCTTGGCGTCCCCTATGATCTGACATGGAGCTGCTACGAGGGCGGGGAAGTTCCCTGCGGAGTTTGCGGCACTTGTCGGGACAGGCTTGCGGCGTTTGAGGCGAACGGCGTTAAAGACCCGCTGGAAAAAACTGACCTGTAAAGGAGGACATATTTAATATAATGAAAATTTGGGAAAATCTTTTTGGCAAACTCCGCACTCGCAGTTATACGTACAAATATAATGAAAAAACTCATTCTGAAACAATTGATTATATTGATAAAAAGGAATGTTCGGTCTGCTCACATTTAGAAGAAATAAAAATTGAACACCCTTCCGAAATGCTTTCATGCGTTGAAATGGTCAAAGAACTTATTGCAAGCGGAAATTTTGAAAAACTCAAGTCAAACTTTGAGCTTGAAAGTCCCAAAACCGAGGACGGTTACTGGCAAGACGATGTGATGTATTATTCGTTTCGTTGCAAAAACTGCGGACAGGAATTTTCGCTGTGCTGTGAGACTTATCACGGAAGCGGAGGAAGCTTTTCAAGAGGAAGATAGCTATAAATTTTAAACAAGGACTGATATTATGGAAAAAGAATGGGTACTCCCGACCCACATAGTTGCTGTGGGCGGAATTGTTATAAACGACAAGAATGAAATACTTATGGTAAAGCATTGGCGGCAGGGCTGGGTGTTCCCCGGCGGAATGGTTGAGATCGGCGAAAATCTTTTTGACGGCTTGAAAAGAGAGGTCATGGAGGAAACAGGCGTGGAAATTGAAGTGGGAGAGATTTTCTGCCTGTCCTCAAACACGGGGAAATATGCAGGCTACAACGGCGTAAAGGAAATCCCCACAAAGCTTATGCCCGACTTTATTTGCAGGGCTGTGTCGGGCGAACCGAGACCCTCCGAGGAAAATTCGGAGTCCATGTATGTGCCGAAAGAAAAAGTCCTTGACATGATAACCGAGCCTGCAATTATCGAAAGGTTCAAGGCTTACCTTGAATACAGCGGCAGACCGATTTATATGGAGTACATAACCCAGCCCGAATTTGTGCTGAAATTAAAGAGGACGATATAATGGAGAAAAATTTTATACTTGAAACCGAACGCTTATACCTCCGCAAAATGGAGCAGTCCGACTATTTTTCTCTTTGCAAAATCTTGCAGGACGAGGAAACAATGTACGCTTACAACGGAGCATTTAACGATATAGAAACGCAGGAATGGCTTGACAAACAGCTTGCCCGATATGAAAAATACGGCTTCGGTTTGTGGGCTGTAGTCCTTAAAGAAACTGACGAAATGATAGGTCAGTGCGGACTTACAATGCAGGAATGGAACGGCAGGGAAGTGCTTGAAATAGGCTATCTTTTTCAGCGTGTGTACTGGCACAACGGCTATGCCGCGGAAGCCGCAAAAGCCTGCAAGGAGTACGCTTTTTCAACGCTTAACGCCGAGGAGGTCTGCTCCATTATCAGAGACACAAATACCGCCTCGCAGAGGGTCGCTCTGCGAAACGGTATGACTAAATCAGATGAAATTATGGTGAAGCATTATCGAGGTGTTGATATGCCCCACTATTTATATTCCGTAAGAAAATAATGTGGGAAAATTTTATTATTCCGAAACAGGATAGATAACATTTGAATTTTGGTCGGTGATAAGAATATCTGCGTTTTCAACATACCGCGATATTACATACGCCGCCTCGTCCGCGTCGTCCGAGGACGGCTCCCTGCTTACGGTCAGTACGACTGCTACGAATAAATCTTTATCGGAATCCGAAACAGTTACCACAGCGTGATCGACCCAATCCAGATCGGACAGTACATCGGCTATTCTGTTTTCCTTATCAATTCTTGCAATGATATCCCGTTCATCTTGATCGCTGAATTTGTCAACAGTTACTTGAGATATGTCCATAGTCACATCAGCGCTTACAACGTCATTTTTACCAATTATAAACAGCACCGCCGCAGCTGCAAGGACAACCGCAATTACAGCAGTAATAATTATTTTTTTCATTAAAACATCTCCTGTTTGTACGTTAAACACTATAATTTTAATTAATTATATCATGCCATTATTTGAATGTCAACCGCATTTAAATTTTTCGCGGACTTTCGCAAATGGAAAAATAAGTTGAATTTATCCTGATTATAGTGTATAATATTCCAGTGAACAAAACCGTCTGTAATTTTAAGACATAGATTTTTGAAAGGAAGATAAAAATGTCAGGACGCACAAAAACCGAGACTGAGGGAGTAACTCTCCTCGGAAACCAGAAAACCAAGTACCCCACGGATTACGCCCCCGAAGTGCTGGAGACCTTTATCAACAAGCACCCCGACAACGACTATTTCGTGAAGTTCAACTGTCCCGAATTTACAAGTCTCTGCCCCATAACCGGTCAGCCCGACTTTGCAACTGTGTATATTTCCTACGTCCCCGCGGAAAGAATGGTGGAAAGCAAGTCCCTGAAGCTTTATCTCTATAGCTTCCGCAATCACGGAGACTTCCACGAGGACTGCATGAACATCATCATGAAAGACCTGATAAAGCTTATGGATCCCAAATATATCGAGGTCTGGGGAAAGTTCACTCCCCGCGGCGGAATTTCCATAGACCCCTACTGCAACTACGGCAAAAAGGGTACAATGTGGGAGCAGGTCGCGATTGACCGTCTTACTCACCACGATCTGTACCCCGAAAAAATAGATAACCGCTAAGCGGGGAGCCCCCGCAGGCTGTGTCACCCCCGCAGTAAAATATAAGTATCTTTACTGTATCAAGCCCCCTCAAGGGGGCGGGTGAGATATCGAAATTTTGAAATACATTTATAGATTAGGAGCATTTTTATGAATTACGGAATAATTTTCGATCTAGACGGAACGCTGTGGGATTCCTCGGAGCAAGTCGCAGTCTCTTGGAGCGAGGCTCTGGCGCGCCGTCCCGAAACGGACAGGCAGGTCACGGGCGAGGATATGCGGGGCTTTATGGGAAAAACCATGGAGACTATCGCTGCCCTGATGCTTCCCGAACTTGAACCACCCCTTAGGATAGAGATAATGCACGAGTGCGAACGTGTGGAGCAGGAATATCTTGAAAAGCACGGCGGAGTGCTGTTCCCCAACCTTGAAAAAGAGCTTGAACGTCTCTGCGGTCTTGGAAAACTGTTTATCGTCAGCAACTGTCAGAGCGGCTACATCGAGACCTTTTTAGAGTACCACAAGCTTGGGAAATACTTTGCCGACTTTGAGTGTCCGGGCGGAACAGGCTTTGCAAAGGCGGAAAATATCCGCATTGTAATGGAGCGGAACGGTCTTGACAAGGCTGTCTATGTTGGGGACACACAGGGCGACCTTGACGCGTCCGACTCCGCGGGAGTGCCATTTATACACGCGGCTTACGGCTTCGGAAGCGTTGACAGGGACGTCCCCGCGGTAAAAAGCTTTTCCGAGGTTTATGACGCGGCGAAAAATATCCTCGGAGTATAAAAATAACATAAATTTACAAAAATTGCCGAAAGGAATTGATATTATGATAACAAGCAAACAAAGATCAAAGCTGAAAAGCATTGCAATGACCGAGGACACCATTTTGCAGGTGGGAAAAAACGGTATCATAGACACGCTGGTGATCCAGGTCTCGGACGCTCTCAAAGCCCGTGAGCTTATCAAAATGAAAGTTCAGGACGGCTGTATGCTGTCCCCTGCCGAGGCGGCGGAGGAGCTTGCGGAGAAAACCAAGTCCGAGGTGGTACAGGTCATCGGAAACAAGTTTGTGCTGTTCAAGCGCAATCCACAAAATCCCAAGATCGACCTAAAGGTCAAGTAATGCGCAGAGCGATATTCGGGGGCAGCTTCGACCCCGTTCATAAGGGACACGTCAGTCTCGCTTCGGAGCTTCAGAAAGCCCTGCGGCTTGACGAGGTAATCGTCATGCCCACGGGAATTTCCCCGTTTAAAAAGGACATGAAACGCCGTCCCGCAGGCGGCGCGGACAGGCTTGAAATGTGCCGTCTCGCCTTTGCGGATATGCCGTTTGTGACGGTAAGCAACTACGAGGTATCACAGGGCGGCGTAAGCTATACGGTGGACACGGTGCGGCATTTTCACGGTCTGTACCCCGACGACGAGCTTTTTCTGCTTGTGGGCGGGGATATGCTCATGTCCTTTGACAGATGGAAAAACTGGCAGGAAATACTTTCCATGTGCGGACTTGCGGCGGTTTCCCGCCAAACGGACGGCGCGGATACGGAAAATCTTGAAAAAAAAGCGGCTGAACTCCGCAAATTCGGGGAGGTAATTTTTGTAAAAACCGAACCGCTGGAAATTTCTTCTACGGAAATTCGTGAAAAAATTATAAAAAATTGCGATTTATCTTGCTATGTTCCGCAAAATGTAGTAAAATATATATTGGAAAATAATCTTTACCGGGAATAATACCGTCCAGCCCGTACCGCGGACAAGGCTTCTGCTGTACGCGCAGAGAATTTGTAAGGGGAAATGTCTATGTATTCCGCTGCCGAACTTACCGATATCCTCAGTATCAGGCTTTCCAAAAAACGTTTCCAGCACAGTCTGAACGTTGCCGAGGAAGCCGAAAAGCTGGCGGAGAGGTACAACTACCACTCGCCCGAAAAGGCGTATCTGACAGGACTTCTTCACGACATCTGCAAGGAGATACCCAAGGAGGAACAGCTGATAATGGCGAAAAAATCCACGCTGGACGTTTCGCCTGTGGAGCTTGTCACCCCTCCGCTTTATCATGCCATAGCGGGAGCGTGGTACTCCGAGAACGTGCTGAACGTCCATGACGAGGACATTCTCAACGCGGTGCGGTACCATACTGTAGGCAGGGCGGGCATGAGCCGTCTGGAGGAAATTATTTACATTGCTGACCTTATCTCGGCGGACAGGAACTACAAGGACGTGAACAAAATGCGGAAATACGCCTACCAGAGCATTGAAAAAACCATGCTGGAAGCGCTGAGGTTTTCCATTGCGGACGTGGTGGCGAAAGGCTCTATGCTTCCGCACCACACCATTGAGGCGTACAATCAATACATTTCGGAAAAGAAAAAAGAAAGGACGGAGATATGATGACGCAAGAGGAACTTATCAAGTCGGCTGTTAAGATACTCGACAGCAAAAAGGCGGAGGACATACGCGTAATAGGAATAGGCGACCTGACGATCATAGCGGACTACTTCATTATCGCGGACGGTACTTCCTCGACCCATACCAAATCTTTGGCGGACGAGCTTGAATTTCGTCTGAAGGAAATGGGCAGAGAGCCGAGGCAGGTACAGGGAAACAACGGTTCAAACTGGATCGTGCTTGATTATTCGGACGTTGTGGTACACATTTTCTATAAGGAAACAAGGGATTTCTATAATCTGGAAAGACTTTGGAGCGACGGTCACGACGTTGACATAAAACAGTATTTGGAGTGATCTGAATGGCTTTGTCGGAAAGCGCAAAAAAGGGCAGATCGGCTGCTTCCGCGGCGGCATTCTTCTGCGGGACAGGCGCAGTCCTGTCGCTGCTGACGCTTAATATACCGCTGGCAATTATCGGCTTCTGGGCGGCAAACGGCGTAAAAAAAGGAAATTTTGCGGCGCGAAATATAGGCGTACTGCTTCGTATCGCGGACATACCCTTTATGCTGATAATATGGTTTGCGGTGAAAACCGCAGGCGCGCCTGAGCTGCTGAATACTATTATTATTGCCGTGATGGCGGTCGCGGCGCTTATTGATATTATTGCGCTTATTGTACTTATGAATAAAAATCTTAAACAGTACCTCCGTGAAATGAGCGGCACAGAGTCCGGCAGGGACAAATAAAATTACGCAAAAAAATGCAAAGGAATGATTACAGTGGAAAAATACGACTATTCGTCCATTGAGAAAAAATGGCAGAACTACTGGGAGGAGCACGGCACCTTCAAGGCGGAAACAGGCAGCAAAAAGCCTAAATTCTACGCCCTTGTAGAGTTCCCCTACCCCTCGGGAGCGGGTATGCACGTGGGTCATATCAAGGCTTATTCGGGACTTGAAGTGGTCAGCCGCAAACGCCGTCTGGAGGGCTACAACGTTCTGTTCCCCATAGGCTTTGACGCTTACGGTCTGCCCACGGAAAACACAGCGGTGAAAACAGGCGTACACCCGAGAATTGTTACCGACAACAATATCGCCAAGTTCACAAATCAGCTTAAGCGCGTGGGATTTTCCTTTGACTGGTCAAGGGTAATCGACACCACGGACGAAAAGTACTACAGGTGGACGCAGTGGATATTCCTGAAAATGTTTGAGAACGGTCTTGTTTTCAGGGACAAAACGCTGGTAAACTACTGTCCCAGCTGTAAGGTAGTTCTTTCCAACGAGGACTCACAGGGCGGCAAGTGCGACATCTGCCACAGCGATATCGTGCAGAAAACCAAGGAGGTATGGTATCTCCGCATTACCGAGTACGCGGACAAGCTTTTGCAGGGTCTGGACGAAGTAAACTATCTGCCGAATATCCGTCTCCAGCAGGAAAACTGGATAGGCAAGTCCACAGGCGCGTTCGTGAACTTTACCGTCAAGGAGAACGGAGAGCAGCTCCGCATTTACACCACTCGTCCCGATACGCTTTACGGCGTTACCTTTATGGTAATTGCTCCAGAACACCCAATTATTGAAAAGTACAGGGACAGCATTGCGAATATTGCCGCACTTGACGACTACAAAGCCGAGTGCGCAAAGAAGAGCGAGTTCGAGCGTACACAGCTTGTCAAGGACAAAACAGGCGTGAAGATAGAGGGTCTGACGGCTATAAATCCCGTTACCGAAAAGGAAGTGCCTATTTACATTTCCGACTATGTTATGATGGGCTACGGCACAGGCGCGATAATGGCTGTTCCCGCCCACGATACCCGCGACTATGATTTCGCAAAGAAATTCGGTATTGACATTATCCCCGTAATTAACGGCGGCGACATCTCCAAGGAAGCCTACACAGGCGAGGGCGAGATGATAAATTCCGGCGCGCTCAACGGCATTTCCAACAAAAAGGACGCTATCGCAAAAATGCTGGACGTTCTTACGGAAAAGGGCTGCGGCGAAAAGGGCGTTCAGTACAAAATGAAGGACTGGGCGTTCAACCGTCAGCGTTACTGGGGCGAGCCTATACCTATCGTGCATTGTCCCAAGTGCGGCATGGTGGCAGTGCCTTACGACGAGCTTCCCTTGAAGCTTCCCCCCGTGGAGAATTTCCAGCCGGGTACGGACGGTGAAAGTCCCCTTGCAAAAATAGACGAGTTCGTTAACTGCAAGTGCCCCAAGTGCGGCGGCGACGCAAGGCGTGAGACCGATACCATGCCCCAGTGGGCGGGTTCGTCATGGTACTTCCTCAGGTACTGCGACCCCGACAACGATCAGGATTTCGCTTCGCAGGAAGCATTGAAATATTGGATGCCTGTTGACTGGTACAATGGCGGCATGGAGCACGTTACCCGCCATATGATCTATTCCAGATTCTGGCACAGATTTTTATTTGACAAGGGCGAAGTTCCCTGCGACGAGCCTTATGCCAAGAGAACGGCTCAGGGACTTGTCCTCGGGCCCGACGGCGAGAAGATGAGCAAGTCCAAGGGCAACGTTGTTGACCCCAACGACGTTGTTGACCAGTACGGCGCGGACGTGCTGAGAGTTTACGTGCTGTTCATGGGCGACTACGAGCAGGCCGCACCATGGAGCGAGACCAGCATGAAAGGCTGTAAGCGTTTCCTTGACAGGGTCTGGGCTTTGCAGGAGAAGCTTATCGACGGCGAAGAATACCGTCCCGAAACGGTTTCCCTTATGCACAAGACTATCAAGAAAGTCACCGAGGATATCGAAGCGATGAAGTTCAACACTGCGATCGCGGCGATGATGAGCCTTATAAATGAGATTTACGCTCTCGGCAGTATCAACAAAGCCGAGATGAAAACCTTGTTGACATTGCTCAATCCCTTTGCTCCCCATATTACCGAGGAAATGTACAGCGTGATATTCGGAGCTATCCTGAACGAGCAGGAGTGGGTCAAGTACGACGAAAAGCTCTGCATTGACAGCACTATTGAGGTTGCGGTTCAGGTCAACGGCAAGATCAAGGCTAAGATAAATATTCCCGCGGAGGCAGAGCAGGACGAGGTTCTTGGACTTGCCAAGGCGGACAGTGCGATCGCGGCGGCTATGGACGGAAAGACCGTTGTAAAGGAAATTTACGTCAAGGGCAGACTGGTAAATATCGTTGTAAAATAAGCGGTTTATATAAGTTGTCCGAAAAACAAGCGGATTTTTTGTGTATATTTTTTTGAATTACGCTTGACAAACAGTATCGCTATAAGGTATAATAAAATAGTTCTATCTTGTATATGAGCCTCTGCCTTATGGCAAAGGGAGGGAATCAAAGTGGCAGAAATTCGTGTTGGTAAAAACGAATCTTTGGATACCGCTCTCAAGCGCTTCAAGAGAAGCTGCGCAAAGGACGGCGTTATCGCGGAAGTTCGTAAAAGAGAACACTATGAGAAGCCTTCGGTAAAACGTAAGAAAAAGTCCGAAGCTGCTCGTAAGCGTAAGTATTAATCTTGATTAAAACGCTTAAAAAAGCGGGCGGCAATGCGCTGTCCGCTTTTAAATTTCCCGCCGCACGGTATTTTTTCCCGCATTTCGGAAAAAATATTCCCGTGTTTACGGAAAAAATGCGAAAAACACTTGCAATATTCAAAAAAATGTAGTAAAATATATGTAAGCTTTTTATGCGGTATTTTCCGCAAAAAAATTTTTAAGGATGGTTAAATTATGATTACAGCAGGCGATTTCAGAAACGGCGTTACCTTTGAGGAGGACGGCAACGTGCTTCAGGTTGTTGAGTTCCAGCACGTTAAACCCGGCAAGGGCGCAGCTTTCGTTAGAACCAAGATCAAGAACGTTATCACAGGCTCCGTTGTTGAAAAGAGCTACAACCCTTCGGCGAAGTTCCCTACGGCTTTCGTCGAGAGAAAGGATATGCAGTATTCCTACACCGACGGCGACCTGTACTATTTTATGGATCCCGAGACCTACGAGCAGGTTCCTATCAGCAATGCGGAGCTTTCCGACAACTTCAAGTTTGTCAAGGAAGAGATGATCTGCAAGGTTTGCTCCTACAAGGGCAAGGTTTTCGCTGTTGAGCCTCCCAACTTTGTTGATCTGGTAGTAAGCCAGACAGAGCCCGGCTTTGCGGGAAACACCGCTACAAACGCTACAAAGCCCGCTACTCTTGAAACGGGTGCGGAGGTAAGAGTACCCCTCTTTATCAACGAGGGCGAAACTATCAGGATCGACACAAGAACAGGCGAATACATGGAGCGTGCTTGATTACGTCTATTTCGGACTTTTCGATGTTTTTGCGAAGCAAAAACTCGTAAATGCCGCTTGGCGGCATTTTGCCCCTTGCGGGCTGAGTCACCACCATCGTTAAATATTCTTGGTATTTAACTATGCTAAGCCCCCTCAAGGGGGCGGGAAAAATGCTATTTGTCTGTACGGATTATTATCCGAATAATACTATAAAAATAACAGCCGTAACAACGGCGTGCAAAAGGAGGATCATCTATGAAGCTTGGTGAAAAGGTCGCTTTCCTTAAAGGACTTATCGAAGGTCTGGAGATCGACGATTCCTCAAAGGAGGGCAAGGTCATTTTGGCTATGGCCGATATTCTGGAGGAAATTGCCGTTACGGCTGAGGATATGCAGGATCAAATCGACGAGGTCGTAGAGGTTGTTGACGCTATCGACGAGGACTTAGGTGAGGTCGAGCGCGATTTCTACGAGGTTGACGACGACTGCTGCTGCGGTGACGAGGACTTCGATGACTACGATGACGACAGCGAGTGCGGCTGCGCGGACGATGATGATGACGAGCTTTACGAGGTCGTATGTCCCAGCTGCGGAGACACTATCTGCCTTAACGAGGGTATGCTGGAAGAGGGCTCTATGACCTGTCCCGGCTGCGGCGAGCTTCTGGAATTCGACTTCGGCGACGAAGAGGAATAAGCCTCCGCAAAATCGAATAAATGCAATCTGTTTCAGGGCGAGGTGCAATTCCTCACCGGCGGTAAAAAATTGCCGACGCAATTTTGAGTCCGCGAGCAGCGTTTAGAATACGCTGCCGATTCGGTGTGATTCCGAAACCGACGGTATAGTCCGGATGAAAGAAACATACGCTGCAAATGCGCAAGTACGCCTGTGGAAGTTTTTTCACAGGCGTTTTCTGTTGCAGACTGCTTTATTAATATTTTATTAAAAGGTGGTTTTTGTTATGGAAAAATCTGTAACGCTCGAAAACAAAGGTCGATCCCGTATGGACACGAAAAAAATGGTGACCCTTGCGGTAATGACGGCTCTTGCCTACATGGCAATGCTTTTTTTCAGGATACCCGTGGTGCTGTTTCTGAAATATGAGCCAAAGGACGTGATAATCGCCATAGGCGGCTTTATGTACGGACCTCTCGCTTCTCTGCTGATGTCGGCGGTGGTGTCGCTGGTGGAAATGGTCACAACAAGCGATACGGGTCCAATAGGTGCGCTTATGAACTTTATCGGGACATCGGCGTTTGCGTGTACGGCTGCGCTTATTTACAAAAGGATACGCTCCATAAAGGGCGCGGTAATCGGTCTTGTATGCGGCACGGTTTTAATGACGCTTATCATGCTGGCTTGGAATTATCTTGTTACGCCTATCTACATGGGTACTCCCCGAGATGTCGTGGCAGGTATGCTGCTTCCCGCGTTTCTGCCGTTCAACCTGCTTAAGGGCGCGCTGAACAGCGGTATTGCAATGCTTATCTATAAGCCGCTGTCGAATATTATGCGAAAGGCGCATCTGCTCCCCGAAAGCTCCTCGTCGGGCGCGGAAAGCGGCGGACGTATTAAAAAGTACGCGTTTGTGTACATTATCGCGGGATTTGTTATTGCAACCTGCGCGGCGGTAATTATTATCTGGAATTTGTAAAAACCTGTTGACAAAACGGGAAAACAGTGGTATACTAAAATCACAATCAAATATGCCTTATCAAGAGCGGCTGAGGAACTGGTCCTGTGAAGCCCGGCAACCTAATTACAGTGATGTGAGAAAGGTGCTAAATCCTGCGGAGTTTTCCGAGAGATGAGGAATTTTTTGTAAAAATTTCGCAGCGCTTGGAGAAGTTCCAAACGCTGCTTTTGTTTTAAATGCAAATTTCAAGATGGAAAGGTGATTTTTATGTCCAAAATGCTGTTTACCTCCGAGTCCGTTACGGAGGGACATCCCGACAAAATCTGCGACCAGATTTCCGACGCTATCCTCGACGCTATCCTCGCCAAAGACCCCATGGGACGCGTTGCCTGCGAGACCACCGTTACTACGGGCATGGCTATGTGCATGGGTGAAATTTCCACAAGCTGCTATGTGGATATCCCCAAGATCGTAAGACAGGTCATTATCGACATCGGCTACGACCGCGCAAAGTACGGCTTTGACGGTCACACCTGCGCCGTTATGCAGTCCATAGACGAGCAGTCCTCCGATATCGCAATGGGCGTTGACGAGGCTCTCGAACACAAGGAGGGCGAGGGCTCCGACAAGTTCATGACCGGAGCGGGCGATCAGGGTATGATGTTCGGCTACGCCTGCAACGAGACCCCCGAGCTTATGCCGCTGCCTATCGCGCTTGCTCACAAGCTGGCAAAAAAGCTTACCGAAGTGCGTAAAACAGGCGCGCTGCCCTATCTTCGTCCCGACGGAAAAACTCAGGTCACCGTCGAGTATGAGGACGGCAAGCCCGTAAAGGTTGAGACTGTTGTAGTTTCCTCTCAGCACGCGGCTGAGGTGTCGCTTGAAAAGATCCGCGCGGACATTATCGAAAAGGTCATCAAGCCCACCATTCCCGCAGAGCTTCTTGCGGACGATACCAAGTACTTTGTAAACCCCACAGGACGTTTCGTTATCGGCGGTCCTCAGGGCGACAGCGGTCTTACGGGACGCAAAATTATTGTTGATACATACGGCGGATACGCACGTCACGGCGGCGGAGCGTTCAGCGGCAAGGACCCCACAAAGGTTGACCGCAGCGCGGCTTACGCGGCAAGATACGTTGCGAAAAACATTGTTGCGGCCGAACTTGCCGACAAGTGCGAGGTACAGCTTGCATACGCGATAGGCGTTGCAAAGCCCGTTTCGATAATGGTTGACACATTTGGCACGGGCAAGGTCTCCGACGATAAGCTTGCCGAGGCTGTGGACAAGGTATTCGACCTGCGTCCCGCGGCTATAATCGAAGCTCTGGAGCTTCGCAAGCCCCAGTACCGCAAGCTTGCGGCATACGGACACATGGGACGCGAGGAGCTTGGCGTTGCATGGGAGCGTACAGACCGTGCTGACGAGCTGAAAAAGGCAGTGCAGTAAAATTATTCCAAGAACGGCTATGCCCGAAAGGCGTGCCGTTCTTTTTTGCGTACAAAATAAAAAGCGCAGAGCGCAGTTCCGCCGATATGCGGTTCTGCGCTCTGCGTTTGTATTAGCTTCACAGAGTTTGCATTACTTATAGATAGCGCCGTAGTGCGCGCAGGCTCTGTAGTCCGCGCTCTCCTTGTCAGCTGTGCCGAAGCCCGTCCAGCTGTGGGGACGGTAGATCCTTTCCTCGGAAACGTTGTGCATGGAAACGGGAATTCTCAGCATTGAAGCAAGAGTTATCAGGTCTGCACCGATGTGTCCGTAAGTCAGAGAACCGTGGTTCGCGCCCCAGTTCGCCATAACGGAGTAAACGTCCGCAAAAGCGCCCTTGCCCGTAAGCTCGGGGACGAACCATGTGGTAGGCCATGTCTTGTCAGTGCGCTCGTCAAGTGGCTTGTGTATCTCGTCGGGAAGCGTCACGGTGTAGCCCTCCGCAAGCTGAAGAACAGGTCCCACGCCGTCAACAATGTTTACACGTATCATTGTCACGGGCATTTCAGCCTGTGTCTTAAAGTGTGAGGAAAATCCGCCGCCTCTGAAATAGCCGAGGTTTGCGGGACACCAGTCCGTTGCGCCAAGCATTGCGGAAATGTCCTCGTCGGTAACGTCCCACCACTGCTTCATAAGGTTTTCGCCCTTTTCGTTTTTGGCAAGACCTGTTGCGTCCACAGACGCCGCGCCCGAATTTATCAGGTGGATAAATCCGTTCTTAGCTCTGCCCTCGGGCTTTTTGCCTGTAACTCTTTCCACCGCTTCGGGGCTCCAGTATGTTCTCACGTCAGCAAATACGGAAGCCCTGCCTGTGAGCATATTTCCGAAAAGCATTGCCGTGCCGTTGAGACCGTCGTTCTCAGTTGCAAGCAGAACAGGCTGTTTTTTGCCGTTCCAGTCGAATGTGGAGTTGAGAATACTCTCCGCAAAATCCGCGTTGGGAAGCCAGTCCGTCCACATTCTCTGACCCTGAAAACCGCCGAAGATAGCATTCCTGCCGCGGGACTCCTCATGCCAGCCCATTTCCGCAAGCTTGGGGTTGCCAAGCATGATGTCGCGGATTATAATTATCATTTTCACGCAGAATTCCCATTGCTCCTCGTGGGACATAACGCTCTTGTTTCCGGGGTTTATTTCGGTGTTCACGTCCATGCCCTCGGGACAGTTTTTCTTTGTCCATGCAAGAGCCTTTTCGTACTCCTCCCGGTCGTAAATTTCAAGCTTAACGCGGCGGAGGATTTCCGTCATGTCAACCCATTCGGGACGCACGCCAAGATATTTCTGCATAAACAAAGCGTTGCAGTAAGAGCCGCCGATACCCATAGCGACTGCGCCGAGACCAACATAAGCCTTGTTTCTTATCTGACCTACAGCGGCGGCACACCTTGCAAAGCGGAGGATTTTTTCCGCAACATCGTCGGGAATTGAGGTGTCCGTCATGTCCTTAACGTCCCTGCCGTAAATCGCAAATGCGGGCAAGCCGTTCTGGGCGTGAGCCGCCATAGCCGCCGCAAGATAAACCGCTCCGGGACGCTCCGTTCCGTTAAAGCCCCAAACTGCCTTTATTGTCAGCGGGTTCATGTCAATGGTCTCCGTGCCGTAGCACCAGCAGGGCGTAACGGAAAGAGTTGCACACACATTCTGAGTGCTGAAAAATTCCTCGGTCTTGTACGCTTCCGCACCGCCGCCTATCGTGCAGGGGGCAATAACGCACTCCAAGGGCGTGCCGTCAGCATAGCGGCAGTTCTTTTCGATAAGCTCCTTTGCGGCTTTCGCCATGCTCATTGTCTGAACCTCGAGAGACTCCCGGATACCGAACTGACGACCGTCAATTACGGGTCTGATACCGATTTTTGGATTCATGATTATCTTCTCCTTTTTAATTTATTTAAAGCGAGTTTTTCTCACTTTGATTTTAATTTTACTGTGATTGATGTGATTATTGCGCAAAAAAACAGCGACGGTAATATTAAAATAAAATATATTATTCCGAAAAGTATAATGCCCAATCCGTCCCAATCGCCGATTATTGCACCAACTACAAATGACGCAAACGGCAAGATAACTGCCCAAAATCCGCCCAACTGTACCCATAGAATTTTTAAAGCAGAAAGATCGAATTTTTTTCTAAAATAAAATGCGGTGATCATATGGCTTATCAAAAGAACAACTATGGCTACATAATTAAAGTTAAGAATTTTATATGCGGCAATAATGTTGAATATAATAAAAAATGTGCTGTAAATTATTTTTTGCTTGTAGGTCAATCCGTCGTGTGAAGCGATTGTGATTTTCTTTATTTCTCTGTTGGCGAAAAATTCGTCAAGATACGTTTCAGACATTATAAAAAGCTGACTTGCCTTATATTTAAACTTAACGCAGATTTTTGATGTTATTCCTTGATCATTTGTGATTTCAAGGATTTGTCCCATTGACGTATTTTCAAATTTGGCGGAGGTATCCTCAACAAATTCGGGATAACAATTTTTCACGTCCTCAACGGTATTGTAAAAATCCTTTTTATCCGCGTTATCGGAAATTACGCATAGGTATTTGTACATCAAATCACCCCTTAGTTCTGAAACTCTCTGTACCTCCGATACGCTTCCTCCCAAGCCTCGGCATTGTCGGGCGCAAATGCTTTCACGCTGTCGGAAACAGCAATTATTTTCCTCGCCGCCGCCATGTCGGGAATAGCCCCCGCCGCAATAAGCTGAATAGCAACGTTTCCGTAAGCCGTGGCTTCGATAGGACCTGCCGTTACGGTGCAGCCGGTGGCGTTCGCCGTCATTTTGCAAAGCAAGCCGTCCTTTGCCCCGCCGCCTATCAGATTTATGGTGCGGTAATTTTTTTCGGTGCAGGTCTTAATTTCCTCAAAAGCCTGACGGTACTTTAGCGCAAGGCTTTCGTAAATGCAGCGCATAACCTCTCCCACACTTTGGGGAACGTACTGTCCTGTCCTCTTGCAGAACTCCCGCACTCTTTCGGGAATGTCTCCCTCGGGAACAAATTCGGGCGCGTCTGGGTCAATAAAGCATTTGAAAGGTTCTGCCGCAAGAGCAAGCTTTTCAAGCTCGGCGTAGGAAAGCTCAGTCCCCTCACGTCTGAACTGGCGGCGTGATTCCTGAATAAGCCAAAGCCCGATTATGTTTTTCAGGAAAGTCGTTTTGCCGCCGTAGCCTGTTTCGTTGGTAATGTTCAGCTCCTCGGAGACGGAATTTATAAGCGGTTCGGAAAGCTCCGTGCCGAACAGAGACCACGTTCCGCAGGATATGAAAATGAAATCCTCTTCTTCCGTGGGAACGGCGCATACAGCGCATTGTGTGTCGTGTCCGCAGACCGCAATAACGTTTGCGGCGGGAGCGTTCAGTTCCTTGCAGATGTCCTCCCTGAGACTGCCTATGACCGTTCCTGACGGCACTATTTCCGTCAGCAGATTTTTCGGCAGCTTCAGCATACCGAGGACTGTGTCCGACCACCTTTTATTTACGGCGTTCATCATCTGCGTTGTGGAGGCGATGGAGACCTCCGTCTTTTTTTCACCTGTCAGCATATAGTTGAAAAGGTCGGGCATAAGCAGCATTGTCCGCGCATTTTTCAGCATATGGGGACGATTGGTTTTCAGCGACAGAAGCTGAAAAACCGTATTTATGTCCATAAACTGATTGCCTGTAATTTTGTAAAAATGCTCCCTCGGGAACATTGTCAAAGCCTTGTCAACCATGCCCACGTTCCGCTCGTCGCGGTAGTGAACAGGGGCTTCAATGATAGTTCCGTCCGCGCCTATCAGACCAAAATCCACGCCCCATGTGTCCACGCCTATGCTGCCGAAGCCGCCCGCAAGAGCCGCTTTGGAAATGCCCTGCTTCACCTCGTAAAAAAGGCGGTAAATGTCCCAGTAAAGGGTGTTCCCGATTTTCACGGGGTTGTTTTCAAAACGGTGAATTTCCTCCAAGGTGATTTTTTCGCCGTCAAATTTTCCAAGCATGGCGCGTCCGCTTGACGCTCCGAAATCAAAGGCAAGAACACGGTTTTCGTTACTCATTTCACCACGCCTTTCTTTAAGATAATGTTAGCGTAAATCGCTTCCTCGCCCGTGGCAACCACAGCGTATGCGGTTTTAGCGCGCTCGTAAAATGCGAAACGTTCTATCATTTCAATCTTGCAGTTTTCCGGCTCGTATTTGTTGATAATTTCTTTGTACTCGTCCCATATCGTGGGGACAACAGGGTCGCCCTTGACAACCTCCATAAGCATAACGGGCTTGTCGGTGTAAGTGTCAAGCGGGAAAAGCTTCATTATCGCGTCCAGCAACTCGGGTACGCCGTGACCGTCGCAGCGGACAACGCGCTTTCCGATAGTCTCGGACGGGAAATTTCCGTCGGCAATAACGATTTCGTCGCCGTGACCCATTTCCATAAGAATTTTTACAAGCTCGGGGGATAAGATTTTCGGTATGTTTTTCAGCATTTTTCATTTCTCCTTTTAAAAATATTTTATTCATTGTCGTCAGTAACATCAGGCTCTTTGCCGCCGCTTACAGTGACCTTGACCGCCGAATACACCGCCGCTTTTTCAAATGCGGGCGGGTCTGTTGCGATAACTTTTCCATTCGGTACATCATCGGAATATTCACTTACAAATCCTACTGTAAAAGTACTTTCTTCAAGTATTATCTTTGCGTCCTCAAAATCAAGTCCGATAACATCAGCAACATCAACCATTCTCACGCCCCTGCTTACAATACAGCGTATTTCCGGAAGAGAAGAAACCATGTTGTGCGGTACAGGATCTTGCCGCATAATCGTACCTTTTGGATATTCGTAAGAATATTCTTCGTGTTGAACGATAAGTTCAAAATATTCACCATACGACGATTGGCATTCATCATAATCAAGTCCTACCAAATCAGGCACCCAAATAGGGTCTACAATAGTTTGAATTGCGGTAAACCAATTATTTACTGATATAAATGACATAACCGGCACAAGCAATGCAAAAACGACTGCGGCAATTTTAGTTTTTTTCATCTGCCTGCGTTTTTTCTTTTTTACAATTAATATTATCGCAAGCACCACAGCTGCAATAAGTGACCAGAACGCAAGTAAAGCAAATATTACCATTTGAATGCGTGCTTTTGTAATAATTTCCATTATGCACCAATCCTCCGGTGTAATTTCTCCTATCATTCGGTGCTGTCAGGAACGTCAGGCTCTTTGCCGCCGCTTACTGTGAGCTTTACCGCCGAACCATACGCCGCTTTTTCAAATTCGGGCGGGTCTGTTGCGATAACCTTTCCCTTTGGTACATCGTCGGAATATTCGCTCACAAAGCCAACTACAAATTTGTCGTTGTCTCCAAGTATTGTCCTTGCATCCTCAAAATCAAGCCCGATAACATTGCTGACTGTAACCATTCTCACGCCTTTGCTTACCGTGCAGTGTACTGTTGATAAGCCAACCAAATATTCCGCACCCTCAGCAGGTTTTTGGTCGATTATCGTTCCCTCGGGATATTCGGAGGAATATTCCATTATTTCAACGGTAAGTTCAAATTTATCGGAATTATTTTCTTTACATTCCTTATATGAAAGTCCTATTATATTAGGCATCTTTTCAACAGTCCCGAACCCGGGTGGGAGAGGCGGCGGAGGCGGTGGGCGTTTTATATAATCATATATTGCTTTAGAGGCGATAATTGTTACAATTATTGCAGAAATAACAGCGGCAATTTTAACTTTTTTCATTTGCTTGCGTTTTTCTTTTTTGGCAATTATCAGCCTGATAATGCACACAAGCATTACAATAACTGCGGCTAACGGAATTAAAACGCATAATATATCAAATGTGCCTATGTAAACTAAGGTAGCACACATTATGCACCATCTCCAAAATTATTTTAATCAACACTTAATAACCAACAGCGTAAAAATTATTGATTATTAACTGTTAATTATTATTTCTGCAAGGGACAAGCCTGTACCGGAATAAGCCCGTCCCCTGCAAAAGTATAACGTCAATTATTTGTCTCCGTAAGGATACTTCTTGTAGCCGGGGTGCTTGCCGGTCACCTTGTAGTTCTCGCGCATAGAGCAGAGACGGTCGATGTTTTCGCGGGAAATTTCCCTCTCTCCGCCAAGCAGGTGCGCCGTAAGGGAGATCTTGGCAAAAAGCTCCAGAGTTTCCATGCGGTAGTACGCGGTGAGCAGATCAGCTCCCACGGTAAGCGCGCCGTGGTTCTGCAAAAGCATAACGTCGTGTTCCTTTAAGTATGGTGTAATTGCTTCGGGGACTTCATATGTAGACGGCGTTCCGTAGGGCGTAACGGGAACGCTTCCCACCGCAATGACCGCTTCGATCATGGTGTAGCCGTCCAGAGCCTTGTTCGCAACAGCGTAGCCCGTAGCCGTAGGCGGATGAGCATGAACAACTCCTCCTACATCGGGACGCTCCTCATAGCAGCGCAGGTGCATTTTTATCTCCGAGGACGGTCTGTAGCCCTCGTTTGCTTCAAGAATTTCGCCCTTGGCGTTGATCTTCACGATCTTTTCGGGAGTGATAAAGCTTTTGCTTACTCCCGTGGGGGTAGCAAGGAAAGTTCCGTCTCCAAGCCTTACGGAAACGTTTCCGTCGTTAGCGGCAACCCAGCCCAGCTGCCACATTTTATGACATACGTCGCACATTAAATCTTTGATTTCCTGTTCATTCATATTAAAAACTCCTTTTTATGGTTATAGTATGGTTATATTATACAATATTTTGATAAAAAAGTCCACAAAATTTTATATTTGCGCGAAAAAATAAGTTGCAGACTTTTAGTTATTCTGCACAAGTGTGCGCTTGCACAGGAATTAATTTCGGACGGTAAATTTTGATTTTACGCACCATGTAGCAAATCTTAGGCGGCGAAGCCGCCGACTAAAGCTGGTCGAGCTGAGCCCAGCTCGCAGAAGTCCAGAGGGCGGAGCCTTTTGGTCGCCGCCCGCAGGCGGCGAAATCTCCTTTCGTCCGAAACGGTGAAAGGGGTGAGAAATGCGACAGCATTTCGAGGGGGAGCGGACACGA
>JAAVHL010000147.1 GCA_014799735.1 Ruminococcus sp.
GACTGGAAACCTGCTTCTGGTGCGTATCCCCGAGCTTAACACCGCAGGAGCGGCGGTGTCCACGCTTCTGTGCTATACGGTCATATGTATACCTGCGGTAAATATCCTTATAAAAATTACGGATATTAATAAAAATCACATTTATGGGATTTTCTGTAAAATATGTTACAGCTCCCTCCACTGCGGGGCAGGCGCTCTGATTGCCGCAAAAATGCTCCCCAACACCCTCGGAGATGTGCTAATTCTATTTATTTCCATATTAATTGGTGTAATTTTTTACATAATTAGTACATTTTTGTTGGGTATTTTTACGAAAAGTACGTTAAAATTGCTGATTTCCTAAAAAATTTAAAAAAACCCTTGAATTTCTTGGAATTATAGGTTAATATATTAAAGTACCCGTTTTTTAGGGCGCGGCTTCGGGAGGTGTCTTATGGATTTTCAGTTCAAGGAAAAATACGATATAAACGATCTGCTGGAAATCATGCGGATACTCCGTTCAGAAAACGGCTGTCCATGGGACAGGGAGCAGGATCATAAATCCATACGCAAGGATTTCCTCGAAGAGACCTACGAGGTAGTCGAGGCTATCGACACCGAGGACAGGGAGCTGCTTCTTGAAGAACTTGGCGACGTGCTTTTGCAGGTTGTGTTCCACTCCCGTATCGAGGAGGAAAAGGGCGGATTTGATTTCGGCGACGTTGCCGACGGTATCTGTCAGAAGCTTATCGTCCGTCACCCACACGTTTTCGGGGACGTTACCGCCGAAACAAGCGGCGAGGTGCTGAAAAACTGGAACAACATCAAACAGCAGACCAAGGGACAGGAAACCTACTACGAGACCCTTGAAAGCGTCTGCACCGCGCTCCCCGCGCTTATGAGGGCGCAGAAGGTCGGTCAGAGGGCAAAGCGTGCGGGCATGGACTTCAAGGACGTTTCACAGGTGCTGGACTGTCTCGAAAGCGAGATCGCCGAGCTGAAAGAGGCTATGGCAGAGGGTACGGCGGAAAATATTGCCGAGGAAATGGGAGATGTGCTGTTCTCCTGCGTAAACCTGTCAAGGCATCTGGATTGCGACGCGGAGGAATCCCTCACCCGCTCCACGGAAAAATTCATGAAGCGGTTCAAGGAGACCGAAGACCTGATAAGGTTCGACGGGATCGATATGCGGTCCCTGAACATAGACGAGCTTGACGTCTACTGGCGGAAAGCTAAAGCTAAGTAAAAATGGCTTGTCCATTAAAAATTTTGGAGGTAGAAAAATATGACAAAAGCAGAACTTATCAATGCGGTCGCTGAAAAGAGCGAGCTCACCAAGAAAGACGCTGAGAAGGCTCTCAACGCTGTAGTGTCCTCTATCACAGACGCTCTCGCAAGCGGAGACAAGGTTCAGATCGTAGGTTTCGGTACATTTGAGGTTCGCGAGAGAAGCGCTAAGGAAGCTATCAATCCCAGAACCAAGGAAAAGATCAAGGTTCCCGCTAAGAAGGCTCCCGCTTTCAAGGCAGGCAAGGCTCTCAAGGACTCTGTTGACAAGTAAGCCAAACGGAGCTCACGGTCTCAGAGTATGCGCATTATGAGGCTGACATAAAGCTTAAGAGCAGACAGGTCTTTGCCCGTCTGCTCTTTTAATTTGGAAAGGATGATTTTATGCGGCTTGACAAGTACCTGAAAATAACCCGTCTTATCAAGCGGCGCACCGTTGCAAACGAAGCCTGCGACGCGGGAAAGATCGTTGTCAACGGAAACGTGGCGAGAGCGTCCTACGACGTAAAGGTCGGGGACGTTATCGAGATAAATCTGGGACAGAAGCCGCTGAAGGTAAAGGTGCTGAACGTAACAGAGTACGCCACTAAGGAAAACGCGTCGGATAACTACACGGTCATTGAATAAAGCAAATAAAAAGCAGCGCGGAGAAGCTTGGTTCTCCGCGCTTTTTTTTATTTTATCTGCTTTCAGCTATATAGTTTGAAACACGGTTCTGGATTATCTCCGCAACGTCCGCGGCAGATTTCTGTCCATCAAAGAAAGCTCCCGCTTCCTCGTTGATGATGTTGTTTACCTGATCGTCGTTACGGCTGATATTCTCGGTGCTGTTGATGAAGTCGATCAGCCTCTGATTGTCCTCGTCGGTATTTACGCCGATATTTATGGAGGAGCTTCCGTTCCAGTAGGTGTTGTCGTAGTACTCCTTGTTGCCGTCCTCGTCCTCCCAGTAGGGTCTTTCCTTGGCTGCCTCCGCAAGCTTTTCAAGGGCAGATTTCTTTATGGGGAAACGATAGCTGTCATTGGTCGTAAAGATATCCTGATACTCGTCGGAAAGGAAGTACTTGACAAAGTTCCATGCTCCGTCGGGATTGGAAGCCTTTGAGGTAATAGCAATTTCGGTATAGGCGTTGAACACCGCGCCGTTGCCCGAAGCTCCGGGGAAGCCCTTGAAGGTTATGGGCTCGCCGAACATACCTTTTTCCAGCTCCCTTAAATTGTTAAAGCGGCTGAGGTCGTAAACGCTGAGCAGCGCTCTTCCCTCGCGGTATGCGCTCTGCTGCTCGTCCCAGTAGTTGGGATCGGAGTAAAGCTGACTGTAGTCGATCTCCTTGGGGAAACGATTGGAAAATTCCATAAGCTTGATGAAATCATCGGAATTGAAGCTGCATTCGCCTGTATCTCTGTTGATAAAGCGCTCGGAGCAGACCTGGAGTATAGCGGAGAAAAATTCGCTTCTGCTGATCTCATCGCCGAAAACGGATACATCGGGATTTGCGTCAACAAACTGAATAAACTCTTCAACCGACCAGCCGGGGTCATTTCCTACCATTGAGGACTTGCCTACGACTGTGCTTATGCTGAAGTTGGATACCAGCTCGTAAAGCTTGCCGTTTGTTTCATACGCCTTAAACACGCCCTCCACATAGTCGGAGCGGTTTATGGTCTCGTCCTTGTCCATGAACTCGTAGAGGTCTGCAAGAAGTCCCTTGGAGATGTAGCTGTCAATTGGCATATTGGTGTTCAGCACGATGATGTCGGGAAGATTTCCCGCGATCATATCGTTGTTGAGCCTTGTTATAGCGTCGTTGTAGCTGTTTACCATATAGTCCTGATAGGAGGTAAGCTCGATCTCGTATTCGGGATTGTTCTTGTTGAATTCCAGTATCTGCCTCTTTATATCCACATCAAGATAGAGAGCGTAAAGCTTGATGAGCTTCTTGTCGGGAAGCGTGGAGGCGTCTACCTCGCTGAGTATGTTTATGATCTGGTCGTTGTTTGACCAGCCGTAGCTTCCTCCGCCGTGGGAGGTGTAGTTATAGGTAACGCAGAGTATCCTGCCGTCCTGAAGCACGGTGGTGCAGTTGTCGTTCATTGCCGTGTTGTCGAAGCCCGACTTTATCCAGTCGATAATTGTTTCAAGGGTTCCCGATTCGATATCGTAGCCGAAAAGTCCCGAATCGCGGGAGATGAGCAGATCGTACTGATCGGTACCGTTCATCATTCTGCCGTTCTGTTCGTAGACATACTCCGAGCCCAGCTTTTTGCCGACGGTATCAACCTCGTAAAGCTTTGTTTCAGAGGAATAGTTGTCGCCGTCCATTTTGCTTGTGGTGACAGATGTGACCATGCGTCCGTCGCCCGTTTTGTAAAGACCGCCCATCCATGAGTTGTCAGAGGCGTTTTCGTTCTTTATTGCGCACTGATATTTGCCGCTTGCGTCGAGAACGAAGATCACATTATTGCAGCTTATGTAGAGCGAACCGTCGTCGCCCACGATAAATGTGTCCACATAGAAATAATCGTTGCCTGTTTCTTTCTGGGCGATCTCCTGTATGTCGCTGAGGTCGGACTCGCTTATAAGCTTTCCGTCTCCGTCGTACTTGACAAGATACCACGCCTCATGGGATTCGCCCGTTGTCTCGTCCCAGGAATAGCTGTTCTCAACAGATATGAGACCGCCGTTCTCGTCCACCGTCATAGAGGAAATATACCTGTGCTCCGAGCTGTCCGAGCCGTCGTCCTTTGTGAGAACGATCTCACTTTCGAGAGTTCCGTCAAGACCTACTATCTGCATTATCGTCTCGTTGGTGTAGGTCATGTTTTCGCCTTCGCCCTCACTGGTGTACTTGTCGCCGATAATAAATATCTTTTCGTTTGCGTACAGAAGTCTGTTTACGTAGTCCAGACCTCCGGGCATTTCGATCTTTTCCGCAGAAAATATATGCTCCTTAGACGCTATCTGCGATTTTCCCGCCTTGCCTCCGCAGGAGGACAAGCCGAGTGTCATTGCCGCAGCCATTACCACGGCCGCGATCCTTGACGCTGTTTTCTTCATTCAGTGACCATTCCTTTCTTTATAAGGGAAAATTTTCCCAGATTTAGTATTGGTAATATCGGTTCAGCCCCTCAGACTAATAATAATACAAAAGTATCTTTCGTCCCGGAAGAACATTGCCCTTACCGTCAAATTACGGCGGCATGAGTAAAGGCTCAGCCTTTCACCGCAGCCTTTCTGCTTTTCCGCATTGCGTAGCTGCTCCGCACTCTGTCCGGAACGTGTTTGAGCGCATTCAGCGCTTTTCCTAAAAGCTTCTTTCTGTTTTTCACCAGCAGGTGCAGCAGATACGCCGCCGTGCATACGGGAAAGATCAGAAAGACTATTTGAAGCGCCAGCAGCAGCGCCGATTTATCCTCGGTTATCCTTGCGGAGTTCTCCCAGAACGGATATACCACCGCGCCGTCCACAACGGAACGCATACCGAAATCGGCAATTATCTCAAACCGTTTTTTCAGACCGTAGCGCACGGAATTTTCCACAATGCGGATATCGGTATTCTCCTCCTGAACAGACAAGGCTTCAGTAATTATCTGCTTTCCCTGACCGGTTACCTGATTGGGCAGACACGCTTCGTAGCAGGTAAATACCGCCTCTCCGCCGCCCAAAAGGCTGTACCCCTCATAGGGCATGAATATCCGCGGACTCATTCCGTAGACCTTTTCCACGTCGGAATTTTCGCTTTGTCTGAACACTCCCGAAATGACATAGTACGTTCCGTCCACCCTGACGGGCTTTCCCGCTACGTCCGATGCGCCGTAGAGCCGCCATGCCAGAACCTCGTCTATCAGCACTCTGTCATGCATAACGTCGTCGTCGGAGTAGTAGTACCCCGAAATTATCTCAAATGGGTGAAACAGGAAGAAATCCCCTCCCGTTGCGATAAGGTTTGCGTCGGAGGTAGCCCTGTCGGTGGATACGGATATTTTCCTCTGGCTTGAAGAAAACGCGTCCGCCCATATCCTTGCGCCCTCTTTTTCGGATACAAGGGAAGCCTCGGTAAGCTTCTTTTCGATGTTGACCCTCGCCATAAAAACGCTGTTTATATCCATCGGAGAGGTCATGTCCGTAAAAACGCTGACCTGCGCGTAGGGCATTTCCTCGCCCGCCCAGCGTTCAGCCGCGTGCTGGTCGGGGAGAGATTTCTCCACTGCCGCCGCGATAACGGAAAGTACCGCAAAGACCAGAAGCGAAACGGCGTTAAGAATGCCGAGAACTATGTATTTGGATCTCATAGCTGCCTCCAATCATTCAACAAGTCTGACCTGCATACCCGCCTCAATGGGCTTCGTGGAAGTGGTTATAATAAATTCGCTGCCGTAGACCGCACCGGACACCGCCGACGAGGTATCGTCCGAAGCAAGTATCTCAACGTCCACTCTTTCGGCGATATAGCGGTTTCCGAGAGGACTGCTCTTTGCAACAACCGAAAGCACGAACTTTCCGTTGTTGTCCTCTCTTATGGCGCTGTTGGGGACGATCATGTCGTAGTTCTGACCCTTTGAGCCCATAGCAAGCTGCAAATTCTGTCCCGGAGTAACATCGCCCTTTACCGCAAATTTGAGTATCTTGTTCTTTGCGGGGTTCTGGGAATCGGTTGTTATGGACTGGAGAGTTGCCGACGCGTCGCCGTACCAGAAGTACTGAACCTCGGCCTCGTCGCCGATCTTGACCTTTTTCGCCTGCTCCGTTGTAACAGTCATTTCAAGAGTGTAGCCCTTTTCGCTCATCTCTATCGTTGCCACGGTTTTCTGCGCCTCGGCTTCTTCGCCCGCCACAACGTTTATCTCGGTGATCTTTCCGCCCACCTGAGCGTCTATCTTTGCACCGATAGATTTTTCCTCCAGCTTTTTAATAGCTTCCTCGCAGTCGGAAATTACCTTTTTCTGGTCTGCGATCTTGGACTGCTTATCTTTCATATCCAGACTTTCCTCGCCGGTCGTCTGAGCGTCCTGACGCTGTTTGAGCTCCAGATCGAGCTTTGCCTCTGCAAGAGTGCGCTCCATTTTGCGTATCTCGTCCTCAGCCTCCTCGACGGTCTTGTCCGCCTTTTTGGCAAGAGCGTCCTCCTCCGCCTTGGCTTCGTCGTAGAGAGCCTGAGCGGCTTTCTGCTTATCCTTAAGCTCCGCCTTGATCGCGGCAAGTGTGTCGTCGTATTTTTTCTTTTTGCTGTCATATGTTTTGGTCTTGTTGTCAAGAGTTGTTTTTTCAGCGTTCAGAAGCTGTATGTTTCTCGAATAAGTGGTAGATTTTGCCGCCTCAGTGTTATAATCCTCCTGAAGATGAGTAAGCTCAAGATTCAGACGTTCCAAAGTCTGCTGATAAGACATCTGCTGTTCGTAGTCTTCCGTCAGCATCATTTTTTCCGTTGTTTGATTTATTTCGAGCTGCTTGTCGTCTATTGCCTTTTTCGCCGCATTAATAGCGTCCTGATTTCCTCCGGAGGATATATCGGTTTCGTATTCCTTGATCTTTTCCTCAGTCTTGGTCTTGGACTTTTCAGCATCCTCCATAGAGGTTTTTGCCGAGCTTATCTGGTTGTAGTAGCTGCTTCCCAGCGAAGCGTAATCCTCCGAAGCGAACGCCGACAGCTGCTCGTCCAGATCCTTTACCGCGGTTTCGCAGTCCTTGGTTTTGGTTTTGGCTTTTTCGTAAGCCGACTGATAATCCGCCAGCTTGGACAGATCCTCCTTGGCAAGCCTGATGTCGTCCTCCTGATTGGCAATGCTGAGGTTTTCCTTGCTGTAGTCCACGCCTATCTTCAGCAGAGCCTTGTCGTAATCAAGCTGAAGATCGTCAAGCTTCTGCTGCTCGGATTCCAGATTTTTCTTTGCCTCGTCAAGCTCCGCGCTTTCCTTGTCTTCAAGGGTAAACAGCGTCGCGCCCTTTTCGATCTCGTCGCCCACCTTAACTTCAACACTGGCGATAGTCCTTGTCTCGCTGATCTTCACCTCGTAGCTCTGATTTGCCTCCACCGTGCCGCTGCCCCTTATCTGCTCCGAGAGAGTTCCGCCCCTGACATACTGAGCTGAGACCTCGGGAAGCGAGTAGTTCATTATAGTGTTGGAAAAAAATGTGAGCAAAAGCATTACGATCAGAAAAATAATTATCGCATTCTTGACCCATTCTCTTCTCTTAGTACCGTTTTCCATTTTATGGTGTACTCCTTTCAAAAATTATCCCTTTATACCGCCCGAATAGGCAATTCCCTCTACCAGGTAGTCCTCGCCGTAGAGGAACATAAGCAGCGTGGGTATCATGTAGATTGTCGCCACCGCAAAAGCAAGTCCTATCTCGCCCGTGTTGATCTGTGACAGAAACACCGACAGCGGATAAAGGCTTGTATCCGAAAGCAGTATCAGCGGCTGCTCGACCATGTTCCAGTAGTCTATGAAAACTAGAATTGCCACCGAGAAAAGCGAGCTTTTGCAAAGCGGCATACAGATGTGTAAAAATATCTGAAGCTCTCCCGCGCCGTCAAGCTTAGCCGCTTCTATCAGCGAAAATGGTATGCGGCGCATTATCTTCGACAGCAGGAATACCGCAAACGGCGTAAAAATACCCGGCAGTATTATCGCCCATCGTGTATTGAGAATACCCAGCCAGTCCGACACAAGATAGTTCGGCACCAGCGTTACCTGATACGGCATGAGCATTACCACAACATACACGAAGAAAATTATCTCCTTGAGCCTGCCCTTGAGCCTTGCGAACGCATACGCCGCAAGAGACGCCACCGCAAGCTGGAAAATTACTATCGGTACGACCAGTATCACCGAGTTCCAGAACTTGAACAGATAATCGGGACTTTTGAAAAGCACCGTATAGTACTGGCTGAACGACACCATATCGGGAATGAATTTCAGGTTGATCTTTTCCGAAATAAAGGTCTTGCCGCCCTCCTCGGTCTTTGCGAAGATCGCGCCGTAGTTTGCGTTTATCTCCGACGCGCTCATAAAGGAGTTCGCCATTGTAAGTATCGTCGGCAGCAGGAATATCAGCGCGGCTGCCGCGGCAAACACCGTAAGCACGCCCATAAGTATCTTCTGCCCTCTTTTGGAGAGGCTTACCCGTCTTTTTTTTGCGGGGACGGCCGTTTTAGACTTTATCACCCTTCAACGTCCTCCCCGAATTTATTTTCCGCAATGAACAGCGCGCCTATTATTGCGATCATTACAATAGCCATAAGTATTGCCGCCGAGGACAGCTTCTGATAGTCGATGTTGCGGAATGTGTTGTTCATGAAGTGCTGAAGCATATAGAGGCTGTCGTAAGGGTAATCTCCCGTAAGCAGGTAGACCTCGCGGAAAACCTTGAATGAATTAATAAGCGAAAGCACCGTCACAAACAGTATCGTAGGAGAAAGATACCTCAGCTTTATGCGGAAGAATTTATAGAACGCGCTCGCGCCCTCCAGCGTAGCTACTTCGATAGTGTCCTTGGGGATATTGTTCAGAGCTGACAGAAACAATATCATGTTATAGCCCAGATTTTTCCACAGGAACAGCGCCACGATCACGACCTGTCCCTTTGTGGATTTGAGCCAGTCGATCTTGTCCACGCCGAAGTTTGCCAAAAAGTCGTTCAGCGCACCGTTGTAGTGGAAAATTACCTGCCATATAAGCACTACCGACGCCACCGGAACCATCATGGGACACAGAAAGCTTGTACGGAACTGGCTTACAAAGGGTATCTTGCAGTCCAGCAGCATAGCTAGAAGCAGGGACAGTACCACCGCCAGCGGCACAGAGGAAAGCGAAAACGTAAGCGTATTGAGCGCCGCACGCCGAAAAGCAGTATTTTTAACTATATTTATGTAATTCTGCAAAAAAACAAATTCCCTGTTTATGGGATTATCAACCATTGAGTAGTAAATAATCACGCAGAACGGGATTATGAAAAAAATCAGAACACCGATAAGGCTCGGCAGCAAACACAGATATGGAAACGCTCCGTCGCTTTTCAGCGTTTGCCTGAAAGAGCCTTTCCGACTTTTTTTCTTTATTTTTTCTGTACTGCGTACATTTGTATCGGCCTTGACGGGCTGTTTGTTTTTGAGTTTCATAGCTTACTTTTCCGTATTAATGCGGAAAATCTCCTTTCCCGAACAGATTTAACTGACTATTATTATAGCATATAATTTTGTCTTTTTCTATTATAATCGAAAACTGTAATCATTTTTTAAATTTTTCTTCCGCATTGTTACATTTGTAACCGTATTGAAATGTTTTTGATAAAAAAGTTTGAGGATTTTAAGGAAAAAATTGTTTAAAATGCTGAATGGTAAGTTTTTGTAACCCAATTTCAATTCAACAGTAAATTTTGATTTTACGCACCATGTAGCAAATCTTAGGCGGCTTCGCCGCCTAAAGGTTTGTTACATAGTGCGTGGTGGGCTAAATCAAAATTTATCGCTTAACCGCAATATTGACTTTTCCCTCTTGCAATGCTATACTATTTACAGTAAATCACCAAGACCCGAAAAGGAGTGCATTACCATGAAGCTTGCGGAAGCCCTAAATCTCCGTGCGGACACCGCAAAACGCCTTTCTCAGTTAAGCGAACGCCTTGCCGCAAACGCCAAGGTGCAGGAGGGCGACAGTCCTGCGGAAGACCCCTCTGAGCTGCTCGAAGAGCTTGACCGTCTCACAAAACAGCTTGAAGACCTGATATCCCGCATAAACCTCACCAACAGCAAGACCCTGTACGCGGGAAAGTCCCTCACCGAAATGATTGCCGCCAAGGACACTCTTTCGCTGAAAAGCTCGATTTTGCGGAACTTTCTTTCCGCGTCAAGCGCTAAGATAGACCGTTACTCAAACAAGGAGATACGCGTTGTCAGCACGGTAAACGTCAGGGAGCTGCAAAAAAGCTCCGACGAGATTTCCGAGGAGATCAGAAAGCTCAACGTTAAAATTCAGGAGCTTAACTGGTCAACCGACCTGCTTTGACTTTCGCCGTCCTTTGTGACGAAAACGGCGCGCCGACGGGAGAGGGCGTAAACGGCCGGACGTTTTCCGGACTCAGCTATTGCGGAACGGAGCGTATCGCACAGGTTTTATAACGCTCAGCATTGTTACAGACGCATTTTTACCGATTATTTTTACCACCGTACGCCGTCCGTCGGAGGGTGGGAATGGGGAAATCCCCCTGCTTTGCAAATGTAAGGCAGGGGGATTTTTATGCATACAAAAAGCGGGGACGTCCTCCGTCCCCGCCGAAAATATTTACATTCTGTCTCTGGAATAACCGCGGTGCTTGCGGTGAATGGCTTTCTGAGCGTACATAAGCTCGTCTGCCGACTTGATAAATTCGTCGATTGACTTCTCCGAAGCGGGAGAAAGCGAACAGGTACCGCAGCTTGCTTCAATAAGGTACGGCTTGCCGGAGGAAGCGTTGTACTCATCCAGATATGCCTTGAAACGGTTCAGGAAATTATCGGCGTAATCATCAGGCTGACAAATTCCCGCGGCAATGTATTCGTCTCCGCCGAAACGGGCGACGATATCGTTTGCACCGGCGGCCTCTTTCAGAGCGTTTGCTATCGTCGTAATGGCGTTGTCGCCCTCGTGATGACCGTAGGTATCGTTTATTCCTTTAAGGTTGTCAAGGTCTACCGAAACGATCATAAAGCCTATACCCTCGGAAACGCATTTTTCGTACAGCTTCGGAGTGAACTGGTAGAAGCCGCGGCGGTTGTACAGATTTGTCATGGAATCCCTTATGTACATATCCTCCAGCCTGCCCACCACCGTTTTAAGCTCGGACTGGATACGCGCGTTTTCAAGCACCCTGCTGATGTTTGTTATAAGGGTATGAAGTATATGGAAGTTTCTTTCAGCAGATTCAAATTCTATAGCCACATAACCGATAGCCCTGTCCTGAAAATGCAGCGGCAGGAACATAGCGTTGTTATATTTTTCCATAAAGCCGTCGAAATCCGGAAGCATATTCTTAGTATCGAACGGTTCGAGAAAGTCGTAATATTTATCAGCGACACCGTGAAGAACATACCCTATCCTATCGCTGTAGCCGCTTCTCTGGTACGTATCATAGGACTGGTAAACGTCCTCCAGCCTTTCGACTCCCGTCACAAAATTATCGCAGATACACATCCAGCATTCCTTTGTCCACATATCCTTCAGGAAAGGCTTGACCTTTTCCAGCGTCTCGTCAAAGGAATAGCTTCCCGTAGCCGCTTCGGAGAGCTGTACTATCGAGTCGGAGAAGCCGTTCCACAGGTCGATCTGATCGTAAAGCTCATGCTTAAGACGGTTATCCTCTGTTGAAAGTCTTGCAGCCTCGCAGCCGCAGGATTCACGGTACAGTATAGTTCCGGCAATCGTCTCGCTGCCGACGGGAGGTATCTCTCCCTTAATTATCTGTAAAATACGCTTAGCGGCAACACCTGCCGCACCCGGCATATCTCTCATAAGAGTAGTTATGGACGGGAAATGGGTATTGCCCTCAGGGATACCGTCTATTCCTGTAACGATAACGTCGTCGGGAACAAGATATCCAAGCTCGTTCAGCTTTGAGCATACGCCAACAGCCATCGAATCGTTGGCGCAGATAAAGGCTTCCGGCATTGACTTGAATTTATCGTAATGTCTCTGCACCGCATTGGCCGCCTCAGCCCACCAGAAATAGCCGTAATCAACGCTGTCCTCGGTCACTTCGAGACCGTACTCCGCCATAACGCTGCGGAAAACCTCCTCACGGGCGTCGGAACAGTCATTACCTTTCATTGCGCCGATAAATTTTATATCCTTTGCACCGTGTTCGGTGATAACGTGCCGTATAACCTCTTCCAGCGATTCCTCATAAGCCTGAGAGATCGAGTAAGCGGACTCTATATTGCCGTCAATGGCAATAACGGGGATCCCGTGTTCATGAGCCCTTGCGACAAGCTCATCCGCTGTCGGTCCTTTATCGATCATTGTAATGGACATAAGTACAAGCGCGTCGATAAGCTCAAAATTTATCAGGTTAAAGATATTCATTTCACCGATGTCATAGGCGTCGCCTTCGTACTTATTTGAGAGAGACTGAAACCAAAGCATATGCAGACCGAGCTCATTGCATTTACCGGCAAAGCTTTGTACAAACGGATTTATGTAAAAGCCGTCGGCACCGCATGAGACCAGAGCCACAACGCCGTTATTTTCCATTTTATGACCATCCCTTTCTGCGTTTTGCATTTACCGCAAAACGAGCAACTCACTTTGTTGAGTTTGAAGATAATAATAAAAACAAAATGCCCCCACTTTATTTTCTTAAATAATTATATCACAATTGTAAACAGCTATTAATGTGCAAATTATTGATAAATTAATAACAATTAATTAATTCGCAGAAATTTGCAAAAAAAATCACAGAATTTCACATGAAACCCTGTGATTTTTGCATATCGGCGAAAGCTGCCGAATTTTACGTACTTATTTTCTCGAAAGCCATGCGTAAGCGATGTCGAGAGCCTCGTAAAGACTGCTTTTTTCGCTCTGCTTTTTGATAGCCTCCATAGGCGAAAGCTTCTCGTCCGTAGCCATTTTGTAGATCTTGACTCTGCTTGCCACGTCAAGGTCGCCGATCTTTGTCTTTTCGGTGATCTGCATCCAGATAACATATTCGTCGTTCATATTTCCGTAATATATTTCGTCCTTGTTTCTTACAAGAGGATATCCCTTATAGCGGAGAAAATTATTCTCCTTGGCGGTTTCCTCGGTTGCCTGAACAGTTTTATTTTCTGCCATTGCGTTTCCTCCTTTTCTCGTCGGTCAATGCAGGCCCTCAGATTTCGTATCAATATGTGCCGGGCTAATGTTACTTCAGCCCTTGAAATAATTATAACATATTATTTTCATAATTTCAACAGAAATTTATAAAAAACCTGCAAAAAATTTTTCACTGCTTTTCCGAATCCAAATATCGTGTTCTGACGGCTCTTATAAAGCAGCCTTACAAGTATACCGCGTTTTCGCGGAGAAGTCTGTCGAAAAGGCTGAGCCTTTACCCTTGCCGCCGCCTATAGTGATGACGGCAAATTTTGTTTCCGAGACGGAAGTTATCTCCGTATCAAAGTCTGCATAAGAGGCTGAGCCTTTACCCTTGCCGCCGTCTATAGTGATGGCGGCAAATTTTGTTTCCGAGACGAAAGTTATCTCTGCTTCAAAGCCTGTATGGAGGC
>JAAVHL010000148.1 GCA_014799735.1 Ruminococcus sp.
CCTCCCAAGTTTTCGCTTTGCGAAAACTTGCAACCGTCAGCTTGCTGACGGTTTTCGAAACTGGCTCTCGCCGTTTCTCACCTCCTGCTCCGTTTCGAAGGATATGCGCCTGCGGGCGCAGGAGGGAATTTCGCGCTCTGCGGAGCGCGACCAAAGAGCTCCGCCCTCTGGACTTCTGCCAGCTGGGCTCAGCTGGACCAGCTGATGTCGGCGGCTTCGCCGCCTAAAGGTTTGCTGCATAGTGCGTGGTGCGCTAAATAAAAAGCGAGGGACAAATCCGCATTGGACAAGCCCTCGCATTTTTATTTAAAATTTTATTCCGCGTCCTGCAAAGCGTCATAACCGCTTTCGCCCGTTCTTACTCTTACAACGTCCTCAACGTCGGTAACAAATATCTTACCGTCGCCGATATGTCCCGTGTAGAGAGCCTTTCTCGCCGCTTCGACCACCGTCTCAACGGGAACTTTCGATACGACCACCTCTACCTTTACCTTTGGCAGAAGCGTTGCCTCAACGGGTACGCCGCGGTATCTTTCTCCCGCACCCTTCTGAGTTCCGCAGCCGAGAACCTGCGTTACTGTAAAGCCTGTTACGCCGACGCTGCTGAGCTCGTGCTTGAGATCCTCAAATTTGTTCTGCTTGCACACAACGGAAATTCTTGTGTACTTGTTTTTCTCTGTACTGCTGCGCTCAATATGGGGTCTTTCCGAAACGGTAAGCTCCGCCGCCGCGGGAACAGCCGCCGTCTCCTCCGTGGTTTCGCCTGTGAATACCGAGATCGCGTTTGTGTTGAGTACGGGCATAAAGTCCGCATAAGAGGACGCCAAGCCGTGCTCCGTAACGTCCAGACCGCGTGTTTCCTCCTCAACGGAAGCGCGGAGACCTATTGTCTTTTTGATAACAAAGAATGTGATCGTAATAGTAACAGCCGTCCAAGCAGCAACGGAAAGTACCGCAAGACACTGTAAGCCAAGCTGGTGGAAGCCGCCGCCGTAGAAAAGTCCGTTTATTTCGCTGTCGGGAGCGGTTTTGGTCGCAAAAAGTCCAACCGCAATTGTGCCCCATATACCGTTCATCATATGTACCGCAACCGCGCCAACGGGGTCGTCGATATGCAGAACGTTGTCAAGAAGCCATACGCCGAATACTACCAGAAGTCCCGAAACAACGCCCACCATTGCAGAGCCGAAGCAGTCCATTACGTCACAGCCTGCGGTTATGCCAACAAGTCCTGCCAAAGAAGCGTTAAGACACATTGAAACGTCGGGCTTGCCGTACTTCACCCAAGTGAATATCATACATACAAGCGTTGCAACCGCGGGAGCGACCGTTGTCGTAAGGAAAATCGAACCAAGCTGGGGCAGGGAAGTTGCCGCCGCTCCGTTAAAGCCGTACCAGCCGAACCACAGTATAAAACAGCCAAGCGCGCCCAGTGTCAGGGAGTGTCCGGGAATAGCGTTTACCTTTGTGACCTTGCCTGTTTTCTTGTCAGTAACAAATTTGCCGATACGTGGGCCGAGGATTTTTGCGCCGATAAGTGCGGAAACACCGCCAACCAAGTGAATTGCACAAGAGCCTGCAAAATCGTGGAAGCCAAGCTGTGCAAGCCAGCCGTCAGAATTCCAGATCCAGTGGGCTTCAATGGGATAGATAAGCGCGCTGATAACGCCCGAATACACGCAGTAGGAAAGGAACTTTGTCCTTTCAGCCATTGCGCCCGAAACGATTGTCGCCGTGGTCGCGCAGAAAACCATGTTGAAAACAAAGCCAGACCAGTCGAAATTTTCGTATGCCGTAAAAATGTCAAATCCCGGCTTGCCGATAAAGCCCAGCACGTCCTCGCCGAAAAGCAGTCCGAAGCCGATAAGAATGAACATCGGCACGCCGATACAGAAGTCCATAAGGTTTTTCATGATGATGTTTGCCGCGTTTTTCGCGCGGGTGAAGCCTGTTTCCACCATTGCGAAGCCCGCCTGCATAAAGAATACAAAAGCCGCGCCGATCAGAAACCATACCGCGAAAACCTCGCTGCTGACCGCGCCCGAAATCGTGTCAAGAATATTTGCGTCCATGTTGAATCCCTCCTAAAATTTGCAGAAAATAAAAACAGCGGCGTGTAAGAGGCTGCCCCATTGCAGCGTACCTACAGCGCCGTTGCTGTTTTCTATGGTTTTATTATATATCTTATGCGGATATTTGTCAAGGCTTTTTTGAAAGTTTATGCAATTTAAAGGTTATTATCCTGCAAATTTATATTATTTTAGCTACATTAGTCAAATAATATTGCAAGTTTGTGTACATTAAATTTCAATATTATAATTTTAGAGACAAAACAAAAGCGTCCATGAAAAATTTTCAGACGCTTTTGTTTTGCAATATTGGCTTTTCAAACTTGCATTTTTATACAGGGAAATCCCCCTCGGCGCGTATCCCGTCCATAAGCTTCATAACGCCCAGCGTGTCGGACAGCGGGTTCAGTTTGCTTTCCTTTCTGTTCTCCGCAAGACACCGCTGTGCCTCCATAATTTCGTATTCGTAGCCGTTGCACAGATGCGGCGTGATGCTTTCCTCCGCAAGCTTGTTGTTTTTGTCGTACAGCCGACCGGTGTCGGTACAGAAGTACCAAGGGTCGAAAGCAATCCTGCCCTCCGTGCCCACAATGACAGCGCGGTTGTCGTTCTCTATATCAAAGCCCGCAACCATACTTGCATAGGCGTTTTCATACTTCAGAATGACCGCTTCGTCCATGTCAACGCCGTGACCGACGTTTACCTCCGCCGCGATATGCTTCGGCTCATAACCGAGAAAAGCCGTTATAAGGGTCAGGGGGTACACGCCCAAGTCCAGAAGCGCGCCGCCGCCCAAGTCCGCGCGGAACAATCTGTCCGTCGGGTCGTATTCCACGGGATTGGAAAAATCCGCACGAATTGCTTTGATATCGCCGATTTTCCCCGCCGCGAACCACTCCCGCGCTTTCAGGAACGAGGGCAGACATTTCATCCACATTGCTTCCATGAAAAAGAGGTTTTTCTCTTTGGCAATGGCTATAAGCTCCTCAAGCTGAGCGGAATCCATGGTAATGCTTTTCTCGCAAAGCACATTCTTGCCGTGCTCGAAGCAAAGCTTTACGTTCTCATAGTGGCAGCTCATGGGGGACGCCACGTACACAATATCCACATTCGGGTCGGCGGCAAGCTCCTCGTAGCTGCCGTAGGATTTCTCCGCGCCGTAAAGCTTTCCGAACTCGGCGGCTTTTTCCGCAGACCTTGAAGCGCAGGCGTAAAGCTTTGCGTCCGAGACGGACAGAACCGCTTTTGCAAAGGTGTGGGCGATCTTGCCTGTTGCCATTATTCCCCAGTTTGTAATGGTTGACATAGTGATATCTCCTTTATTCCTGTAATTTTAAAAAATCATCATAAATAGCTTTTTTGCCTCTGTGGTAAGCAACCAGCGCAGCCTCGACTTTTTCAATATAGTCGTTGTAATTTGCAGGAAAATCGTCTATTCTTGAAAGATCGTCAGGGTCGAAATGATATATTATTTCCCTAAGCAAATATTGATACGAGTTGTTTATCTGCATTGTCAGATCGGAGCCGCTTTTTTCCGTTTCCGCAAGAACAGCGATACTGTCGCAAAATTCCCGGAATTTTTCTTCTGAAAAGCGACTTTTTTCATGGAGCAAAAAAATAAAGCTGTTTTCATTGCACATATAATTATCAAAAATAATTTCCCGAGCCTTTTCCGTATCCATATCATATCTCCCGAAAATTCTGTTTGATGTACTCCAAATAACCCCTTTTAGCCACCGCATCGGGATTGCTCTTATACCACTCATACTCCTCGAAAATGCCCTCTGCAAGCGGTTTTACGTCGGGCATAAGTTCAAGCATTCGCGAAACGTCCAGCCGATAGTCCATATCGTAAAAGCAGAAATAATTCCGCGCAAAGCAGTCCTGCGGAGCGACCTTTAGTTCGGGGACTTTTCCCGCCGCTTCAAAGCACAGCCGCACCCATTCGCTGGCGGTTACGATATCGGGATTTCCCACATTGAAAATTTTTTCGGCGGGTCTGACGGTGCAGAGAATTTCGATAAATCTGCACAGGTCGGAAACGTCAAAAAATTGCAGGGGCAAATCCTTTCGCGGGACGTAAACGGGCTGCCCGCGGTCGGCGCAGTCGAAAATATAAGGCGCTCGGTAGAGGTTTTCGTGTCTGCCGTAAAGGTACGGCGGACGGACTAAATAGGCGTTTCCCACATTTTCAAGCAGGAAATTTTCCGCGTCAAGCTTGTTTGTGCCGTAGTCGCCCCAGACGGAATTTCTGCCGCACTTCTGTTCCTCGCTGAAAGGCAGGGGCAGCGTTTCGGGGTAGACCGCTCCCGAGCTTATGAAAACATAGCAGCTGAAGTCCCCAAGCGCGGAGACCAGACTTTCCGTATCCGCGCGGGTGTACGCGGACACGTCTATCACAAGGTCGAAAGCCTTGTCTTTGAGCCTGTCCCCTAAAGCGTGCCTGTCGCAAATTATCGGGGTAACTCCCTCGGGCTGGGGACGGCTTCCCCTGTTCATCACGAAAACATTATCGCCCTTTGCGGCAAAATATTCCGCGGCAAATCGGCTGACGAAAACCGTTCCGCCTGTTACAAGAATGTTCCTCATAACGCCTTGCCCGCCTTTCTCTCCCATGGATTTTCCTCGGGCGGCTTGCTCCATATGCCAAGGTCGGGGGAAAGAAAATTATGCTCCCCAAGCCAGACCTGCACCTGCTCCTCCACCCAGTCGCAGGCGGCGTGATAGCCCTCGCGGGTGATGTCGAACTCGGCTTCCGACACAAGCTCGGACTTCTCGAAGCAGTTTATGCCGTACCATATCTGAGCAAGGAGCTTTTCCTTCGGCGTAAAGCGGAAGTTAAAGTCGTCCTGCTTAGAGCCGCGCTTGTTTCCGCTGTACTTTCCGCCCATTTCAAAATATTCAAATTCGGGTATTTTAAAGGCCTTTTCCATAATATCAGTCCTCACATAGTTACTGCACAAATTATACCATATTTGAAATGATTATTCAAGTACTGCAAACGGTCATGCGAAAAATTAAAAATATGCCCCGAAAGCTTTTTCAAGAACAGTTTGGCGTACCTTTCAAAGCTGTAACCCGAACAGCGCTGCACGCATACTATGAAACAGGTTATTTTTTCTTAACCGGAAAGGAGCAGCTATGAATACCAACATGAATACAGCGGGAGACGGAAGTCTGTCCGCTTTTCCTGCCGAAACGCCTGTAGGAATGTGCTATGTGCCGTTCCAGCAGTGGGAGACCCCCTATGCCGAAAATATTGCTCTCGAACGCGGGACTATGTTCCCCTCGCTCGATCTACCGTTCTGCGGAAAGGAGGGCTTGTGCAGTGAACGGAAATAATCTGATGCGTGCGATCCAGATGTACGATTTCTATCTGTACGAGCTGAATCTCTATCTGGACACCCACCCCTCCGACCGCAAGGCGCTGGATCTGTTCAAAAAGTACACCGAAATGAGGACTGCTGCTTATGACGCCTATATAAGCAAATACGGCCCCATAACCGCCGACCAGTCCTCAACAACCGAACGCTTTAACTGGGTAGACGACCCATGGCCTTGGGAAAGGAGCGCGAACTGATCATGTGGGCTTATGAAAAAAAACTAACATATTTATCATACACATTTAGTATCCTCCGCGTAAATTTGCACTAATTTCCGAAATGTCAGGACGGCTTGATATGCCTGCGAAACAGTACATATAAAAAATCCTCCGGGTGAGCAAATAAAACGCTCCCGGAGGATTTTGCGCTATTTTTCACTGTTCGGAAGCACTATCCGAAGCTTGAACCATTCGTCGGTAATGTCGTAATCGAGGACGGCGTTATTTTTTTGTGCAAACGCCGAAATGCTGCGTGTGCCTATCCCGTGACCGCTTTCCCTTGAGGTGGGAAGTCCCTCCTCGTCAAAGGATACCTCTCCCGTGTAATTATTGGCAATTTCCACTATATACTGCTTGGACTCCGTTGTCCTGACGCGCAGCCTCCTTTTATTTTCTCTGACCTTCGCACAGGCATTCACGGCGTTTTCAAGAGCGTTTGCCAAGGCAGCGGTAAAATCCATAATATCAACGCTGAGATTTTCGGGCATTGTAAATTGTACCTCCGTACCGATACCCTTGCTTTCCGCCCGCTCTATGTAATATGCTAAAATAGCGTTTGCTGTGGAATTTGAGCAGTAAACCTCTTTTTTTGCGTCGTCAAGCTTTTTGCCGAATGAGCCTAAGTATTCCAGCGCGCCGGAGGTGTCTCCCGCTGTAAGCATATCTGAAAGAACGATCAGATTATACCGCATATTGTGACGTATTATCCTGACCTGCTCCTCTGTTGAATTGATGGCTTCAAGCTGCTTCTGAAAGGATTTGCTCTGTGACATAAGTATGCTGTTGGTATATTCGGAAAGCTGCAAGTTATACTGACTGATAAGGCTGTGAAAAATTATTACATATACGATGATCATTAACACAGTAACGGCGTAAATGTAAATAGTACGTTCAATTGATTCCGTATAATGCACAGGATATGTTCCGATAAGAAAAATCAGCACTGTAAAGCCTATAGGCACTAATGTCAGCGTCCGCCAGTTTTTATCGGGAAGATAGTCCAGCAGGGCAAATTTTTTTCTTAAAAATTTCAGTTCCGCCAAAATGCAAAGAGAATAGCTGACTATCCTTATGATCAAGTCCATAGCCTTTCCTCCGCCAATGATCGAAAAGGCTATTGTTTGGCTCATGGCAAGAATTACCGAAATGCTTAACTGCATTGTATAGTTAAATACCGCCTGCCACGGCGAATAGTTCGACATAAAATACAGAACGACCATTGCCGGAACGGATATCATGGGTATACTGAGCCGAAGCGTGCCGACAATGCCGAAAAGCTTCATTGCTGTAAAGGTAAAAATACCGGTCCATAAAAGGTATAACACAAGCGTAGCAACAATTTTTTTCACGGTGCACTTTATTTTCATGCAGGACGACATCATAAGAAGAGTGCTGACTACAACGACAACTGTTTTTGTCATGTAGTAAGTAATATCGTTTTCAAACGTCGTCATGCTGTTCTCCCCTGTTCAGCTCGTAGTCTATGTACTTTTTCCTTGCCTCCGCATATTTTCGCGTAACCGTAAGAACAGTTCCGTCGGACATGATAAAGCCCACAGCGTTTACCGTTTTTATATGTTTCATATTGACAAGATAGCTTGCCGAGCTTTTGATAAAGGAACCGTTTTTTATGTAGTCCGTTATCACACTGTCAAAGGTACCTCTGAAATAAACGCTTTCGGCTGTCTTTCCTCCCGCAAGACGGTATATCATGCGGTGGTTATAGTACTCTATATAGACAATATCCTCGGATCTTACCGAAACAGTTCCCGAGGAGCATTTCAGAACAAAGCGCTCCGGAGGCTTGCTTATACGGGAAAAGCAGTCCGCAAGCTCGGCTGTAACATTTTCCTCGACCGCGGGCTTGATAAGATATGAAAATGCTTTTACCGAATAGGATTCCAGAGCGTAATCCTTTGAGGTAGTCAGAAAAATAATAAAAGCATCTGCGTTTTTTTGTCTTATGGCTTTGCCCAGCTGGATACCGTTCATATCGGGCATGATTATGTCAAGTATGTAAATATCCGAGCACTGTCCCCTGTTCTCGTATTCAAGAAGCTCACTGCCCGAGGCAAAGGCATTTACATCTGCACTTATATTATTTGCCACGGTATATTCATTAATTATTCTGCATATTTTTTCCAGTTCGCCGCTGTTGTCGTCACAGACGGAAATACGGTACATTGGCAAATACCTCCATAAAGACCTGATAAATTGTTTCCTGTAATAATTATACCATATTTATTCGGGTCGGACAAGGGAAGTTCATGTCAAATAAGTGAAAAATCCGTCGTTTAAGTGAAATCCGTTGAAAAATTTTACAGGATATTATAGAATTTAATGGAATTGCTGTGTCTGTAAAGTTCGCCGAAGCATTTTCACAACTCCGAAGAAATGGCAGATACAATGGAAAATAAAGTGAAAAATATGGATTTTTTTGAACTGAATGATGCAAAGGTAAACAAACGAATGACCAAAGTCCTGCTTTGGATAACACCGGTTTTCCCTGCTCTGTTCGGACTGACTGCGGCGGGCATTTTCAAGATTGATTATTAAAAATAAAAAGGAGAACCTTATTATGAAAAAGAAAAGCCTGCTGCGCAGTATACTTGCAACGTCAATGGCGGTGCTGATTGCTGATCTTACAATGGTATGTCTCATATTTGCAATATGCGTAAATATTCAGTACACAAGCTCTATAAAATCCGACCTGTATCACACGGTTGCAACGGAGTCCGCAAAGATGGACGCTTGGTTCACCCAGCACACCACAATTTCCGAGGGCTTTGCAAATGCCGCGGTACATGACGACCTGCACGGGGACGCTTTGCAGCAGTATATGCTGAACGTTGTTCACCCATGCTCGTCAAGCATAATGAACGGCTATCTCGCATGGGAGACCGACACTGTAGGAATGGTGTGCAGCGTTTTCCCTGTTGCAGATGATTATGTGGCTCAGGAGCGGGGCTGGTACAAGACTGCGAAGTCTACAAAGGAAAAGGTTGTCACTGACCCGTACATAGACGCGATCACGGGAAAGATAGTTATAACGGTGGCAAGCCCGCTGCTGTCCGATGACGGCAATGTTCTGGGCGTTTGCGGACTTGACATTGAGGTCACGGAGCTTGTTTCGCTCTCTCAGAAGCTTAAGGCTGATAACAACGGATACGCGGTGCTTGTGGACGCTTCCGGCAATATAGTCGCCCATTCCAAAAATTCCGACTATTCCCACAGGCTGGAGGGTCAGACAGAAGTCGTGACCAGGCTTATTGACATTGATCCGATATACAGCGACGTTCTTAACGCTTCGGGCAGTACCAACGTTGTTTCGGGCAAGGGCTACGACGGAACAATGCGGTACTTCCCTGTTGTCCCCATAGGCGACACGGGCTGGAAGGTGCTGTATGCCGCAGACTACAGCGAGGCAATGTCGGGACTCAATAACATAATCATATTTGCAGCGATAGTATCAGTCTTGACGGCCATCGGCGGTGCGGTTTTCTTCTACCTCAAGTTTACAAGCAGACTGCGCCCATTGTCCGATATAGAAAATATTGTTACAAATATGTCCAACGGCGTGCTGGAGCATAATTATCCCAAAGCCGAAAACGACGAAATAGGCACTATTTGCGGTGCTCTCGCCAAAACCAATAAAGCCTTGAAATCCTACATAAACGAGATGGAAAGAGTCCTTGCAAATATGGAGGACGGAAACTTCGTGTACGACAGCACGGTCAGGTTTGCGGGCGAATTTACGGCAATGGAGAAATCCATAAAAGGCATATGCGAGGCAATGCACTCCACCTTTGAACAGTTAAGCACTGTTTCGGAGCAGATAGCGGGCGGCTCCCACAGCGTATCCACAGGAGCGGCGGAGCTTGCAAATGCAGTCTCGGACGAAACGAGGCTTATCGGCGAGGTACATAAAAATCTTGATGATATCAATATGCGTATCTCGCAGTCCGCACAAAATGCCCTTGAGGTCAAGGAAAAAGCCGTCAAGGCCACCGATACCGTCAACGGCGGAAATGATAAAATGCAGGAGCTTCTGAAAATTATGAAGAGAATTTCCCGTTACGCCGCGGATATCGTAAATATGAACTCTACAATTGAAGATATTGCTATGCAGACCAATATCCTTGCGCTGAATGCCTCTGTTGAAGCTTCAAGAGCGGGCGCGGCAGGCAAGGGCTTTGCAGTAGTTGCGGAGGAAGTCCGCACCCTTGCCGCAAAGTCGGGAAAGGCTTCAAAATCCACAGCAGAGCTTATCGAACACACCGTACAGACCATTAATATAGGTACTAAAGCGGCAAACGAGACTGCGAAAATGCTGAGCGAAGTAGTGCATGAAACAAGCTCCATAAGCGAGTCCGTTTCGGAGATCGCAGACGTTTCCGAGAAGCAGAAAACCATGGTTGCGGAAATTGTCACAAAGCTCGGCGAGGTCGAGGCTGTTGTCGGAACGACCTCCGCAACCGCACAAAATGCCGCCGCCGCAAGCGAAGAGCTTGACGGTCAGGTAGCCGTTCTGAAAAATAATCTGGAACGATACATATAATTTAAGCCATCTTCTTATTCACCTTCCAATTTTTATATCGCCGCGATCGTCAGTCAGTGACAGTCGCGGCGAGAACTTTTTTACATCTCATTCTGATCTCCTAAAGATCATCGCTGCAGATCACGCGTATGTGCCTGATGTCCGACAGATCCTTTCCGTGACACATCATATGCGCGCACGCCAAGGCAAAATCAGAGAGTATTTCCGCCTCCTCTTCGGGAGTATGTATCGGCTCGTGACAGACGATAGCTGCGCCGCCGTCCGTTCGGGCGGCTGTCGTGATCTCCTTATCAGTTTCGGTTTCCGAAAGTATCGTGCAGCTCTCGTTCCAAAAGCTCATAAAAACCACCTCCGTTAAGCTTATTCGGAGCTTAGGCTGTCCGTTGCTTGTCCTGCTTTTGTCACCTTGAATTATGCTCAAAAGCGTATGCGCCGCGGGAAGCCCGCATATGAATACAATAAATATATCCTGTTGTATTAAAGGAGCCGTGCTATGCCCTACGCAATGTACCTGAGAAAATCCCGCGCCGACGCTGAGGCGGAAGCCCGCGGCGAGGGCGAGACCCTTGCCAAGCATGAAAAAACTCTCACAGAGCTTGCGGAAAAGCTTTCCCTGAGTATTGCAAAGCAGTACCGCGAGATCGTCAGCGGTGAGAACATAGCCGCACGTCCCCAGATGCAGGCTCTGCTTGCGGACGTAAACGACGGCAAATATGACGGTGTGCTTGTTATGGAGATCGAGCGTCTTGCCCGCGGCGACACCATTGATCAGGGTGTAGTTGCACAGGCCTTCAAGGCTTCGGGGACAAAAATAATTACCCCGATAAAGACCTACGACCCCTGCAACGAGTTTGACGAGGAGTATTTCGAGTTCTCACTGTTTATGAGCCGCAGGGAGTACAAGACCATTCGCCGCCGCATGAATGCGGGAAGGATAGCCGCTGTCAAGGACGGAAATTACATCACCCCTACCCCGCCCTTCGGGTACAAAAAAATACACCCCGAACCCAAGGTGTACACTTTGGAGATAATTCCCGAACAGGCGGAAGTCGTCAGAATGATATATGATATGCGGCTCAACGGCAGCGGCGCACGGGCCATTGCCGAGGAACTGAACCGTATGGGTATAGCTCCCATGAAAAGTCAATACTGGGAACGGGTCTCGGTAAAGAAAATCCTTGAAAATCCCGTCTATGCGGGAAAGATACACTGGCACTCAAAGCAGGACGGCGATATTGTATGCTGCGGCAGACACGAAGCCATTATTCCCGAAGAGACCTTTGACCGCGTTCAGAAAATTATAAAGAACAATCCGCTTGCCCACGTAAAGAGCGGGGACACTCTGAAAAATCACTATCACGGCATTTTATACTGCAAAAACTGCGGACATCAAATGATACGCAGATACATAAAAGCCTCGGGAAAAGCCCATGTTTTATGCAGATACCGCACCTGCCGCGGCAAGGTGGTCGGGAGTACCATGGACAGCATTGACGAGGCTATACTGAATGCTGTGAAAATAAAGCTGAGAAAAATCAAGAAAGCCGAATATAAAAACGAACAGGACATTAAACCTGTTGTTCGTGACAAGCAATCGATAATTGAAGCCGAGCTTACGCGTCTGAAAAACCGGCAGATAAAAATTTATGATTTCTTCGAGCAGGGCATTTATTCCGCGGAGGTATTTTCAGAGCGTTCCGCGGCTGTTTCCGAAAAGATAAAAGGCTGTGAGGCGATGCTGAAAGAAATTTCCGCAAATGAAGCCGCTCCCAAGCTCGGCGGCACGGAACTGGTATTCAGGCTCGAAAAAGTTATCCGCGATTTCGACACGGCTGATCCCGAAGAAAAAAACAAAATGTTAAGGTCGATAATAAGAAAAATCGAATACTCAAAGACCGAACGGCAATGTTACAGGAAAACAAATTTCGACTTAAAGCTTGACGTTTATTTTTTATAATACTAATCTCCAATCTGCCTATAGACAAAATGTCTATAGGCAGAGCCGCCTGAAAGGCGGAAGTCAAAACCTACGGTTTTGACGAGATTAGTATTGAACGGCTTTCTCTGCGGCTTTGCAGCCGCCGACGTGCTATGCACGTCGAAATCAAACTGTAGACTTTGTCTACAGTTTGATAGAGAAATAGTATAATTATTATGTGCATGATAAATATGTAATTAAATTACAGTACCCCGTAAATATCAAGAACAGCAATCCTAAGCTGGCGCAGGCTATAATTGATCAGCTCGGAGGTCCCGACGGTGAGCTGGCAGCCTCCATGCGGTATCTGAACCAGCGTTACGCCGCGCCCTATGCGCAGGTAAAGGGCGTGCTGACGGATATCGGCACAGAGGAGCTTGCACACCTTGAAATAGTTTCTGCTATTCTTTACCAACTTACAAGAAATCTCACGATAGAGCAGATCAAGGAAAGCGGCTTCGACACCTACTTTGTTGACCACACAACAGGAATTTACCCTGCCGGCGCGTCGGGTATGCCTTTCACTGCGGCGTATTTCCAGTCCAAGGGCGACCCCGTAACAGACCTTGTTGAGGATCTTGCGGCAGAGCAGAAAGCCCGTGCAACATATGAAAATATCCTGCGGCTCACGGACGACCCAGACGTCCGCGACCCAATCAAGTTCCTGCGGGAACGTGAGATAGTGCATTTCCAACGTTTCGGTGAAGCGCTGCGAATCACACAGGATAATCTTAATTCCAAAAACTTCTATGCCTTTAACCCCGCATTCGACAAATGACCTGCGGTTCGTTCTTCTGGCAAACAACTATATAAGAGCTTTCGCAAATACCGTTAAGAGACGTGTACTGCGCGTTATAAAAACAGGGATCATTTTAACGCAATGATCCCTGTTTTTTATTTGACACACATATCACTTTCGCCGATATCTTATCGGCAGTAATATACAATACCGTTTTCGGTAACAGTCCGCTTCATTTGAATACCGAAAACACGGTCGAGAACGCCGCTTTCAAACACTTCATCTGGCGTACCGGCGGCGGCTGTATTTCCCTCGGACATAACGATAATTTCGTCCGCATACTTGAGTGCGGCAGGCAGGTCGTGAAGCACCATTACAACGGCTTTTCCGCTGTCCGCAAGCCGCCTTGAAAGCTCCATAAGCTTCAGCTGATAGGAAATATCCATAAAAGACGCGGGCTCGTCCATCAGTATCACTGGCGAGCTTTGCGCCAGAGCCATTGCAAGAAACGCCCGCTGCTGAGTTCCTCCCGACAGCCGCGACATATTTTCGTCCGCAAGTTCGGTAAGCTCCGTTATCCGCAGGGCTTCCTCCGCAGCGGCAATGTCCTCCTTGCGGTATCGGCGGGGATAGCTCAGGTGCGCAAATCTGCCGTGAAGAACCATTGTCATCACCGTCAGGTCGGGGATATTCTTTTTCTGCGGCAGATAGGCAATATGTCTCGCAAGCTCGGCGGCGGTCATTTCACTCGTATCCCTGCCGTCCGCCAGAACACGTCCGCCGCTTGCGGGAGTAATCCGTATAATGGTTTTCAGCAGGGTGCTTTTTCCGCAGCCGTTGGGGCCTGCTATTACCGTCACTTTTCCGCTTTCAAAGCCCACCGAAATGCCGTGCAGTATCTCTTTCCCGCCGTAGCCCGCTCGAAGCTCCTCGGTACAAAGCAGAAGCCTTTTATCCACGGGAATGACCTCCTTTGCGCCTGAACAGCAGGAAAATGAAAAACGGCGCGCCAACCGCCGACATGACGATACCCGCGGGAATTTCAAACGGAGCGAACATCACCCGCGCTATGCAGTCGCAAAGCGTTACAAAAGCCGCTCCCCCGACGGCGCATATGGGTAGGATACGCTTGCTTTCGCCGCCGACAATACGTCTTGCCATGTTTGGTATGATAAGTCCCACAAAGCCAAGAAGTCCCGCGAAGCTTACACTTGCCCCCGCAAGCAGAGCCGCCAGTACCAAAAATAACGTGCGGACTTTTTTAACGGGAAGTCCCAGACCCTGAGCGGTGTCCTCCCCCATTGCAAGCAGGTCAAGCTCGTTGGAAAGGGAAAAGGAAACCGCAAGCGCGGCGATAATAGCTATCCCTGCGGGGACAAGCCTTGCGGGGGATACTCCAGAAAATCCGCCTGTGCGGAAGTCTGCCGAAAGAGAAGCCGTGTCTGGGAAAAGCGTTGTTATCGCCTCGGATATCGCCGCAAGAAAGCTGTTTACCGCAACGCCTCCCAATATCACCGCGGAGCGTGAAGCCGCCGTTTTCCGTGCGGCGACCGCAACCGTAAGCACCGCTGCAAGCGCGCCCGCAAATGCCGAACCCGCAACAGCCCAGCCCGAAATTGCTCCGAGAGCGCAGCAGAGCGTTACTCCGAGACCCGCTCCCGCGTTTACGCCGATTATTCCCGGCGAAGCGAGACTGTTGGCAAGAACGCCCTGAATAAGCGCTCCCGAGACCGCCAGACCCGCTCCCGCAAGCAGACAGGCTGCCGTCCGAGGAAGTCTGACGAGAAAGAAAATGCGTCCCGAAACCGTTTCGGGACTGCTGAAAACCTCGCTCCATGAAAGACGCGCCGCTCCCAGACAAAGGCTGAGAACGGCGGCAACTATACAGCCTGCCGCGGTAACTGCAAAAACTAAGGGAAACTTTTTTCGTCCGAAATTTTCCACGGCTGCTGCTCCTTTTTAATAATTTGTGTTAAGAATCTCTTCAAGCTTTTCGTAAGCTTCGCCCCAGCGGGCATTGGGTTTAAGGTTATAGAGACGCTTGTCCATAAAGTAGACCCGTCCCTCCTTGACGGCGGTAAGACCGCTCCACGCGGGATTGTCCGCGATAAAGGCGTCAAGCGTTTCCTGCGCGCCGTTTTTGTCGTCGCCCGTCTGGACGACAAAAATGAAATCGGGGTCGCGCTCGATAATGTGTTCAATGCTTATCTTTTCGAGAAACGCGTCGTTTCCGTCCGCAATATTTACGCAGCCGAGGGTGTCAAGCATTTTGCCGAGGACGTTTCCCCTGCTGCTTTTCGCCCGCACATAGCTTGCCGAAGCACGAAGCGACAGCACTTCGGGAGCGCCCTTTTTCGCAACGCGGGCCGCGCTGTCGGCAATAACGCTGTCCACGGTATCCTTTACGTCCGTACCGTTTTTTTGGTACAGGTCGTCCCTGCCCGTGATGTCCGTGCAAATCTTTAGCATGGCAAGGTAATCGTCAAAATCGGACACGTCAAAATAGGCTATCGGGATATCCGTACTTTCGATAGTATCCAGCCATTCAAGGTCTACACGGATCTGCGAGCTTGCGATTATGAAATCGGGGTCTGCGCTTAGAAGCGTTTCCAGACTGAGCTCGTTTATCTTTCCCAAATTCAAAACGTCCTCGGACAGGGAAAGCTCCATGTCGTTCCATGCGTCGTCGGGAGCGGCTGCAAGCTGTCCCCCCGCAAGCGTCCAGACCTCGGCGAAGCTTCCAAGCAGAGCCGCCGCTTTTTCGGGAGCATTTACAGTGACCTCTCTGCCAAGCGCGTCGGTAAAGGTCACCGCGCTGTCCGCGTTCTGCGGAGGAATATCGTTTTCCCCCGCAGAACATCCCGCTGCAAAAAGCACTAAAGCCGCTGCCGCCAAAACTGCAAAAAACCTTTTCATCAGCAGGTCGCACCGCCCTTTACGGTCTTTTTGAGCACCGCGCTCTTGTCGATCTTGTCGTTCAGAAGCTTATCCTGAACGTACTCAAAGCCGAGACGTTCGATAGTGTCCGCAAAGCGTTCGCCGCTGAGACCCTCGTCGCGGAAGAAGAGTATCGCTCTTTCAACGGTATCCATGACCTCGTCCTCGGAGGTAAACAGCTTTTCAAGAGGTCTGCCGTTGGCGATCTTCTTGCCCCATCTGCCGCCGATATAAATTTTGTAGCAGTCGGTATATTCGGGAACTGCTCCGAAGGGACACTTCTCACGGCAGCGGCCGCAGTTGTTGCAGTCCTTGGTCATGACGATCTTGCCGTCCTCCACCTTTGCCGCCTTTATGGGACATGACATCTCCACCTGACATTTTCCGCAGCCGCGGCATTTGTCCGACTGGATAACAGGTACGCGCTGACCGATTATTCCCAGATCGTTAAGGTTGGGCTTCACGCAGTTGTTTGGACAGCCTCCCACCGCGATCTTGAACTTATGGGGCAGAGTAACGTCATGATAACCAAGATAAAAACGCTCGTGAATTTTCTCGCTGAGACCGAACGTGTCGATAAGACCGTACTGGCAGGTAGTTCCCTTGCATGACACAACGGGACGAACCAGCGAACCTGTACCGCCCGTAAGCAGATCATGCTCGCCAAGGAAATCAATAACGGCTTCAATATTTTCGTACTTAACGCCCTGAATTTCCAGAGTAAGACGGCTCGTGAACGTTACCTCGCCGCTTCCGAAGCGGTCTGCCGCCTCGGCGATAACGCGCTGCTCCTCGGCAGTGATCTTGCCGTTTTTCGTGATAACGCGGACGTTGAACACGTCGGGGTAACGCTTATCCTGCAGGCAGCCCAGAGCCTTTACGCGCTTTATTTCCGCCGCGGAAAGAATGCCGCCCGCATTCTCCACCTTTACGGTGTTGAAAAATTCTCCGCCCTCGAGAACCCTTGTATTTGTGTAGCCGAAATGCTTCAGCCTGTTTTGCAGGAAATATCCTCTCTTGCCCTTTGCACACACAAGCAGCAGCTTTTCGTCCTTGGAAATGCCGTCAAGCTCGCCGTTAACCTTGCCAAGGTCTATCCATTCCGCGCCGAAAATTTTGGGCTCGGGCTGGACGTCCAGAACGCGGTAGCCCTTTGCCGCACCTGCCGCGTACTCGGCGGGAGTAAAGGTCTCGAACGCTCCGCTTATCTTATTTTCAAGAATGTAGCAAGCCTGTACAAACGGGTGGATAGCCGTGGAGAACGGCGGCGCATACGCCAAGTCCATAGTATCGAAATCGCTGATGGTAAGTCCCGCGGAAATTCCAACAGCGGCAATGTCGGTCATTTTATCTACAGTGCCCGCGCCAAGAACCTGCATACCCAAAAGCTTTCCTGTGGTTTTGTCGGCGATAAGCTTTGTGGTAAAGGTGTCCGAATCGGGGTAATAGTGCGCCTTGTCGTCGGTAACGCAAACAACAGTGGAAACATCATAGCCCGCTGCTTTCGCCTGCTCCTCGGACAAGCCTGTGCGCCCCGCGTTAAGGTCGTCAGCAAGCTTTGCAACGCCAGTGCCAAGACAGCCGCCATAGGAGGTCTGCGTTCCCGTAAGAGTTTTCGCAAGGCATCTTCCCGTGATGTTTGCGGTAGAACCCATTGCAGACCACTGCCGCTGACCCGTGACAAGATTTTTCACCACCGCGCAGTCTCCCGCGGCGTAAACGTCCTCAATATTGGTGCGCTGATATTCGTCAACATCTACCGCGCCGTTTATAAGCTCAATGCCGCTGCCGTCAAGAAAAGCCGTTGCGGGACGTATGCCAATACTGAGTATGACCACCTCGGCGGGAAGCTCTCCCCCGCTTGTAACGGCAGCTTCGGCTTTGTCGTTGCCCTTAATGGAAAGAAGCGACGTTCCCGTCATTATTTTCATGCCTTTTTTGCGGAGGTGCTTTGCCGCATATCCTGCCATTTCGGGGTCAAGAACGTTGGGCAAAATCTGTGATGTCATGTCTATAACGGTAACGGCAAGTCCTTGCAGCATAAGGTTTTCAGCCATTTCCATGCCGATAAAGCCCGCGCCCGCAACCACCGCCTTTTTGCAGTTGTTCTTTTCTATGTAGTCCCTGACAGCGATAGCGTCGTCGGGAGTGCGCACGGTAAACACGCCGTTCAGACCCGTGCCGTCTATCTTCGGGACAATGGGAGACGCTCCTGTCGCAATTATCAGCTTGTCGTATGAAACGTCCTGCTGCGAACCGTCGGAAACGGAGCGAAGCTGTACCGTCTTGGCTTTTGTATCAACGGAGACCGCCTCCTGTCCGTTGAAAACGTCAACGCCTGTCAGTGCGGAAAACTTTGCGGGAGTGTTTACGATAAGCTCCTCGCGGCTTTCGATCTCACCGCCGACGTAGTAAGGCAGTCCGCAGCCCGCGTAGGAAATATCGCGGCTTTTAGTGTAGACCTCCACCTGAGCGGAGCGATCCTCACGTTTGATCTTAGCCGCCGCCTTTGTACCTGCGGCAACTCCTCCGATGATAACGATTTTCATATACAGCAGCCTCCAATAAAATAAATTCGCAATTTGATTTGATATTACCATTATATCACATTTAGGAGGTTATTTCAAGTGTTGTTTCATCTCGTTAGGAAATCAAATTTACGGTTATAAATTTTGATTTTACGCACTAACTAAAAGTCCTCGCGCGGCGAAGCCGCCATGGAAAAGTTTCGTCCACCTTTTCAAAGGTGGCGAGGTCCACGGGGCAGAGCCCCTGGTCGCCGCCCGCAGGCGGCGAAACTCTTCTCCCCGCGCCCGCAGGCGCATATCGTTCAAAACGGTGAAAGGGGTGAGGAATGGCGAGAGCCATTCCGAGGGGGAGCGGACACGACCGCTCCCCCTTGTTACATTAC
>JAAVHL010000042.1 GCA_014799735.1 Ruminococcus sp.
TGCCCTCCTTGACCTCGCCCTCTTCTTTTTATAAAATCAACGATCGTTCCGCTTACCTCACGGCTGTTTTTTATAGAATTATTGTTTGCCAAGCCGCCTGTTATCACGCCTATTCCTATAAGTACAAAAAGTACTCCGAACGCTGCAAATGTTATTTTCATTATCATCATATTCGTCATTATCATAAGACGCTATTCCTCCACAACAGCCCTGCCGTCAGCGACCTTTATCTTGTCCTGACAGAACAGTGCGACAGCTTTCGGAAGAAGCTTCCATTCCACGTTTTCCATAACGCGCTTTTGCAGGACTTCGGGCGTGTCTCCGTTAAGCACGGGAACTGTCCCCTGCAAAATTATCGGCCCGCCGTCGCAGACCTCGGTGACAAAATGCACCGTCGCGCCGGTTACCTTAACGCCCTTTTCAAGCACAGCCTCATGGACGTGCAGTCCGTAAAAGCCTTTGCCGCAGAAAGACGGAATAAGCGCAGGGTGGACATTCATCATCTTGTTTGGGTACGCCCTGCAAACCGTTTCGTCCAGAATAGTCATAAAGCCTGCGTACACCACAAGGTCAGCCTTTTCCTCATTGAGAGCGTCAAGCATTGCCTTGCTGTATTCGTGGACGTCCGCAAAGTCCTTTCGCACCAGAACGCGGGTCTTTATGCCGTTCTGCTTTGCCCTTTCAAGAGCGTACGCGTCGGGCTTTGAAGCTATCACGCAGGTGATTTTTCCGCCGACGATCTCACCGCGCTTTTCCGCATCTATAAGAGCCTGCAAATTCGTGCCGCCCCCCGAAACAAGTACAACTATGTTTTTCATAAAGCCTCCGTATTTTAACAAAGGAGGGAACTCCGAGAAACTCCCTCCTTAGCGTTATTATTCGATCATGCTATGATTACGCCCTCGTCGCTTTCCACAAGCTCGCCCAGAACGTAAGCGTCCTCGCCCGCAGCCTTGATAGCCGCGATCGCCTTGTCAGCGTCGTTCTTGTCAACAACAGCGCACATTCCAACACCCATGTTGAAGGTGTTGAACATATCCCGTTCGGGAATATTTCCCGTCTTTGCGATAAGATCGAAGATAGGCAGTGTCTGAACGTCCGACCTCGCGATCTTCGCGGAAAGTCCGTTCGGCAGCGAACGCGGGATATTCTCGTAAAAACCGCCGCCTGTGATGTGGCTCAGGGACTTTACCTTTACCGCGTCCAGAAGTGACATTACCGCTTTAACGTAAATTTTTGTCGGAGTCAGCAGACATTCTCCTAGGGTTGTTCCAAGGTCGGACTGGTGTCTTGCAAGGTTCTGCTCGTTTACCGTGAACACCTTTCTCACCAGCGAGAAGCCGTTTGAGTGTACGCCGCTGGATTTAATGGCAATCATCACGTCCCCCGCTTTCTGACATGAGGGATCGAGAATTTTGTCCTTGTCAACAAGACCTACCGCAAAGCCTGCAAGGTCGTACTCATCGTCGGGCATAAGACCGGGGTGCTCTGCTGTCTCACCGCCCACAAGAGCGCATTCCGCCTGCACGCAGCCCTCGGCAACGCCCGAAACTATGCTTGCGATCTTTTCGGGAATATTCTTTCCGCAGGCGATGTAGTCAAGGAAAAACTGGGGTTTAGCGCCGCAGCAGATGATGTCGTTGACGCACATTGCAACGCAGTCGATACCTACGGTGTTGTGCCTGTCCATAATAAAAGCGATCTTGATTTTTGTACCCACGCCGTCCGTGCCCGAAACCAGAACAGGCTTTTTAATTCCCGTCATGTCAAGCTCAAACAGACCGCCGAAGCCGCCTATGCCCGACAGCACGCCGCTCGTCATAGTTCTCGCAACGTGAGCCTTCATAAGCTCAACCGCTTTGTAGCCGGCGGTAACGTCAACGCCCGCCTCCTTGTAGCTTTCGGAAAAACTTTTCATATCTTACTTCCTTTCGGTTACTTTTTTATTTTAAATTCAAACTTGTCCTTGCGTATTTCCGTGGGAATGGGAGCAGGATAATTCCCCGTAACGCAGCCGTTGCAGAATTTGCAGTCCGAATTTTCAGCAAGCCTGTTTACCGCCTCAACGCTTAAATAGCCAAGCGTATCCGCGCCTATTTCCTTTGCAATTTCGGGTACGCTCATTTTGCAGGCTATAAGATTTTCCTTGCTGTCTATATCCGTGCCGAAATAGCAGGGACTTATAAACGGCGGACAGGAAATCCTTACATGGATTTCCTTTGCCCCTGCTTCACGTATCAGATTTACCGTCCTGCGGGAAGTCGTGCCGCGGACAATGCTGTCGTCCACAAGCACCACGCGCTTGCCGCGGACAGTTTCCTTTACCACATTCAGCTTTATCCGAACCGAGTTGGTACGCTCGGTTTGGGTGGGCTGAATGAACGTCCTGCCTATATATCTGTTTCTGATAAAGCCAACGCCGTATGGTATTCCCGAAGCGTTTGCAAAGCCTAAAGCCGCGTCCAGTCCGCTGTCGGGGACGCCTATTACCACATCCGCTTCAACGGGGTGTTCCTGCCACAAATATTCACCCGCCTTGATACGCGCCTGATGTACGCTTGAACCCTCTATAACCGAGTCGAGGCGGGCTATGTACACATACTCAAATACGCAGATATGAGGCTTTTCGGAAACGTGTGTCTCAATAGAGCGCATACCGTTTTCATCTATAACGACCACCTCGCCGGGACGAACGTCACGGACAAATTCCGCGCCGATACTGTCGAAAGCGCAGGTCTCGGAAGCGATAACGTAAGCCTCCCCAAGTCTGCCTATTGAAAGCGGACGGAAGCCAATCGTGTCTCTTGCCGCGATAAGCTTTTTGGGAGACATTGCCACAAGAGAATACGCTCCCTGAAATTTATCCATAGCCTTTGACACCGCTTCTTCTATAGAAGCGCAGACAAGCCGCTGCTGAGTTATTGCGTAGGAAATTACCTCCGTATCGTTTGTGGTGTGGAAGATCGCTCCGCCCAGCTCAAACTCACGCCGCAGCTCGTAGGCGTTGGTGAGGTTTCCGTTATGGGCAAGAGCCATAGGCCCCTTTATGTGCCGAACGACCAAGGGCTGCGCGTTGGAGCGGTTGGAGTTTCCCGTGGTGGAGTACCTAACGTGTCCCACCGCAATATTGCCCTGACCAAGCCCTGCAAGAGTATCCTTGTCAAAGACCTCGTGGACAAGTCCCAAGTCCTTGTGATAGCTGAACACGCCCCTGTCGTTGACAACGATTCCGCAGGACTCCTGTCCCCTGTGCTGCAAGGCGTAAAGTCCGAGATATGTCTGCATTGCAACGTCCGTGGTGTCCTTGCTGTAAATGGCAAAGACGCCGCACTCCTCATGAATACTGCTCATACGGCTCATTCCTTTCCGTTCCAGCAGTAGCTGCAAAGGCTGTCGGCGGGAAGTCCCACCGCTCTGACAGTACCCTCCAGAGACTGGAATTCTATGGAAGTAAGCTTCAGACGGCGGCATATCTCCTGACGAAGCTTTTTGCCACGCTCTGTATTGGTGTCGCTGTATTCGCTGATGTACTTAACGCCCTCCGCGCCCTCAAGCTCGTCGATTATCTTTCTCGCGATAAGGTCAAGCTCCGAGGTGCTTCTGGAGAAGTTCAGGAATTTGCAGCCGTACATAATGGGCGGACAAGCCGAACGCATATGTACTTCCTTTGCGCCGTTTGAGTACAGGAACTCAACGGTCTCCCTCATCTGAGTGCCGCGGACGATGCTGTCGTCCACAAACAGCAGGCGCTTGCCCTCGATAAGCTCGTGTACGGGGATAAGCTTCATTTTTGCAACCCTGTTTCTCATGACCTGATTTTGCGGCATAAAGCTTCTTGGCCATGTGGGGGTGTACTTTATAAACGGTCTTGCAAATGGTATGCCGCTTCTGTTTGCGTAACCGATAGCGTGAGGTATTCCAGAGTCGGGCACGCCGCACACGTAGTCCACGTCTGGAAGAGTGCCGTTTTTCATCTCGGCCTCAGCCATTATCTCGCCGTTGCGGGTACGCATTGTCTCAACGGTCACTCCCTCGTAAATTGAGTTCGGATAGCCGTAATATGTCCACAAAAAGGTGCATATATTCATATTTGTGTGACCCTCCGCAAGGGTCTCGCACTTTTCATGGGTGATCTTCACTATCTCGCCGGGAAGCAGCTCCCGATAGGTCTCGTAGCCTAACTTCTGGAACGCGAACGACTCAAAGGAGCAGCAATAGCCGTTTACTCCCTTGCCGATAACGATAGGGAGACGTCCGTTTTTGTCCCTTGCGGCGATAATGCAGTCCTCGGTGAGAATGAGCAGGGACATAGTGCCCTCTATCTTTTCCTGCGCGTAGCGTATGCCGTCCACAAAATTGTCCTTTTGGGAAATAAGCGCGCCTATCAGTGCGCTGGAATTAACGCTTCCGCTGCTCATCGCCTCGAAGCTGGCGAAGCAGTTGTCCATAAACTCGTTTCTGAGCTGCTCGGCGTTGTTGATTATGCCGATATTACAGACCGCGTAAACGCCCATTTTCGACCTGAGCAGGATAGGCTGCGGGTCGCTGTCGCTGATACAGCCGATACACAGTCTGCCGTGCATTGACTCTATGTCATTTTCAAACTTTGTTCTGAACGGCGAGTTTTCAATGCTGTGGATACTTCTCTGAAAGCCCAGCTCGGGGGAGTAAGCGGTCATGCCGCCGCGTCTTGTGCCGAGGTGGGAGTGGTAGTCCGTACCGAAGAAAACGTCGCTTATGCAGTCGTTTATCGTGGCTGCTCCAAAAAATCCGCCCATAAAATTTCCCTTTCGCGCGGTCGCCGCGCCGCGTTGTTCTACCCCGCTGCGCAATATTGCGACCCTATACTTTTCGTAGCCCCTATCAAGGGGCGGTTTAAAAATCAAAACTTTTGACCGACTTACCTGTCAAGAACACCGTAATTATTCGCCAAAAATACGCTTCATCATTTCCTGATAAGCTTCCTCTACGCCGCCCATATCCCTGCGGAAACGGTCCTTGTCAAGCTTCTCGTGGGTCTTGCTGTCCCAGAAACGGCAGGTGTCGGGAGAAATCTCGTCCGCAAGAAGAATTTTGCCGTGAAATCTGCCGAACTCGATCTTGAAGTCGATAAGGTCAATGCCGTGCTCTTTGAAGAATTTCAGCATGAAATCATTTACCGCAAATGCGTACTTTGAAATGGTATCAATTTCCTCCTGTGTGGCAAGACCAAGTCCCAAAGCGTAGTAATCATTAATGAACGGGTCGCCGAGATCGTCGTTCTTGTAGCTGAATTCGAGAGTTGGACACTTCAGGGGAGTACCCTCCTCAATGCCAAGCTTTTTGGAAAAGCTTCCCGCCGCAACATTTCTCACGATAACTTCAAGGGGAACAATTTCAACCTTTTTAACGATAGTCTCACGGTCGCTGATTTCCTCAACAAGGTGGGTAGGAATACCCTCTTTTTCAAGGAGACCGAACATATAGTTTGTCATCTTGTTGTTGACAACGCCCTTGCCGCGAATAGTACCCTTTTTCTCGCCGTTGAAAGCGGTAGCGTCGTCCTTGTAGTCAACGATAACCATATCGGGGTCGTTTGTTGCGTAAACCTTTTTAGCCTTGCCCTCGTAGAGCTGTTCCTTTTTCTCAATGTTTGCCATTTTAAATTCCTCCATAAAACTTTATTTTAAAATTATTTTTACAATATCATTCGGCTCGGACACTATGTAGTCCGCCCCTGCCTTTTCAAGCTCCTCGCGGTCTGTTCCGCCGTAAAGAACTCCTGCGGAATCAATTCCCACAGCCTTTGCGCCCTCTATGTCGTAGAACCTGTCGCCTATCATCAGAACCTGTTCCAAAGCTGTCTCGCCGCACCGTTCAAGAGCGTCTTTTATAACTTCCGCCTTGACGCCCCTTGAACCGTCGTTCGCCGCTCCGCAAACTGCTGTAAAAAATTTTTTTACGTCAAAATATGTAATTATCCTGTCCGCCGTATTTTCGGGCTTTGTGGTTGCCAGCGCGATCCGCTTGCCCGCGCCGTTCAACTGCTCCAGAACGTCGTAAATACCCTCGAAAAGAGAATTTTCCGTTACGCAGCAGTCCATATCGCAGTAACGCTCCCGATAAAGGTGGAAAGCTTTCCACGCCTGTTCCTCGGGCATTCCGCATAAATTCGTAAAAGAATACATAAGCGGCGGCCCGAGAAATTTTTTGAGTACCGCCTCATCAGGGTATTCAAGACCCATTTTATCAAAAGCGTACTTCACGCATTTAATAATTCCTGCGCCCGAATCGGCAAGCGTGCCGTCCAGATCGAACAGGATAGTGCGATAATTTTTACCCATTGGACTTACCACCTTGACATATTTTTTTCATGCTTTTTCAGATAA